>CANQSG010000120.1 GCA_947626485.1 uncultured Clostridia bacterium | reverse complement strand
GCTCGGTCGACGAGGTCTATGACCTGATTTTGCAATACCGCCATTTCATCGTCGCCTCCGCCGTCCTGCCGGTGCGCCAGAACCTGCTCGGCCTGCCGGGCGCTTCGCCCGAACAGATCACCGACGTCTACTCCCACCCGCAGGCGCTCAGCCAGTGCGCGGCGTATCTCGAAACGCTGGGCGTCACGTCGCACACCTGCGAGAGCACCGCAGCCGCCGCGCGTCAGGTGCGCGACTGGCAGAACCCCGCCCGGGCTGCCGTCGGCTCGCGGGAGGCCGCCGCGCTTTACGGTCTACAGGTGCTCGCCGCCGACATTCAGACCGTCGCCCACAATTTCACCCGCTTTATCGTCATCTCCCGCACCCCCGTGACCCTGCCGGACAGCAACAAGATCAGCGTCGTGTTCACCCTGCCGCACGTCACCGGCTCGCTTTATCAGGTGCTCGACCGCTTCGCCGTGCAGGGGCTGAATCTGACGAAGATCGAATCCCGCGCCGTCGGCAACGGCAGCTTCGAATATCAGTTTTATCTCGATTTCACCGGCCGCGTCGCCGAGCCGGAGACGGTCTCGCTGCTCGCCGCCCTCTCGCAGGAGCTGCCCGAATTCTGCTTCCTCGGCAACTATCCCGAGACGGTGCTCGATTAAAACGAGCGTCTGCCGTGAAATTTGATTGCAAATTTGCCGCACATCGTTTATAATAGAAAAAAGGTGATTGAAATGTCGAATGAAAAACTCGTGAAATCCATCACGTCGATGGAGGACGATTTTGCCCAATGGTATACCGACGTCGTCCGCAAGGCCGAGCTCGTCGATTATTCCAGCGTGCGCGGCTGCCTCGTTATCCGGCCTTACGGTTACGCGATCTGGGAGCATATCCAGCGCCTGCTCAACGACCGCTTTGTCGAGACGGGGCACGAAAACGTCTATATGCCGCTCTTTATCCCCGAAAGCCTGCTGCAAAAGGAAAAGGACCACGTCGAGGGCTTTGCGCCCGAGGTCGCCTGGGTGACCCACGGCGGCAACGAAAAGCTCGAGGAGCGCCTCTGCGTCCGACCGACCTCTGAAACCCTGTTCTGCGAGCATTACGCCAACACGGTGCAGTCCTATCGCGACCTGCCGAAGCTCTATAACCAATGGTGCAGCGTCGTGCGGTGGGAAAAGACGACCCGCCCCTTCCTGCGCTCGCGCGAATTTCTCTGGCAGGAGGGACACACGATCCACGCCACGCCCGAGCAGGCGCAGGAGGAGACCACCCGCATGCTGGGGGTCTACGCCGACTTCGTCACGAACCAGCTCGCCATCCCCGTCATTCAGGGGCAAAAAACCGAAAAGGAGCGCTTCGCCGGCGCCGTCTCCACCTACACGATCGAGGCGATGATGCACGACGGCAAGGCGCTGCAATGCGGCACCTCGCACTATTTCGGCGACGGCTTCGCCCGCGCTTTCGGCATTCAGTTCGCCGATGAAAGCAACCGCCTCGTCTATCCGCACCAGACCTCCTGGGGCGTCTCCACACGGCTCATCGGCGCCATCATCATGGCGCACGGCGACGATAACGGGCTGGTGCTTCCGTCCGCCGTCGCCCCCAAGCAGGTCCTCGAACGTGCGAACGCCCTTTACGAGCGGCTGCGCAAGGTCTGCCGCGCCGCGATCGACGTCTGCGACCAGTCGCCCGGCTGGAAGTTCGCCGAGTACGAGATGAAGGGCGTCCCGCTGCGCATCGAGATCGGCCCGCGCGACATCGAACAGAATCAGTGCGTCGCCGTCCGGCGGGACAACCGCGAAAAGACCGTCCTCTCGCTCGACGAGGTCGAAACGCGTATCCCGCAGCTGCTCGACGCGGTGCGCGACGGGCTTTATGAAAACGCCCTCGCCCGCCGCAGCGCCATGACCTACACGGCGCGCTCCCTGCCCGAGCTCATCGAGATCGCCGACAACCGCCCGGGGCTGATCAAAGCCATGTGGTGCGGCGACCGCGCCTGCGAGGACGCGCTCAAAGAGCGGGCGGGCGTCAGCTCCCGCTGCATTCCCTTCGCGCAGGAGCCCGTTTCCGACGTCTGCGTCTGCTGCGGCCGCCCCGCCAAGCACATGCTCTACTGGGGCAAGGCATATTAAATCGAAGCGGGCTTTTTTCCCGCGAGGAGGTACAACGGCAGTGCACAAACAGGAGCGCCGCATCACCCTCGTTCTCGTGCTGATTTTTCTGATTTCCTTCGGCAGTCTCTGCTTCGCCGCGGCGGAGGAGTCCTCTTCCGACCCCGCCCCGGCGGATCCCACCTCCGCCGTCTCTCCCGCCGAAGGGTCCGACGAGCCGGAACCGGCGCCTTCTTCGCAGGACGAACCGACCGTCTCGGCGGATTCCTCGTCCGATGTTTCCTCCGAAGGCGAGACGTCCGACGAGCCGCAATCGAGTAGCTCTTCGGTCAGCAGCACCGCCTCGACCGGCAACGGCGCCGCTACAACGTCGCAGCCTCCCACGCAGACGCCCGCACCCGGCACGACCGGCGGCAACACCACCCTGCCCGCTGACGACCCGGACGACGACGTCTCGCTCGTCAGCGACGACGGCAAGGAGGATTTCACCCTGACCGAGCAGCCCGAACAGCCGGGAAAGAAAAACATTCTCGACCTCGCGGGTCGAATCCGCCTCTGGATCCTCCTGCCCGTCACCCTCGCCGCCGCCTCGATCGCCGCCCTCGTCTACGTCAACCGCAAACGCTTCCTTTCCCCCACCGGCGCCAAAAAATCCCGGTGACCGGCGGGAACGAAACGATTTTGCAATGGGGGCTGAGAAAATGCGGGCGGGCGGCGCTGCGTTGGCAGACAGACAAAGAGAAAGAAATTCCGGCATCGAGCTGTTGAAGCTCTTCGCGATCCTGCTGATTATTTCCTCCCACGTGTTTCAAACGCTGGCGGGGCTTGGGGACACAGATCCGATTCCGTCTGCGATTCCGCTCGATCGGGCAACCGTAAATCCGCAGTTTTTCTTCGCTTCCTTATTCGGATACCACGGCGCATTTGGAAATGGTATTTTCTTTTTATGCTCCGCGTGGTTCTTTTTAGACGGGAAAATTCCGTCCCGCCGCAAGCTGTTTCAGACGCTTCTGACGATTTGGACGGTATCCGTCCTACTTTTTGGGATTGCTTTCCCGTTTTCCGGCGGCGCGATGACGCCGAAGCTTCTCCTCCGTCAATTTTTTCCGACCTCCTATTCCAATAACTGGTATTTGACCTGTTATCTGGTGTTCGCCTTGATCTGCCCGGTTTTGAATCGATTGATCTTTGCCATGGAACAGCGCCGACTGCTGCTCATTTCCGTCGGTCTCGTCCTGTTTCGCTTCGGCTTTTGCTTTCTTGTGCGTGGGTCATGGGAGCTTCTTGGCTCCGAGCTGGTGACCTGGATCGTCATCTATTTTGCCCTCGCCTATGCTCACCGTTATCTGCGCAAGACGATCGAAAGCCCACGTCGCATGGCAGCTCTGCTGGTTGCCGGACTGGCGGCGCATCTCGCCACCGTCGGGCTTCTGAACCTGCTCGGCTTGCGGTTTTCCGCCTTTTCGAATCGCCTGTTGCTTTTTTCCAGTCTGCTTTATCCGTTCCCGCTGCTGGTCTCCTTTGCTCTGCTGATGTTGGCACGCCGCGCAACATTCCACAGCAAAACGATCAACGGGCTTGCAGGGCTGTCTATGTTACTTTATATCATCCATGAAAACATTCTGCTGCGCCGGTATTATCGGCCACCCTTCGCGGAGCTTCTCCTTCGACGCTTCGGCGACGGGGCTCCGCTGCTTGTTCTGCTCGTGTTGACCTTGATCGTCGCGCTCTTTGCGCTTGTTTGCAGCATTCTCTACGCTCTACTGCTCAAAAAACCCGTGAACCGCTTCGCCGGTTGGCTCTACGACCGCCTGTCCGCGCTTGCACATCGGGCGACGGAACGGCTCGTGCGTCTGCAATAAACAGCTTCGGGCATAGTCCTTGATTCCGGCGCCAAAAAATCCCGGTAACCGGCGGGAACGAAACGATTTTGCAATGGGGGTTGAGAAAATGCGGACGGGCGGCGCTGCGTTGGCAGACAGACAAAGAGAAAGAAATTCCGGCATCGAGCTGTTGAAACTCTTTGCGATCCTGCTGATTATTTCCTCCCACGTGTTTCAGACGGTGACTGACTTCGAAGCCGCCGCGCCGGCCGCTGCCGTCCCGCTCTACCGGGCGACGTGCGACCCGCAGCGCTTTTTCGCCGCCCTGTTCGGGTATCACGGCGCGCTGGGAAATCACATCTTCTTCCTGTGCTCCGCGTGGTTTTTCCTCGACGGGAAAATCCCGTCGAGCCGCAAGCTGTTTCAGATGTTTCTGACGATCTGGACGGTTTCGGTTTTGATCCTCGTCTGCGTACTCGCGCTGCGCGGCGGCGCGCTTCCGCCGAAAACGATCCTGCACCAGCTCTTTCCGACCACGTTTGCCAACAACTGGTATCTGACCTGCTATCTGCTCTTCGGCCTGCTCTGCCCGCTTTTGAACCGGCTGCTCGTCGCGCTGGATCAGCGCCGGCTGCTGCTCGCCTTTGCCGCCCTCGTCCTTTTGCGGCTCGGCTGCGCCGTTTTTCCCGAGGCGTGGGGCTTTCTCGTCTGTAACCTCGTGACCTGGGTCGCCGTTTATTTCGCCCTCGCCTATGCCCGCCGCTATTTGCGCAAAACGATCGACGACCCGCGCCGCATGGCGATCCTGCTCGCCGGCAGTCTCGCGGTGCATATCGCTTCCGTCGGGCTTCTCGACCTGCTCGGCCTGCGGTTTTCCGCCTTTTCGAACCGCCTGCTGCTCTTTTCCAGCCTGCTCAATCCGGCGCTGATCCTGATCGCCTTTTCGCTGCTGATGCTCGCGCGTCGCGCCACCTTCCGCAGCAAAACGATCAATGCGCTCGCCGGTTTGTCCATGTTGCTTTATATCATTCATGAAAATGCCCTGCTGCGCCAATATTATCGGCCGCCGTTCGTCGCTTTTTTCCTCGAACGCTTCGGCGATTTTTTGCCGCTGCTCTGGCTGCCGGTGCTGACGTTGCTCGTCGCGCTCTTTGCGCTGGTGAGCAGTACGCTCTACGCGCTGCTGCTCAAAAAGCCCGTGAACCGCTTCGCCGGCTGGCTTTACGACCGCCTCTCTGCGCTGATGCGCCGCGCGGCAGACCGCCTCGCGCGCCTGCAATAATTGACAGAAATAAAAACCCCGAGAAAGAGGAGATTGCCATGAAACGACCCTTTGAAGAACCGATGCTGTTTCTGACCGCCTATGAGACGACGCCGATCAACGACTCGACCTTCGTCCCCGACCCCTGGGGGCCCGACGAGGGCGGGGACGGCGAGTGGTTCCCCGGCGCCTATTGATCGAACCGGACAAAGCCGGGGTTGTCGTCGGACGCCCTCTTCGCATACGCTGGAACGGGAAACAAAAAATTTTGACCGCCGCCGTTTAAACTGCGCGCGCGCCGGTCAAAATAGTAGTACCAAAACCAGCGCGGAGAGTGAAACGCAAATGACAGTCAAACGAGGAGACATTTATTACGCGGATTTGAGTCCCGTGGTCGGCTCGGAGCAGGGCGGCATTCGCCCGGTTCTGATCGTGCAGAACGACGTCGGAAATCGCTTCAGCCCCACGGTCATCGCCGCGGCCATCACCAGCCAGCGCGACAAGGCCGACCTGCCGACGCATATCCGGGTCAACGCCGAGACGGGCTGCGGTCTGGCGCGGGATTCCATCATTCTGCTCGAACAGGTGCGCACGATCGACAAGCGCCGCCTGAAGGAAAAAATGGGACGGCTCGATGTCGGCGCCATGGATCGCGTCGACCAAGCCCTGTCCGTCAGCTTCGGCCTGACCCCCGCCGCCCGGGTCAGCCACAACGCGGCTACATAAGCCGAAAACCGAAAAAAACCGCCGAAGGGAGAGGCTCCGTAAGGAAGTCCTCTCCCTTCGGCTTTTGTAATCAGCCGGAATGATTGGAATGTAG
>CANQSG010000119.1 GCA_947626485.1 uncultured Clostridia bacterium | reverse complement strand
TCGAAACGTCGATGTCGACCCGGAAGGTCGCGATCGAGGTCTCGGGGTGGTATTCGGGGTAGGTGTGCACCGCGACGTGGCTCTTGTCGAGGTGGGCGACGACCGTCTCGCCGCTGCGCTTCTGCACCATGCTCTCCTCGGCGATGAGCAGGGTGACCGAGGCGCCCTGCGGCTCGTAATCCTGCTTTGAGATGTTGAGCACCGTCGCCCCGATCATGCCGGTCAACCGGGTGAGAATATCGGTCAACCGTTCGGAATTGTACTGTTCGTTGATATACTGGATGTAATCCTGCTGCTCCCGCGCCGTTTTGGCGTAACAGATATCGTAAAGATTGAAGCTGAGCGATTTTGTCAGGTTGTTGAACCCGTAGAGCTTTAACTTGTCCGTCATGCTGCCTGCCCCCAAAATGAGAAATAAAAAAAGCGCATCGTACAAACGATACACCTTGCGAAAAAGCAGTCGATAATGCAGTTGGGGGCGACGCGAGACCCGTCGCGCTGCCGCCGATTCTGACCGAGCAAGAATTACTTTTGCCACTCATCCATTATTGACCGTTTTACAAGTGTGTACCCCAGTACACTTCGGGCGAATGAACCCAACAGGCAATTAAGTTGCCAGCTTATAAAAGTTGCGCTCTGAACGCAATCAATAATGTGCGGATTGCTCCGCACGGTCGCGGTGTTTCCACCGCAGCGGCAGTTGACCCGGCTGTCCGTATGGCCATGCCTCCGGAAGACCCGGAGTGGTCTGTAATTGCTTGCCGTCGAATCCGTGGGATTACGCGGCAGGATACATTATACCTTCTTCGCGCCGGTTTGTCAAGAGCTCGCGCGAAGAAGTCGAGGCGGGGCGAAAGACAAATTTTTCCGGCCTATTTTGTCGCAGTCCGGATTTTCGGACAGCGAAGGCGATATAATGAATCCGGAACAGGCGGGAAGGCGAGCCCGAACCTCGCGAAAAATTTCAAAAAAGGCTTGACAAACCGCGCGTTCCGTGGTAAACTAAAGAAAAAGAACAAATGTTCGACAGGAGAAAAATGCGATGTCTACACCTATGATTCTGCAATCCGTGCTGGAGCTTTGCGCCGTCCTCGGCCTGATTTTCGCGGTGCTGCACGAGGATCGCCTCGTCGCCTTTGAGGAGCGCCTTGCCGCCGCCCTGCGCCGCCGTCGCCTGCGCGTCGTCCGCGGCAAACGGGCAAGCCGCGCGCCCCGCCCCGCCGCCCGCCGCCCCTACGCCGGCTGATTCGCAGCCGAAAAAACAAACCGACCGAGCCGTCCAAAAAACGGTTCGGTCGATAAACACGCAAAATTTTTTGCGGCGAAAAGCGCCGCACAGTCTGTCCAAAAGCCCCGAATCTCAAGCGAGGTTCGGGGCTTTGGAATTTCATAAAAATGCTATTTTTTCAACAACGCATCGACTGCGTTCTTGATGATTCCTAATTCGGATTCGGAAATCGTTTCGTCGAAATCCGAAAAGCCATTCTTTTTTACATCGTTTTTCGACAGCACAGCGTACCACAGAAGCCCCAAGGCGTAGCGCCCCGCTCCCAAAGAAGCGTGAAAAGTATCCCGATGCACCTTTTCGATACCGCTTTGCAGCAGTTTGTCAAACAGCTCCCCCGACGGTAGGATACCGTCGGCTCGGATTTCCTCTTTTGCCTTTTGATAGGCTGTGACAATCTCTGAAAGCATTTCTCTGTAATTGCCGTATTTCAACTCCTCGCATAGGCGCTTGCTGCCCTGCTCATACGCCCATGTCTGGTGAAGATACAATTCGGACTTCGGCGCGTATTTTCTCACATATTCCGCAAGATAGTTGAGATACGGCTGATAAGTCGCGTAATCCGGGGCTTCGTGACTAACCTGCTGGAGGGTGACAATATCCCAATGATCGCTGATCAAACCTTCTTTGATGGACGCGAAAAAACCGGTTGACGCCCCGTTAAATTCAATGACGTAACTTTTTTTATTCTCAAGGGCATTGAGATAATGCCCCCGAAGCGAACAACCGCCGATATACAAATTTACAACCTTCCAGTTTTCTCCGTCAGCCTCTGCGATCTGATGCAGATAGCGCGTCGCGTCCTCCGAAAAGCTGTTACCGATCGCCAGCACTCTCATGTTTCGTCATTTCCTTTCTTTCCCATCGATAATTGCGTATGTAGAAAAGCAAATCCGCCGTAACCATTCCGAAATTCAGAAAATAGAAAAACAGGACATACCACTTTTCCGCAAACGCCGCCATATATACCGGGTTCAAAAATTTAGCCGCGATCCCGGCTATATAGCCGACCAGAATCAAAATTAAAAAAGCCAGGCTCTTTCCCTTTGTCGTGCGCGACTTGTAGGATTTCATCACATTCATCGGCCATGAAAATCCAAAGCACACAAGCATGATAATTTCCAACAGCTCCGCCATACCTCGTTCACCTCGTCAAACAGCTTATCCGTGCTGTTTTTTTATTTTCCCATATCCGCCATAAGAAAATAGGCGGCCGCGCCGCCTATTCTCCGATTTATTTTGTGTGATCTTGGATGTACTCCACCACGTCGCTGACGGTTTTCAGCTGGTCGATGGCGTCGTCCGGGATCTCTACGTCGAACTCGTCTTCGATCGACATCAGCATTTCGACGACGTCGAGGCTGTCGGCGCTGAGATCTTCGGCGATATCGGTCTCCATCGTGACCGTTTCGGGGTCGAGATCGAGCTGCTGGGCGAGGATGTCGCGGATTTTTTCGAATACCATTTGTGTGAACCTCCTGTTTGTTTTGCCGCGCGTCGCCGATTTACTCTTGTCAACGCGGTGGCTGATGTGGTATAGTAGTCTTGGGATTTCGCTGTTTGACGAAATGCCGCTAATCAAATAATATGTTCCCGCAGGCAGTTTGTCAACTGTTTTTTTCAAAACCCGCCCGATTCTGTTTGGAGATGAAGCAAAAATGCCCGAAAATTACTGCGTGATCGGCTACCCGATCGGCCACACCATGTCCCCCTTTATTCAAGCTCGGCTCTTCGCCGTCACAGGGCGAAGAGCCGCTTACGGCGTGCGGGAAATTTCGCCCGACGCGCTTGAACGCGCCATGCCGTCGCTGCGGCAGCTTTCCGGCTTTAACGTCACGATTCCCCACAAGCAGCGCATTCTGCCCTTTCTCGACGCCCTCGACCCCGTCGCCGCGCGGTATCAGTCGGTCAACACGGTCAGCTGCGAAAACGGCAAGCTGATCGGCCACAATACCGACGCCTTCGGTTTCCTGCGGGCGCTGCAAACGGCGGGCATCCCGCTCGCGGGCAGGGTGCTGCTCTGCGGCACCGGCGGCGTCGCCCGCACGATGGCGCACGAGGTGCTGCGCGCCGGCTGCGACCTGACGCTTTCCTACCGCGCCGAGGACGTATCCCAGGCGACGGCGCTCTGCGAGGAGCTCGCCGCGGTCTACGGCCGCGCGCCCGCCCTTTGCCTGACAAAAGAGGTCGACGCCGACTTCGACCTGCTGCTCAACGCGACGCCGGTCGGCATGTACCCGAAGACCGACGCCTGCCCCGTCAGAGAGGCGCAGATCGCCCGCTGCAACACCGTTTTCGACGTGATCTATAACCCGCAGGAGACCCTTCTGTTGCGCACGGCGGCGCGGCTCGGCAAGCGGACGGGCGGCGGTCTGCCGATGCTCGTCTGGCAGGCGGCGCAGGCGCAGACCTATTGGTGCGGCGCCGAATTCACCGAGGCGCAGATCGCCGAGATCACGGCGGCCGCCGCCGCGGAGCTCTCCCGCCTCTTCGGCAAGCGCGACAACCTCATTCTCTGCGGCTTTATGGGCAGCGGCAAAACGACGGTCGGCCGCCTGCTGGCAGAGCGGACGGGGCGCCGCTTCGTCGATACCGACGCCGCCGTCGAAGCGAAGGCGGGCATGTCGGTCTCGGACTATTTCGCGGCCTATTCCGAGGCAGCCTTCCGCGCCCTCGAGACCGAGACCCTCGCCGAGCTCTGCCGAGCCGACGGACAGGTCATCGCCCTCGGCGGCGGCATTCCGGTGCGCCCCGAAAACCGCGCGCTGCTGCAAACCGGCGGCACCGTCGTTTGGCTCGACGTGACGGCGGAAACGGTGCTGCGCCGCCTGGCGGACGACGACACCCGCCCGCTGCTGCGGGGGAGCGATCGCGCCGCACGTGTGAACGCGCTGCTAAACGAGCGCCGCGCCTGCTACGCCGAAGCCGCCGATCTGACGGTCGACGCCAACGGCTCGGCGGAGGAAGCCGTCGCCGAAATTTGCCGCGCCCTTGCATAAAATGCGCAAAATCGCGCAAAATCGCCGCGTTCGGACTTGTTTTTCGCGCGCGAATATAGTACAATAATAAAATAACGCAAAAATTCGCCGTCCGGCAAAGCACCGGAGAAGGGGAGAAGCAGATATGATCATCGTACTGAAAAACGGCACGACGCCCGAGCAGCTGCGGGAATTTTCCGACCGGCTCTCGTCGCAATATCAGGTGCAGGTCAACGTCTGGCGCGGCACCCAGTCGACGGTGCTCGGTCTGCTCGGCGACACCCACACCATCGACATCGAATCGGTCGAGGCGAACGAGATCGTCGAGAGCGTCAAACGCGTGCAGGAGCCCTATAAAAAGGCCAACCGCGCCTTTCACCCCAACGACACCGTCATCCCGGTGGGCGACGCGAAGATCGGCGACGGCTCGCTGCAGCTCATCGCCGGCCCCTGCTCGGTCGAGAGCGAGGAACAGATCGTCGAGATCGCCCGGCGGGTCAAGGCCAGCGGCGCGACCTTCCTGCGCGGCGGCGCCTTCAAGCCCCGCACCAGCCCCTACGCCTTTCAGGGGCTGCGCGAGGAGGGGCTGCGGCTGCTGCTCGAGGCCAAGCGCGCCACCGGCCTGCCCATCGTCACCGAGATCATGAGCGTCTCGCATATCGACCTCTTCCGCGACGTCGACGTGATCCAGATCGGCGCCCGGAATATGCAGAATTTCGAACTGCTCAAGGAGGTCGGCAAGCTCGACAAGCCGATTTTGCTCAAGCGCGGCCTCGCCAACACGATCGAGGAGACCCTGATGAGCGCCGAGTACATCATGAGCAGCGGCAACGAAAAGGTCATCCTCTGCGAGCGGGGCATTCGCACTTTTGAGACCTACACCCGCAACACCCTCGATATTTCCGCCATTCCGGTTTTCAAGAAGCTCTCGCATCTGCCGGTCATCGTCGACCCGTCCCACGCCTCGGGCATCGCCTGGATGGTCGAGCCGCTCTCAATGGCGGCGCTCGCCGCCGGCGCCGACGGGCTGATCATCGAAGTCCACAACGACCCGCAGCACGCCCGGTCGGACGGCGCCCAGTCCATCACGCCCGCCCGTTTCGACGCGCTCGCGCGCAAGCTGTTTACCCTGCACCGCGCCGTGCGCGGCTGACCGCGGCACACTGCCGCAATCCGGGAGGAGAATTGTCATGATCGAGATCCGGGTGCATTGTGAACCGGAATATCGAATTCAAATCGGCCGCGGCCTGCTCGACCGCTGCGGGGACGCGGCGCGGGGAGCCTGTGCGGGTCGCAACGCCCTTGTCATCAGCGACAGCCATGTCGCGCCGCTCTACGCCAACCGGGTGCTCGGCTCCCTGACGTCGGCGGGCTTTCGCGCCGCGCTGCACACCTTTCCCGCGGGAGAGGTGAACAAGCAGCTCTCGACCGTCACCTCGATGCTCGAGGCCATGTGCCGCGCCGGGCTGACCCGCGCCGACCTCGTCGTCGCGCTGGGCGGCGGCGTCACGGGGGACATGGCGGCCTTCGCCTCTTCGATCTACCTGCGGGGCATTCGCTTTTTGCAGGTGCCGACCTCGCTGCTCTCGCAGGTCGATTCCTCGGTCGGGGGCAAGACGGGCTGCGACCTGCCCGCCGGCAAAAACCTCATCGGCACTACGCGGCGAGGCGTGGGCCCGTGCTACGCGGACAAGGCCACGCGCATCGGCCTTCGCGTGCAGGACCTCCTCGACGAGAAGGTCTTCCGCGAGAAGCTCGAGACGGCCCTCGCCGAGAAGAACCC
>CANQSG010000118.1 GCA_947626485.1 uncultured Clostridia bacterium | reverse complement strand
TCTCCGGCGGGCACCTCCCCGAGCACGCAGCGCAGGCAGGGGCTTTTGCCGGGGATGCAGGTCATGGCCTGCCCCTCGAAGCGCACCGCCCCGGCGTGGACAAAGGGCTTGCCCGCCAGCACGCAGGCGTCGTTGAGGAGGAATTTCGTCTCGAAGCGGTCGGTGCAGTCTAACAGCAGGTCGTAGGGCGCCAGCAGGTCGGGCAGGTTGTCGGGCGTCACGCGGAACGGGAAGCAGTGCAGCGTCAGGTCGGGGCAGAAGGCGCGCAGCGTTTCGGCGGCGGATTCGGCCTTGTTTTGCCCGATGCGCGCGTCGTTGTGCAGGATCTGGCGGTTGAGGTTCGTCCGGTCGACGCAGTCGCCGTCGGCGATGCCGAGGGTGCCGACGCCGGCGGCGGCAAGATAATAGAGCGCCGTTGAGCCCAAGCCCCCCGCGCCGACGACGAGCACCCGCCCGGCGCGCAGCTTTTCCTGCCCCGCGCAGCCGATCTCGCGCAGGGCGAACTGGCGGGCGTATCGCTGCGCCTGCTCCTTCGAAAACGGCGCCATGGCTTTTCTCCCCCTTTTCCGCGTAAAATTCCGGGTTTCCGGCGGAAAAAGCGCCGGAATAACTCTGAAAAAATTATACCCTGCCCGCCCGCCTTTTGTCAAGCCCGATCGCCGCTTTCTCACAAAAGAAAACACCCGCCGGGAAGGGCGGGTGCAAACGCGGGGAAACGGCGGGTTAAAGCGTCTCCTGCTCCGGCGCGCAGGCGGGAACCTGTCGGTCGGCGGGGCGGGGTGCGCGGTCGCGGGCAAAGAGCAGCCGGAAGACGCTGCGCACGAAGGGTTGAATGAAGAAAAGCTGCGTGAAAAAGGCGAACGGGAAGTTGTAGCAGAGCAATTTCAGCCATTCGGCGAGCAGCGTCGAGAGCGAAAAGCCCGCCGCGTAGTCGTAATACAAAAACGAGGCGAGGAAGCTCATGGCGGGGCACATGATGCCGACCGTCGCGCAGATGATCGCCGTTTCGAACAACACGGGGTGGACGCGCGCGGGGTCGAACAGCCTGCGGGCGAGCCGGAAGGAAAGGGGCGAGCCCAGCAGGATTTCGAGCGTATAGGCAAGGATGAATTCCAACAGCACAACGCCCCAGATCGGGATCGGACGGCCGAACACCGGGACGCCGCCGAGCTTGCGGATGGCGGCGAGCACGCCGGTCTCCCCCGTGAGCGAGCGGAAGAGGTCGCCGTGCACCACGTAGAGACTGAAGAAGACGTAGGCGTGGACGGTGACGAGGACGGTGAGCAGGGCGAACAGCAGGCGCTGTCCTTGATTTTTCGGCATGATAACGTTCCTTTCCGGCAGCAAAAAACACACGTCTTGTAAATCTGAACTTTGGGCGCCGTAATCAGATTTACGCGCCGAAAGGCGCAACGTGTGTCGTTCCCGAAGCGATTTCATCCGGGCGGTTTGCCGGTCGGACGGAAGGTGCTTTTTGCAATTTGATTTGTCCCAAGTATAGCACAAACCGGGAAATTTTGCAAGTCAAATTTTCTCGGCGCGCAGGGCGATGACGGCTGCCAAAATGCCGCGGCGGCCGGCGGTGGCGCGGTGGGAGTGCAGAAAATCGCTGTGGCAGCAGGTGCACAGGTCGCTGACGGCGATGTGGTTTTCGGTCAGCCCGGCGCGTAGCAGAATGCGGCGGTTGGTCTCCTGCAAATCGAGGCGGTAATGCCCCGGGGCGGTCGGGGTCAGCAGGCCGTCGGTCGGCAGCCCCGTCGCGAGCAGCCCTTCGCGCACGGGCTCGTCGACCTCGTAACAGCAGGCGTGGATCGAGGGGCCGATGACGGCGCGCAGGTCGGCGGGGTCGCAGCCGAAGACGTCGCGCATTTTCTCCACCGTGACGCGGCCGATCTCGGCGACGGTGCCGCGCCAGCCGGCGTGCGACGTCGCGACCACCTTGCGCACCGGGTCGCAAAAGAGCAGCGGCACGCAGTCGGCGAAATGGGTCACAAGCCCGACCTCCGGCAGGTCGGTGATCAGGCCGTCGACGTCGTCGTAATCGCAGGGGCGGGTGATGCCCTTGCCGATGTCGTCGGCGCGCACGACGCGGACGTTGGCGGTGTGGGTCTGGCGGGAGAGCACGAGCCGGTCGGGGGAAAGGCCGACGGCGGCGCACAGAATTTCATAGTTGCGGCGGACGGCTTCCTCCCGGTCGCCGTTGCGAAAGCTGAGGTTCATCTCGGCGTATTGCCCGGTGCTGACGCCGCCCTTGCGGGTCGAAAAGAGGTGGCGCGTCACGCCGCAGGTCTCGAGCAGCGGAAAGGTGATATAACGCAGCGCGCCCTCGTCGTGGATGCGCTGCGGGCTGTCGGTCGGCATGGTCTCACTCCTCGGTCGGGCGGGCGTTCTGCGCCGCCGTGATCGCGTCGTACAGCGCGCGGCTGTTTTCGGCAAAGGCTTCGACGCAGTCCTTCCCTGCCTTTTTCTCAAGCGTCTGCATCGCCTGCTGCAATGCGGGCGGGCGGTGCTTCATCGAGTGGGCGTCGCTCGCGAGATAGCGGATGTAGCCGTTGTTCCAAAGCCGCAGGCAGAGGTTGCGGCTGCCCCATTGCAGCAGCGACGCGGCGTTGATCTGCGCCTCGGCGTAGCCCTCGTCGATCAGACCCAAAATCTGCGAAAAGCCGTCCTGCGACGCAAACCGCTCGAGGTGGGCGAGGATGGGGATCAGGTCGCAGTTGAGCCGGATGGAGACGATCTCCTCGACGACGGTCTCGTCGAGCTCGACGCGGTAGGGCAGCTCGAGCAGCAGGTAGCGGCTGCCCCCGAGCGTCAGCTGCGGCAGGACGCCGGAGGATGCCATATGGCGGAAATAGAGCACCTCGTAGCCGAGGAAAAGCTCGGGCAGCGCCTGTGCCCGGCAGACTTCACGCAGCTGTTCATAGCGGGCGCGCGTCGTTTGCAGATAGCTCTCGAGCCGCACCTGCGCGGCGTAAAAATGCGGCGTCGCCGCGACGGCGTCGACCCCCTGCGCCTGTTGGGCGCGCAGCAGCGCGAGGGCGGCGTCGAGATCCTTCGCGCCGTCGTCGACGTTCGGCAGGACGTGGGCGTGCATATCGAGAAATCGCATCGGCAAAGCTCCTTTCCGGCAATCGGTTCGCAAAACGGGCGGGGAAGAAAATTCACCACGTGCAAAGGGCACATGGTGAATGCTGCGGGCGGGAATATTGCGGGCGGATCATTCGTAGCTGCCGTATCCGTACCCGTAACCGTATCCGTATTTGCGCTTATATTGCCGCGTCGCCTCCTTCGAACCGTTGAGGATCGCGCCGAGCAGGCGGGCGCCCGAAAACTTGACGCTGTCGACGGCCTTTTTGAACTGGTCGTGGGTCGTCAGGTCGGCCTTGAGCACCAGCACGATGCCGCTTGTGCGGGGGGCGAGCACCAGCGCGTCGGAAACCAGATTGATGGGCGGCGTGTCGATGAAGATATAATCGTACCGGGTCGCCAGATCGTCGAGCAGGCGCGCCATGGCGTCCGACCCGAGCAGCTCGGAGGGGTTCGGCGGCGTCGGCCCCGAGACGAGGACGTCGAGGTAGGGGTTGACCTGATGCACCGTTTCGGCAAAGGTCGAAAAGCCGACGAGGACGGAGGTCAGACCCTTGCTGTTGGAAATGCGCATTTTCTTGTAGATCGTCGGGCGGCGCAGGTCGGCGTCGATCAGCAGGACGCGGGCGCCGAGCTGGGAAAAGGCGACGGCGGTGTTGACCGAGGTGGTCGATTTGCCCTCCGCCTGCACCGAGCTCGAGATCGTCAAAATTTTGCGGTCGCCGGCGGTGAGCAGGAAACGCAGGTTCGTGCGGATCTTTTTATAGGATTCGACGACCGTGAAGGTGGCGCCTTTTTCGCCCTCTTCGGGCGCTGCCTGCACGATCTGTTGCTCGCTGTCGTGTGAACTCATACCGATTTTCCTCCTTTGCGCTTGGCCGAGGTGCTGAAATCGGGCACGACCCCGAGCAGCGGAATGTCATAATTCTGCGTGAAATCGGCTTCGGTTTTCACGGTCTGGTCGAGCAGGGCGCGCAGCACGATGACGACGCTCGCGATCAGAAAGCCGATGATGGCCGCCATGAGGGTGTTGATCATCGTGCGGGGCAGCACCTTGCGCGCCTGCGCCGCCTGTTCGGCGACGATGATGCGGGCGTAGGGCAGCTTTTCGGTGATATATTCCGGGGCGGCGGCGGCGAATTCATTCGCAATGCGCACCGCGCTCGCCGGGTCGGAATCCCGCGCCTGAATGTCGATGAAGAGCGAATCGTCCGACCGGATGGTCAGCTTGACGGCGCTTTGCAGCTGCTTCTCGGTGTATCCGCCGGGCAGGGCGGCCGCGAGCGACTGATAGAGCGCCGGCGTCTCCAGCAGGTCGGCGCAGGGGCGGAGCATCGCGAAGGAGGCGCTGAAGTCGGTGGATTTCAACGAGCCGTTGTAGGTGGCCTGCTGCTCGTCCTCCAGCACCGCGGTCAGGCCGCCGTTCGTGACGAACAGGGAGGCGTCGGCGGCGTAGATCGGGGTGGACAAGCGGCTGACGCCGAAGGCCAGCGCCCCGCAGACGAGCGCCGTAAGCAGCGCCAGCCAGATGCGGCGGAAAAGCAGCTTCAACAGGTAGCCGATGGAAAGATCGTCCATGTTTGTTCCTCTTTCAGTTTTCAATCCTTGCGGGCTGTGCGGCAAAGGGAGAAAAAGGGGCGCAAAGCCCTGTTTTTACAGTATAGCATATCAGGGGACAATACGCAAGCAAAACTTCATTCTTGCCGCCAAACCCGCGCGGGGGCGGGAAAATTATTTAACGCCCCGGTCGTACAGCCCGCGGGTGTAGTTCTGCGGCGGCGCGCCGGAGGCGGCATAGGCGGCGAGGACTTCGGCGACCTGCGCGGGGGATTCGGTCGTGAAGGAGAGCAGGTGAAAATCGAAGGCGGGGCGGTCGGCGGGGCGGTCGGCGAGCCAGAGGACGTTGGCGTTGAGCAGCTCGCTGAAGCCGTTGCGGCAGCGCACCGGAAAGGCGACCCGGCGGCGGTCGGTCACGGCGCCGTCCCGGCGGCAATCCCGGCAGGAAACGCCGTTGGCGACGGGGCAGTTGCGGGTCAGCATGAGTGGCTGGCGGCCGTAGGCGAACAGGCCGAGGGGCAGCGCGGGGGCGATGCGGTTCGCGTCGCGCAGCGGCAGCTCGAAGGAGAGCAGCGCGGCGCCGACGCCGAGGGCGGCGACCGTCTCGACCGCTGCGGAATTGAAGAGGTTCAGGCCGAAATCCGCGAGGGGAATAAGCCCCGCCGCGCGGCAGAGCGAGACGGCGGACAGCGTGCCGCAGAAGACCGCCCGCACACCCTGCGCCTTCGCCCGTTCGAGGTGGACGCGCCAGGGCGCTTCGTCGAGCATACCGCGCGGCAGGTGGCCGAGCAGCGGCAGATTTCCGACCGAAAGCGCGGAAAAATCGCACTCGACCGGCAGGCAGACGGCGTTGACGCCCGGCAGCGCGTCGGGCAGCTGCGCGGGGTCGGCAAAGCGGGCGATGCGCGCCGAGGCGGGCGGGCTTTTTCGCGCCCCAGCGGGCGGGGGCGGCAGCGGCCGGGTCTCGATTTTCTCGGGCGGGCAGCGGCGCATTTCGCGCAGGGCGTCGAGCGCCTCGCGCCGCAGGGCGTTGCAGGCGGCGGCGGGGAAAAAGAGCCCGTCGGCGATCTCAACGCGGCAGTCGCGCAGGAAATAGGGCGTCCCGCCGCATTTCGCGCAGGCGTCGCGCAGGCTCTGCGGGTCGCTCGGACGGCTGATTGCCGGCTGCGGGCAGTCGCCCGTCGCGCGCACGGTGTGCGCCCCGTCGGTCAGGGTCAGCTGCGCGGGCATTTCGGGTTGTAGGGTCAAAACGGCGTCGAGCGGCACGCGGGGGAGCTCCTTGCGATACCGCGCCCGCAGCGAGGCAAGCACCGGCTCGGTGCGCCGCACGTCCTCCTTGGTGCGCACGCCGAACATCGCCCGCCCGCGCCGGTCGGCAAAATACCCGTCGGT
The DNA here is from genome assembly GCA_947626485.1 of uncultured Clostridia bacterium. Taxonomy (GTDB): domain Bacteria; phylum Bacillota; class Clostridia; order Oscillospirales; family Acutalibacteraceae; genus CANQSG01. The sequence goes on along the minus strand of CANQSG010000118.1, from coordinate 37 downwards.
AAAGCCGGTGCGGGAAAAAACGGCGTCGAGCGCCTCG
>CANQSG010000117.1 GCA_947626485.1 uncultured Clostridia bacterium | reverse complement strand
GAGGTCTTCCGGACGTCCTGCCCGCCCGACCTCGAGCCCGACCGCCGCGAGATCGTCCTGACCCCGTCGCAGCAGACGGCCTTCGATACGCTGCTCGACCGCTACCGCGCCGAAACGGGGCAGGTCGCCCTGCTTTACGGCGTGACGGGCAGCGGCAAGACGCAGGTCTTTTTGAAGCTGGTGGACGAGGCGTTTCACGCGGGCAGGGGCGTCATCGTCATGGTGCCCGAGATCGCCCTCACGCCCCAGACCCTTTCGATTTTTTACCGCCGCTACGGCGAGACCGTCGCCGTGTTTCATAGCGCGATGTCGCCCGGGCAGCGCATGGACGAGTGGAAGCGGGTGAAAACCGGCCGCGCGAAAATCGCCGTCGGCACCCGGTCGGCCGTCTTCGCCCCCTTCGACGACCTCGGTCTGCTCATCATGGACGAGGAGCAGGAGCACACCTATAAATCCGAGCGCAGCCCGCGGTTCCACGCGCGGGACCTCGCCAAATTCCGGGCGGGGTATCACAAGGCGCTCTTTCTCATGGCTTCGGCGACGCCCTCGGTCGAGACCTACAGCGCCGCAAAAGCCGGGCGCGCGACCCTCTGCACCCTGCCGGAGCGCTACGGCAACGCCCGCCTGCCCGAGGTGCTGACCGTCGACATGCGCAGCGAGCTGCTCGCAGGCAACACCGGCGTGCTCAGCCGTACCCTTGCCGAGCGGCTGCAACAGACGCTCGAGCGGGGCGAACAGGCGATTTTGCTGCGCAACCGCCGGGGGCACAATACCTACGTTTCCTGCCCGAGCTGCGGCTACGTCGCCACCTGCCCGAATTGCAGCATTTCCATGACCTACCATTCGGCAAACGGCCGTGTGATGTGCCATTATTGCGGCTATTCCGAGCCAGCCGCCGCCACCTGTCCGCACTGCGGCAAGGCGCCGCTGCGCTACCTCGGCGCCGGCACCCAGCGGGCGGAGGAGGAGCTTTCCCGCCTCTTTCCGCAGGCGCGCATCCTCCGGCTCGACGCCGACAGCACCATGACCCGCAACGCCTTTTCCGACGCGCTTTCCGCCTTTGCGCGGGGCGAATTCGATATCCTGCTCGGCACCCAGATGGTCGCGAAGGGGCTCGATTTCCCCAACGTGACCCTCGTCGGCGTGCTGGGGGCGGACGGCGCGATGTACAGCGAGGATTTTCGCAGCTTCGAGCGCACCTTCTCGCTGTTGACGCAGGTGGTCGGCCGGTCGGGCAGGGGAGACCGCAGCGGCGTCGCCCTGATCCAGACGATGTACCCCGACAGCGACGTCATCCGCCTCGCCGCGTTGCAGGATTACGACGCGTTTTATGAAAGCGAGATCCTGACCCGCCGCCTGATGACCTACCCGCCCTATTGCGATCTGGCGCAGATTTGCCTGACCGCCCCGCGCTACGACGGCGCCGCCGCCGCGGCAGACCGTTTTCTCGAGACCGTCAAATCCCTCGTCGGTGCGGCGTACAGCGACGTCAAGCTCATCGTCCTCGGCCCCACGCCCGCCGCCGTTCCCCGCGTCAACGGCAAATACCGTTTCCGCCTGCTCATCAAATGCCGCGCCACCCGCCGCTTCCGCGAAATGCTCCGCGCCGCCCTGACCCAATCCCAATCCCCCGACGTCGCTATCGCGGTAGACCTAAACCCGGAAACTATAATATAAATATAATCGTCTGCGAAGCAGACACCTTCAACTTCTTCACTCTTCACTATTAGTTCTTCACTAAACTCCGAAGGAGGACACTATGGCGATCCGAACGATTGTAACAGACGGCGACGAAATTCTGCGCAAGGTTTGCCGCCCGGTCGTCGATTTCGACGCCCGGCTGCGCCAGACGCTCGACGATATGGCGGAGACGATGCGCAACGCCGAGGGCGTCGGGCTTGCCGCGCCCCAGATCGGCATTCTGCGCCGCTTCTGCGTCATCGACGTCGGCGACGGGCTGATCGAGCTCGTCAACCCGGTCATCACGGAGCAGAAAGGCCGCCAGGAGGAGCAGGAGGGCTGCCTCTCGTTCCCCGGCGTGTGGGCGGTCGTCAAGCGCCCGCACTGGGTCAAGGTGGAAGCCTTTGACCGCAACGGCGACCCCATCACCGTGACGGGGGAGGGGCTGCTCGCCCGCGCCCTCTGCCACGAGATCGACCACCTCGACGGCGTCGTTTTCCTCGACCGCCGGGTCGACGCCCCGGACGACGCGAAGGGCAGGCGCCGCCGATGAGGATCGTCGTCATGGGCACGCCCGAGTTTTCGGTGCCCTGCTTTGCGGCGCTGTGCGACGCTGGGCATGAAATCGCGCTCGCCGTGACCCAGCCCGACAAGCCGCAGGGGCGCCGCCAGACCCTCACGCCTCCGCCCGTCAAGGTCTTCGCCGAAAGCCGCGGCATCCCGGTCTTTCAGCCCGCCACGCTGCGCACGGACGAGGCGGTCGCGCGCATCGCCGCCGCCCGGCCGGAGCTCATCATCGTCGTCGCCTACGGCAAGCTGCTGCCCGAGGCCGTTTTGACCCTGCCGCCTTATGGTTGTATCAACGTCCACGCGTCGCTCCTCCCGCGCCACCGCGGCGCGTCGCCCATTCAGGCGGCGATTCTGTGCGGCGATACCGTCACCGGCGTGACGACCATGCGCATGGACGCCGGGCTTGACACGGGCGACATTCTCCTTGCGCGCGAGACCCCGATCGACCCCGACGAGACCGCCGCCGACCTGCACGACCGGCTGGCGACGCTCGGCGCCGACCTGCTCTGCGAGACGGTCGATCGACTGCAGCGCGGCGACTTGACGCCGACGACGCAGGACGGGCAACGCGCGACCTATTGCACCACCCTGACCCGCGAGAGCGGCCGCCTCGATTTTTCCGAACCCGCCGCCGCGCTGTATAACCGCGTTCGCGGCCTTTACGACTGGCCGGCCGCCTACGCTTTTCTGGACGGCCGCCGCTTAACCATCCGCCAAGCCCGCCCCGCCGGCGGCTGCGACCGCGAAGCGGGCGAGACCTGGCAGCAGGACGCGCGCTGGCTGGTCGCCTGCGGCGACGGCAACGCCCTCGAGCTGCTTGAAGTGCAGTTCGAAGGCAGCCGCCCGATGCCGGCAGCCGACGCGCTGCGCGGCCACCCGCTGCCGCCAGACGCCCGCCTGACCTGAGGAGGAATTCCGTTTGACCGATCCGCGAAGGCTCGCCGTGCAGGCGTTGCGCGCCGTGCAGGCCGACGGCGCCTATTCCAACCTCGCACTGCGCACGCTGCTGCGCAAAAACCGACTTTCCCCCGCCGACGCGCGGCTGGCGTCCACCCTTTTTTACGGGGTGCTCGAACGCCGCTTGACGCTTGACTACTGGCTCCTGATGAAACAGCCGGTTTCCAAGACGTCGCCGCTGACTTTGGAGATTTTGCGCGTCGGGCTCTATCAGCTGCAATTTCTGAACCGCATTCCCGCGTCCGCCGCCATCAACGAGGCGGTGCGGCAGGTCAAGGCATCACCCGAGCGGTACAACGCCGGCTTCGTCAACGCCGTGCTGCGTGCCGCCACCCGGACGCCGCTGTGTTTGCCGCAGGGCGACACGCCCGAGGCGCTCGCCATACGCTGCTCCTGCGCGCTGCCCATCGTCCGCTCCTTTTGCGACGATTACGGGGCGCAGGACGCCGCCGGGCTGCTCGAAGCCGCGCTGCTTCCACCGCCCGTCACCCTGCGGGTCAACCCGCTGCGCACCACCGTCGACGCCTTGTGCGACGCCTTCCGCGCCGACGGCGTCATCGCGAAACCCGCCGCGTTTCCCGGCGCCGTCGAGCTTGACGGCGGCTTCGACCTCGCCGCCGACCCGCGCTATACCGCCGGGCTCTTCCACGTGCAGGACGTCGCCTCACAGCAGTGCGTCGCCGCCCTCGCCCCCGAACCGGGGCAGCGGGTGCTCGACCTCTGCGCCGCGCCGGGCGGCAAGAGCTTCACCGCCGCCGAGTCCATGCAAAACCGCGGCGAGCTGATTTCCTGCGACCTGCACCCCCACCGGGTCGACCTGATTCGGCAGGGCGCCGCGCGGCTGGGCCTTACCTGTTTGCAACCCCGTTGTGCCGACGGCACGGTATACGACCCCGCGCTCGGGACGTTCGACCGCGTGCTCTGCGACGTGCCCTGTTCCGGTCTCGGCGTTCTGCGCCGCAAGCCGGAGCTCAAATATCCGCCCTTTCCGCCCGACGGCCCGGTATCTGCGGCGCGACGGGACGCTTGTCTACTCCACCTGCACCCTGCGCCGCGCCGAAAACGAGGACGTGGTCGCGGCGTTTCTGGCGGCGCACCCGGACTTTACCCTGTGCCGCGAAGAGACGCGCCTGCCCCACCGCGACGGCACCGACGGTTTCTATTTCGCGGTGCTCGCGCAAAAGAGGTGATCCCTTGCCGCAGCTTGATTTCCGCTCCTGCACCCTCGAGGAGCTCTCCGCCTACCTCGCCGGGCTCGGCGAACCCGCCTACCGCGCGCGGCAGCTCTTCGGCTGGCTGCAAAGCGGCGCGACCGATTTCGACGAAATGCGCAACCTGCCGAATCCTTTGCGCGCCCGCCTGCGCGAGGACGGTTACCTCGCCGCCGCCGTCGTCGAAAAACGCCTGACCTCCCGGCTGGACGACACCGTCAAATACCTGTTCCGCCTGCACGACGGCGCCTTCGTCGAATCCGTCCTGATGCACTATCACCACGGCCGCACCCTCTGCATCTCCACGCAGGTCGGCTGCAACATGGGCTGCAGCTTCTGCGCCTCGACGCTGACCGGCAAGGCACGCGATTTAACGGCCTCCGAAATGCTCGCCCAGATTTTCGCTTCTCAGGCGGACAGCGGCCACCGGGTCGACGGCGTCGTGCTGATGGGCATGGGCGAGCCGCTTGACAATTTCGACCAGACCGTCCGCTTTTTGCAGCTCGTCTCCCACGAGCAGGGGCTGCACATCGGCCTGCGGCATATCTCGCTTTCCACCTGCGGCATCGTGCCCGGCATCGAAAAACTGGCGACCTACCGCTTTCCGATCACCCTTTCGGTCTCGCTCCACGCGCCCGACGATGCGCTGCGCAGCCGGCTGATGCCCGTCAACCGGCGGTGGGGGATCGAGCCGCTGCTCGCCGCCTGCCGCCATTATCAAGAGGCGACCGGCCGCCGCATTTCCTTTGAATACGCCATGATCCGCGACGTCAACGATTCCGACGCCCACGCCCGCGCCCTCGCCGCCCGGGTACGGCCGTTTTTAAGCCACGTCAACCTCATCCCCGCCAACCCGGTCGTCGAGCGCGACTTCGTCCGCTCCGACCGCAAACGGCTGGAGGCCTTTGCCGGGCGGCTGACCTCGCTCGGCGTCAACGTGACCGTTCGCCGCACCCTCGGTGCGGACATCGAAGCCTCCTGCGGCCAACTGCGCCGCAGCGCGGAGGCGGAAAGGGGGAAACCCGATGCAAATTTACAGTAAAACCGACGTCGGCCTGCATCGCCGCAGCAACCAGGACGCCTACCGGACGGGCACGCTGCCCGACGGGGCGGTCTGGGCGGTCGTCTGCGACGGTATGGGCGGCGCGCGGGGCGGCAACGTCGCCAGCCGCATGGCGGTCGATGCGATCGCCGACTGCATCGAAACGTCCTATCGGCCGGGCGCCGAGAGCAACTCCATCCGGACGCTGCTCCTCGCCGCGCTGACGACGGCCAACATGGAGGTTTTCGACCGCGCCGGCGCCGATCCCGCCCTGCTCGGCATGGGGACGACGGTCGTCGCCGTCCTTGTGACCGGCGGCACGGCGCACATCACCCACGCGGGGGACAGCCGGCTTTACGCCGTGCGTCCCGACGGCCTGACCCAGATCACCCGCGACCATTCCATGGTGCAGACGATGGTCGAGCAGGGACAGCTCACGCCCCACGAGGCTCAGTTCCACCCGCGCAAAAACGTCATCACCCGGGCGCTGGGCGTCATGGAGGAGCTCGAGATCGACTACAACGAGTACGACCTCGCCGCGGGGGAGAGTCTGCTGCTCTGCTCGGACGGTCTGACGAATTACGTCCCGCCCGACCAGCTGCTGATCGAAAAGTAATAAAGC
>CANQSG010000116.1 GCA_947626485.1 uncultured Clostridia bacterium | reverse complement strand
AGCCGGTCGAGCGCCATGCGCTTGTCGGATTCCTCGAGCATTTTGTCCCGGATTTTCCGGGCGAACGCCGCGGCTTCGGTTGCGTCGGCGCGGTCGCAGGCGGCCTTGTATGCCGCCCGAAGGGTCTCGAACGAATCGGATCGCAGCGTGTTTGTGACCCGCTCGATCTTCGCGAGCCGCTCGCAGATGTCGGTTTGCATGGTGTCCCTCCTCCTGCCTCAGCCGATCACGCAGACCGGCGCGACGGCAAAGGTGTCAACGTTTGCGTACCGAGGGCGTCGTGGACAAATATCGGTAACAGAACAAAACGATTGAAAAGGCAACCGGGCGGCCGTATGCCCGAAAGGATGTGCGGCCGCCCTTTTACTTACGAAAGGAATTTGAAATGGACGATAAAATCAAACGAGGCGAAATCTACTACGCCGACCTGTCCCCGGCAGTCGGCAGCGAACAGGGCGGCGTCCGCCCCGTTCTCATTTTACAAAACGATACCGGCAATCGACACAGCCCCACCACCATCGTGGCGGCGATCACAAGCCAAGAGAAAAAAGCGGCGCTTCCCACCCATGTGCCGATCGAAGCGGAAGGGCTTCGGCAAAAATCCACCGTCCTTCTGGAACAAATACGGACGATAGATAAAAAACGCCTTGCCGAATATGTCGGCAGGCTTGACAAGGAAACGATGGGCAGAGTGGATCACGCCATCATTACCAGCTTCGGCATCAAATATATGGAGGCACTGTTATGAGTAGAGATCAGAAAAATGCTTCCTTCGCATACAGCTTGAACCTACTCCGTTTGCTGGTTGGTATGCAGCTCATTACAGAGGATGAATTCAAAAAAATCGCAGACATCAGCGCGGCGTACTACGAAGCCGAAAAAATTTGTGTCTGAACTGATAAATTTTTCGATTTTCTCTGGACTGACTCGAACTCCTGTGGTATTGTTGCTGTTGCCAAAAGGCAAAGACGGCGGGAAGCCCCCGAAGAAAGGAGGAAACGGAATGAACATTACGGAAATCACTGCACCAAGACAAAAGACCGACGAACCTATCCGGCTGGCGGCTTACTGCCGGGTGTCCAGCGATTCGGAAGATCAACTTCATTCCTTCGCCGCACAAATTCGGCACTACGGCGAATATACAAAAAAGCATCCCGAATACTGTCTGGTGGACATTTAAGGTTGCGTTAAGGTTTGGGGTGTATGCTTAGGGCATAGGAGGCGATGGGATGGATTATCGACAGGAATGGAAAATTGAGATCAATCGGGCGGATTTGTTTGCACAGCGCAGTCGGGTGCGGGCGGTGATGGAGCCGGACGCGCATGCCGTCGACGGGGTTTATCACATTCGAAGTCTGTATTTTGACAGCCCGACCGACCGGGCGCTGCGCGAGAAGATCGACGGCGTCAACCGGCGCGAAAAGTTTCGGATTCGCTTTTACAACGGCGACGTCGGCTTTTTGCGGCTCGAAAAAAAGAGCAAGCTGAACGGCCTGTGCGCGAAGCAAACGGCGGTGATTTCGCCCGAGCTGGCGCAGACCTTCGCCGACGGCCGTCTCCCGGCTCTCACGTCCGACGCGCCGCCGCTGCTGCGGGAATTCTGCTACAAGGTGAAAACCGAGGGGCTGCTGCCGAAGGTCGTGGTCGATTACACGCGGGAGGCCTATCTTTACCGGCCGGGCGACGTGCGGGTCACGTTTGATTCCGGAATTCGCACCGCGTCGCGCTGCGCTGACTTCCTCTCGTGTGACCTTGTGACGATCCCGGCGGGGGAGGACGCGATTTTGATGGAAGTCAAATGGGGCGCGTTTCTGCCCGACCTCATTCGCGACGCCGTCGGGCTCACCGGTCGGCGGGCGGGCGCCTTTTCGAAATACGCAAAATGCCGTATTTACGGCTGATTGAACCTGAAAGGAAGATGCAACATGACATTCAGCGACATTTTCAAATCCAGCTTTTTGAACAACATTTCGAGCGTGACCTTCTTCGACATGGCGCTCGCGCTCCTGCTGGCCTTCGGGCTCGGCATTTTCATCTTTTTGATCTACAAAAAGACCTATAACGGCGTGATGTATTCCTCCTCCTTCGGCGTGACGCTCATCGCCCTGACGATGATTACAACGGTCGTCATCCTCGCCGTCACCTCGAACGTGGTGCTCTCGCTCGGTATGGTCGGCGCCCTCTCGATCGTCCGGTTCCGGACGGCGATCAAGGAGCCGCTCGACATCGCCTTTCTCTTTTGGGCGATCGCGGTCGGCATCGTCCTCGCAGCGGGCATGATTCCGCTGGCGGTCATCGGCAGCGTGATTATCGGGCTGATTCTGCTGCTTTTCGTCAACCGCAAATCGCACAGCGACCCGTATATCGTCGTGTTACAGTGCGACGGCAGCGCGAGCGAGCAGGCGGCGAGGCAGTTTTTGGAAGCGCAGACGAAACGCTGCGTCGTCAAGAGCAAGACCGCGCAGAAAGGCAGCGTCGAGCTAAACCTCGAAATCCGGCTGAAGGACGACAACACGGATTTTATCAACGCGCTTTCCGACCTCGAGGGCGTGACGAGCGCGGTGCTGGTGCGCTTCAACGGGGAATACATGGGCTAAGGAGGCGGACGTATGGCAACCCACAAATATATTGACGCCGTATGCATGGCGATCACCGTCTTCACCCTGCTTCTCACGGTTTTGTTTCTCAACGGCAAGGCGCTCGGCCTCACCGCCGTCGTGCGCGAGGAGGACAGCGACGCGATGTTCACGGCGAACGACCTCGACGCCGCCTGGGACGCGTCGGGTGCGACGCGCATCACGCTCTCGGACGGCGAAAGCCGGGTCGAGGGCAATGGCGCCTACGTTTACGGCGACGAAATTCGCATCGTCTATGCCGGGAAATACCGGCTTTCCGGCGCGCTTTCCGACGGCTCGATTACGATTGAAGCCGACGGCGACGACAAGGTTTGGCTGCTGTTCGAGGGCGTTTCGGTGCACTGCGAGGACGGCGCCGCCCTGCACATCGAGCAGGCGGGCAAGGTCTTCCTGACCCTCGCGGGAAACAGCGAGAACCGGCTTTCCTCCGGCGAGACTTACAGCGACGAAGCGGTCGCCGACGGCGTCGACGGGACGATCTACGCGCGGGACGACCTGACGGTCAACGGCGGCGGGTCGCTGACGGTGACGGCGGAGTATTCCCACGGCGTCGTCTGCAACGACGATTTCGTCGTGGCCGGCGGGACGCTTGCCGTGACCGCCGCACAGGACGCGATCCACGCAAACGACAGCGTGCGCATCAAGGACGCCGCGCTGACGCTGGAAGCGGGCGACGACGGCATCACGGTTTCAAACGACGACGAGACCTCATTTCTTTACATTGAATCGGGCGAGATTGACATTCCGTCGAGCACCGAGGGGCTCGAGGCGGTGCGCATCACCGTCGCCGGCGGCAGGCTTGACATCGCCGCGACCGACGACGGGCTCAACGCCAACGGGTACAGCAGAAATTCCCTGATCGAGATCACCGGCGGCGAGATCACCGTCACGATCGAGAACGGCAGAGACGCCGACGGGCTCGATTCGAACCACGATATTTCGATTTCGGGCGGCAAGCTGCTCGTCAGCGTCAGTGACAGCGGCGGCAGCTGCGCGATCGACTACGGCAGCGAATACGGCGGCAGCTGCGAGATCAGCGGCGGGACGGTGCTCGCCTGCGGGAGCAGCGGCATGGCGGAGGGCTTCGACGCCGCGTCGCCCCAGGGCTTTGTCATGCAGACGACTTCCGCGCAGGCGGGAACGACCGTAACGTTGCAGGACGCCGACGGGCGGGAGCTGCTGAGCGAGACGGTCCCGTGCAGCTTTTCTTCCGTCCTCGTCAGCACGCCGGAGCTCGCGGTCGGCGACGTCTGCACCCTTTCAGTCGGCGAGACCGAAACGGAATTGACGGTCGATAATTCCTCCGCCGCCGGCGGTTTCGGTGGGTTCGGCGGATTCGGCGGACAAATGCAGGGCGGCAACGGCTTCCAGCGGCCGGGGCGCGGCGAGTTTGCCGGAAACGGCGGGCTTGCAACGCTGCCAAGTGAGACAAGCAGCACCGACGCGGGCACGCAGTACCCGCAGCTGCCGCAAAACGGCAAGGCGGGCGATCTGCCCACCTTGCCGCAGGAAGGAACCGGTGGTGAGCTGCCCGCGCTTCCGCAGGACGGGAGCGGGGAAGAGGCGACGCAGTCCGACCCGGCTTTCGGCGGCGGTATGCTGACCGGCCGACCCGACCGGGGACAGCGCGACCCGCAGGCGACCGCGCAGACCGGGCAGACCGCCTCGCAGTCAACCGGCGGCGCGACGCCGCTTTCGGGTGAAGAGCTCTTGCCGCTCGGCATTTCGATTGTCGTCCTGCTCGCCGGGTGCCTGGTCGCCGCGCTTTACAAACGCAGAGGTTAACCGGGAAATACAAGAATCGCGCCGGGATGAGAAAATTTCGAACCCGGCGCGGTTTTTTGCGCGCTTTTGCTTGCGTCTGCGGGCGGGGTGTGGTAAAATAAGCATGGTCTGCCGCCGACGGGAAGTCCATATATCTGTAAAGGCGGCTGTTTTCTGAAACTCGGCAGGGGAGGCGAATGCGCATGTGTCGGTCGGTTTTGCTGCGGCGTTGGCTTCGCCCGGCGCTCGCCGTGCTTTTGGCGTTCTCGCTTTGCCTGCTCGCCGGCTGCGCCGCGCCGTCGGACGACGCGCAGGATACCGTGCCCGGCGTTTCCGATGCTTCCGATTTTTCATCCGCTTTTGTGCCGGACGTCTCGTCCGATGCGTCGGAATCTTCCGCGCCGGACAGCAGCGAATCTTCTTCTGACGCGGCGTCGACTTCCTCGACCGTTTCCGCGCCGAAAAACAGCAGCGCGCCGTCCTCTGCCGCCTCGACTTCCTCAAAACCGACCTCTTCACGCGAAACCGCGCCCGTCGCGGCAAAGCCGGTTGACGAGATCAAGGCCGTCTGGCTGTCGCAATACGACCTGCTCGACGTCTTGCAGGACGGCGGCCGCCAGCGCGCCAAGGCGGATTTTACGACCCGCTTCTCCCGCATCGCTTCGCAGATCAAGGCCTGCGGCTTCAACACCGTTTTCCTGCAAGCGCGGCCTTACAGCGACAGCTTTTACCCCTCGGAATATTATCCCTACTCGAAGTTCGTCACCGGCGCCTACGGCGTCAGCGCGGACTACGACCCCTATGCGATCATGGTGCAGGCGCTGCGCGCGCAGGGGCTTTCGGTGCATGGCTGGATCAACCCGCTGCGCGGCATGAAGGAAGACGAGCTCGACGACGTCCCGGCGCGGTATGCGATCCGCAAGTGGTATCTCGACCCCGCTAAGCGGGCGCAGAACCTCGTGCTCTCCGACGGGCGGTGGTATTACAACGCCGGTTCCGTCGAGGTGCGCGCCCTGATCGCCGACGGCACCGCCGAGCTGCTGCGGCGTTACAAGCTCGACGGCATCCACATCGACGATTATTTCTTTTACAGTTCCTCGCCGATCTTCATCACCGCGCTGGTTCAGACGCTTTACGAGACCGTCAAGGCCGTCGACAAAAACGCGCTGTTCGGCGTCTCGCCCGACGGCAACATCGAACGGAATTATAAAGTTCACCTCGCCGACGTCAAAACCTGGTGCCAAAAGCGCGGCTATCTCGATTATATCTGCCCCCAGCTGTATTACGGTATGGAGCACGAAACCCACCCGTTTGCGGAATCGCTCGCCGAGTGGAACGCGCTGATTTCGCCAAGCTCGGGCGTCAAGCTGCTTGTCGGGCTGACCCTGAGCAAGGCGGGGCTCGAGGATAGCTTCGCCGGGACGGGCAAACGGGAATGGATCGAGCACAGCGACGTCGCCGCCCGGTCGCTCGCCGCCGCGCGAAAAGCGAAATGTTACGGCGGGGTATCGGTTTTCAGTTTTCAATTTTTCTACAAACCGGGACAGGCGGAGCGGGATACGCGCGCCGACAAGGAAGCCGACCGCCTGCTGGCGGAGCTGCGCCGCCCGCGTTCGTGACAAAGGAGTTAAAAAACATGGATTACAAAGCAGAAGCCCTTAAAAAACACGCCGAATGGCAGGGGAAGATCGAGGTCGTCTCCCGCGTGCCGGTGACGAACAGCGAGGAGCTTTCGCTCGCTTACACGCCGGGCGTCG
>CANQSG010000115.1 GCA_947626485.1 uncultured Clostridia bacterium | reverse complement strand
ATTGGCCCCACCGGCCCGACTGGTGCAACCGGCGCCACGGGTGCGCAGGGTGTGCCCGGACCCACGGGTCCCACCGGGCCTGCGGGGGCGGACGGGCGGAACGGGTTGGCGGCTTACGGCGGGCTGTATAACGACGCGCCGCAGGCGCTGAACCTGACCGCCGGCGCCGACACGCAGATCCCGCTGCCGACCGCCATGGCGTCCGCCGGGCTGACCGCCACGCCGCCGAACAGCCTGACCGTCGCGGAGGAGGGCGATTACGAGATCCGCTATGCCGTCGACGTCACCGTCACCGCGCCGGCGACCGTCACCCTGACCGTGCGCAGCGGCGGCGTCTCGCTGCCCGGCTCGGTGCGCACCGCCGTGCTGCCGACCGACACGACCCTGCCGCTCGAGGGCGTCCTGCTCGCCCCGCTTGCCGCCGGGGACGTCGTCGACCTCGCCGTCTCCGCGCCGACCGACGTCACCCTCTCGCTGGGCGACGGCGTGACCGCGACGCTCGTGCTGTTCAAACTCGGCTGAGCCGCGGTTCGCAACATCCACCCAAAACCGAAGGGCGCTCCGGCTGCTTGGCCGGGGCGCTCTGCCGAAATAAGGAGGCCGCCATGGAAAATTTCCGCGTATCGGTTTACGCCATCTGCAAAAACGAAGCCAAATTCGCCGACCGCTGGTTTGCGTCGATGCGGGAGGCGGACGACGTTTTCGTGCTCGACACCGGCTCGGACGACGGTTCGGCGCAGCGGCTCGCCTCTCTGGGGGCGCGGGTGACGACCCGGCGCATCGAGCCCTGGCGGTTCGACGTCGCGCGCAACGCCTCGCTCGATCTGCTGCCCGACGACGTCGACATCTGCGTCTGCACCGACCTCGACGAGGTCTTTCACCCCGGCTGGCGGGCGGCGGTCGAACGCGCCTGGGCGACCGGCACCGACCGGCTGCGCTACCGCTACACCTGGAACTTCAACCCGGACGGCTCCGAGGGGTACGTCTTCTGGATCGACAAGATCCACGCGCGGCGGGGGTTTCGTTGGGTGCACCCGGTGCACGAGGTGCTGCAATTCGAACACGGCACGCCCCGCACCGTCGAGGCCGAGGGCGTGCAGCTCGACCACCACGCCGACCCGGAGAAATCGCGGGCGCAGTATCTGCCGCTGCTCGAGCTGGCGGTGCGCGAGGATCCGAACGACGACCGCAACCTGCATTACCTCGGGCGGGAATACCTCTTTCGGGGCGACTGGCAGCGCTGCATTGCGACGCTGACGCGCCATCTCGCCCTGCCGAACGCCGTCTGGAAGGACGAACGGGCGGCGTCGATGCGGTATCTCGCCCGCGCCTGCGAAGCGCTCGGCCGGGTGCAGGACGCCGAAAGCTGGCTGCTGCGCGCCGTCGCCGAGGCGCCGGGTCTGCGGGAGCCGTGGCTCGACCTCGCCGCCTTTTTGTTCCGCAAAAACGATTGGGCGGGCACGCTGTTTGCCGTCGAGGCGGCGCTGCGCATCACCGAACGCCCCCGCACCTATATCAGCGAGGCGCAGTCCTGGGGCAGCCTGCCGCACGACCTCGCCTCGATCGCCTGCTATCACCTCGGGCTGTTCGACCGGGCAGTTGCCTTTGCCGACGCCGCCGTCCGCCTCTGCCCCGCCGACGACCGGCTGCGCGAAAACCGCGCCCTCTTCGTCGCCGCCGAACGCGCCGCTTTGCCGCCGCGCGGAGAAAACTGATGTTTTGCTGTTGCATATAGCGCGAAAGTGTGCTAAAATAAAAGGCGGATCGCGCGCCGACCGCAAAACGCCGACCGACGCCGGCGAACGGCGCGAAGGAGGCGCATCATGCAGAAGGTCAATTATCAGCGGCGGCTCGACGAGACGCTACGCCGCATTTCCGAGCGCGGTGAAACGCCCCGTCTGCTGCTGCACGCCTGCTGCGCCCCCTGCTCGAGCTACGTCCTTTCCTACTTATGCGATTATTTTTCGGTCACGCTTTATTACGACAACCCCAACATCTCGCCCTTTGAAGAATACCGCAAGCGCGGCGACGAGCTGAAACGGCTTGTCTCGCTGCTGCCGGTGCGCCACCCGGTCACGCTGTGCGAGGCCGACTGGGATCCCGCCCCCTTTTTCGCGCTGGCGAAGGGGCACGAGGACGAGCCGGAGGGCGGCGCGCGCTGCCGCGCCTGCTACGAGCTGCGGCTGACGCGGGCGGCGGAGCAGGCGGTGAAATGCGGCGCCGACTACTTCACGACGACGCTGTCGGTCAGCCCGTACAAGCACGTCGACGTGCTCAATGAATTGGGCGGGGCGCTCGCCGAGCGCTACGGCGTGCCCTACCTCTTTTCGGATTTCAAAAAACGCGGCGGATACCAGCAATCCATCGCCCTGTCGAACACCTATCAGCTCTACCGCCAGAACTACTGCGGCTGCGTCTATTCCGCCGCGGCGCGCCGGCGGAAGGACGCGCAAGCAAACGGAGAATTGCCCTTATGATTCGAACCAAACTCGCCGACCGCAAGCTCCCGCCCTACACGAAGGGGGAGGAAATTTTCAACATGGTGTCCCACATCGTCGGGGGCGCCTTCGGCATCGCCGCCCTCGTGCTCTGCGTCGTGGCGGCGGCTCTGCGGCGGCACCCCTGGGGCGTCGTCGGCGGCGCGATCTTCGGCGCGACGATGGTCTGCCTCTACACGATGTCGAGCATCTACCACGGTCTGCGCCCCAACCTCGCCAAAAAGGTCTTTCAGGTCATCGACCACTGCACGATCTATTTCCTCATCGCCGGCACCTATACCCCCATCACCCTCTCGGCCATCCGGCCGGTACACCCCGCGATCGCCTGGGTCATTTTCGGCATCGTCTGGGGCTGCTGTCTGCTGGCGGCGACCCTGACCGCCATCGACCTGAAACGGTTTCAGATCTTCTCGATGATCTGCTATCTCGGCATGGGGTGGTGCATCATCTTCTTCATCAAGCCGACGCTCGACGTCCTGAACACCCCCGCCATCGTCTTCCTGACGACGGGCGGCGTCGCCTACACGATCGGCGCGATCCTGTTCGGGCTCGGCAAAAAGTGGAAATATATGCACTCGATCTTCCACCTCTTTGTCCTCGCGGGCAGCATTCTGCACTTCTTTATGATCGTGCTCTACGTCGTCTGAAAAAAAGTGTCGCAAAAACAAACGACCGCCCCTTTCGGCGGCAAGGAAAAAGGAGAAATCAATATGGCAATCCTCATCACCGGCGGAGCCGGCTACATCGGAAGTCACACCTGCGTTCGCCTGATCGAATCGGGGTATGACGTCGTCGTCATCGACAACCTCGACAACAGCAGCGCCGAATCGCTGCGCCGGGTCGAGGCCATTGTCGGCAAGAAAGTCCCCTTTTATCAGAACGACGTGCGCGACAAGGACGCGCTGCGCCGCATCTTCACCGAAAACCGCATCGACGCCGTGATCCATTTCGCCGGGTTGAAGGCGGTCGGCGAGTCGGCGAAGATCCCCGTCGCCTATTACGACAACAACCTCATCAGCACCCTCTATCTGCTGGAGGTCATGGCGGAATTTGACGTCAAGCGCCTCGTCTTCAGCTCCTCGGCGACGGTCTACGGCCTGTCGAAGACGATGCCGCTCGTGGAGGATATGCCGCTCGGCGCCATCAACCCCTACGGCCGCACGAAGTATTTCATCGAGGAAATGCTGCGCGACCTCTACGCCTCGGACGACGGCTGGTCGCTCGCGCTGCTGCGCTATTTCAACCCCATCGGCGCGCACGAAAGCGGCACCATCGGCGAAAATCCGCGCGGCATCCCCAACAACCTGATGCCCTACATCTCGCAGGTCGCCGTCGGGCGGCTGCCCCACCTGAACGTCTACGGCAACGATTACGACACCGTCGACGGCACCGGCGTCCGCGATTATATCCACGTCGTCGATCTGGCGGAGGGGCACGTCAAGGCGGTCGCGTGGGCGCTGGAACACACCGGCTGCGAGCCCTTCAACCTCGGCACCGGCAAGGGCTGCAGCGTGTTGCAGCTCAAGGACGCCTTCGAGCAGGCGTCGGGCGTGAAAATTCCCTACGTCATCGCTCCCCGCCGCCCCGGCGACCCCGACACGGTCTATGCCGACGCGTCGAAGGCCAAGGCCGTCCTCGGCTGGGAGGCGCAGCGCGACATTGCCCAGATGTGCGTCGACACCTGGCGCTGGCAGAAAAACAACCCCAACGGCTTCGAATCCTGACGCGAGAAAAAAGCAAAAAAACCGCCCCCGAAAACGGCCAAACGGCGCTTCGGGGGCGGTTTTTTTCGGATTTTGCGGGGTTATTCCGCTTTTTTCAGAACGATGGGGAAGAGCGCGCGCTCGTCCTCGTCCACGTCGCCGTCGGCGGGCAGGTCGAGCTGGATCGTGCCGTCCTCCTTGAATTCATAGAGCATATAGCCGTCGTCCGCGTCGGGGTCGGCGTCGGTGCTTTCGGACTGGTAGAGCTTGCCGTCGGCGGCGTTATATTTGCCGCTGCCCTCCATCGCGGAGGCGACGTTGCTGATCTCGTTTTCGTTGAGAATGTCCTTTGTCATGTCGTCGAGCGTCGTGCCCTGCTGGGCAAAGAGCTCGTCGAGCGAGATGTTGACGCCCTGCTCTTTGATCATGTCCTCGAGGCACTTGCGCAGGCCGTTCGTCACCGTGTCGCGCAGCGATTTCATCGACTCGGTGATGACCGCCTCGTCGCCCTTGATCGAATAGGTGCCGTCCTCGTTGAAGGTGAAGACCATGCCGATCGGGAAGGAATCCACCTTGATGTATTCGTCCAGCTCCGGCATGTCCTCGTCGCCGGCGAACATCTGATTGAACAGCGGGGCGAATTCGAGCGACGTGTTCCAAACGCCGACAAATTTCGCGTTGTCGTTCGCGCCGCAGCCCGCCAACGAAGCGAGCACCAGCAGCAGCGCCAACAGCAGCGCCAGACCTTTTCCTGTTTTCCGCATACAAACTCCTCATTTCCTTAAAATTTTCGGTCGGCGGACGCGCCGCCTTCCTGAAATCCATTATACACGCGCCCGCCGCTTTTCGCAACCCTAAATTAAAGTCCGTGTTGCATTTTTTACGAATTTTCGCCCGCAAACCGCGCGCGGAACAGCGGTTTTTTCAATCGCGAAAATTTCTCTTGCATTTTTCGGAAAGCTGTGGTAAAATATCCTTTGCGCATGGGGGCGTAGCTCAGCTGGGAGAGCGTACGGTTCGCATCCGTAAGGTCAAGGGTTCGAATCCCTCCGTCTCCACCAAATGCAGGAAAAACCCGCAAATTCAGCGGGTTTTTCTTTTTGGTGTGCGAAAAATGTACGAATTTTTCGGGGTTGGTGGGGGAATGGCGGGTTTTTGCGTCGGTGGGGCGGAAATGTTTGGGGAAGATTGCGCCCCGCTCCGGATTTGGGGCGGGGCGCGGGATTTTTTTCGGGCGGGTCAGGCGTTCAGGAAATCTTCCACGGCTTTTTTGATGATCTGCGCCTGTGAAATGCCTTCCGCGGCGCATTTGGCTTTGAACGCTTCCGCCATTTCTTTCGGCAGATAGGCCGTGACGGCTCCATATGCCTTTTGGTTGTAGCGGCGCTTCACCGCCGACGATGTTTTAGTCTTTCGTTTTGGTTCGTCCATGGAAAAGCCTCCTTGCTTGTTTTACGACGTCGAACAGAATGACGACGGCGTTTGCGGCGAGCGCGATCCGGATTGGCAAAATCAATCCGGTGTATGCTGACGCGATCAAGAGCCCGCATAAGGTCAGCAGCCAAAAATCTTTTTTTAGCACTTGAAAAACTCCTTTCTTTGTGTTACAATAAAGATGCCCCCGCAGGGGGGGAGGGGCTTGCGCCCCTCCGTTTGTGATGACTACCACCATCTGATTGCGGTAATCAAAGCAGCTACCGCGAATAGTGCTTTGATTATGAATTCCGCGACCTCAAAGGTGGTAGTTCCTTTTTGGTTTTTCATCTTTATCACCTCCCTTCGTTCTGTATACATTATAGCATACTTTCGGGAGTATGTCAAGCCTTTTTTCAAAAAAATTTTGATTTTTTCAAGAAAAGTTTTCAAAAAAAGCGTCCGCCGTGGTGGCGGGCGCTTTTGGTTTGCCGGGCGGGGAGGTGCGCCGCTCGGCGGGACGGGTTGGCCGGGGCGGGGTTGGGAGCCGCTCGGCGGGGGTGTTTTTGGCGGGTCAGAGGTACGTGACGATGGAATCGCCGTCGCTGCGAAGG
>CANQSG010000114.1 GCA_947626485.1 uncultured Clostridia bacterium | reverse complement strand
CGAAGCGGTGAAAACATTGTACTCCTCGACGCTGCCGTTATCCGTGAACAGTACGGCTTTTATCGCGGAAGCGCCCGTGACCTGTCCTACTGTTCTGAACGCCGAGCGCAGCAGGCTGTTGCTGCAGGAGATCGCCGTGCGGATGAGCCAGGCCTTGCGGTGCGCGTCACTCTCGAGCTGTGCAGCGTACCGCAGATAGCGCAGGAAGGTCTCCTGCAAAACGTCGTCCGCGTCGTAGCGGTTGCCGGTGCGCGCGAACGCCAACCGGTATACCATGTCGGCGTAGGCGTCGAAAACGTCCTGCGCGGTCGGCCGCTCGGTTTCCGTTGCCATCGGGTCTCCCCCTTTCTTCACCTACAATACGCGCGAGCCCCCCGTTTGGTTGCACCGCGCGAAAAAATTTTTTCTTTTTTTCGCGGAAAAGGAAATCATGCGCCGTTTTCGCGGCGGGAAAAGGAAAACCCGCCGGAAAAAGGCGGGTTTCGGTGTGGATTTTGGAATTACTGCGCCGCCAAAAACAGGTGCAGGGCGACGAGGTCGCTGAGGTCGATCGGCGCGTCTCCGTTGACCTCGGCGGTTTCGGGCGCGTCGGCCACGGCGTCGTCGAGCAGCATGCCGCGCAGGGCGCCGACGTCCGGGTCGGCGACTTCGCCGTTCAAATCGACGTCGCCGATCAGCAGGCTTTGCAGCGCGACGAGGCCGGGATAGGGCGCGGGGGGCGACCAGACGTCGCCGAATTCGAACCCGGCGAAGCTGCGCGGGTCGCGCATTTGTTCGGCGGTGCGAGAAGCGCCCGCGTCGTTCGTCCGCTCCACCTCGGGCAGGGCGGTGTCAAGATAATAGCAATTCGTCGGCGGCGTTTTCGAGCCGGGCGAGCCCGCGATGCCGCCCGCGTTGCGGTGCGCAAGGGAAGCGTCGGGGTGGCTCGCTTCGGATGAGACCGACCCGGTGCTGTAACAGGCGTCGACCGTGGCGGAATTGTCCGCCACAATGCCGCCGGCGTAGGCAGCCGCCGCGTCGCCCGCCGTCGTGCGCTGCGCCGTCGCTGAGACGTCGCCCTCGTTCGCGCAGTCGCGCACCTCCGTCTTGCCGGTTTTTTGCAGCTGCCCGGCGATGCCGCCCGCCTTTGCCGTCTGGACAAACAGGGCGTAGGGGTCGCCGTTTTCCTCGGTCATGACGCTACGGCTCGTCACCGCGCCGGTGTTGCGGCTCTCGTGGATTTGATAATTTTCAGCGTCGCCTAAAATCCCGCCGCAATAGGCCGCCTGCGTGGATTCCGCCGTCACCGCGCCGCTGTTTTCGCAGCCGGAAATCGCCCGCACGGCCTCGTAGCTGATGCGTCCGCCGTGCCCGGCGATGCCGCCGACGTAGGCGTCGCACCCGCTTTGCCGGACGATCTTGCCCGTAAAAACGGCGCGCCCGGTGACCTGAGCGGTGTTGCGGCAGTCGACGATGGCCTCCGACGCCGAGCCGACAAGACCCCCGGCGTAAAGGGTGGCCTGCTTCGCTTCGCCGGTCACCGTCGCCGAGATTTCGCCCTCGTTGCAGCAGCCGGTCAGCGCGCCGCTCGCGCTGCCCGCGAGCCCTCCGGCGTAACCCGTCGCGCCCGACCCGGTTTGCGAGTCGGGGTTCAGGTTTTTCAAGGTCGCATTCAGCGTGACTGCGCCGAAATTGCGGCAATCGGTCAGCGTCGCCGTGCCGCTGCCGCTGCCGAGCAGGCCGCCCGCGCGAACCGCCACGCCGTTTGTGCCGCCCGTCGCCGTCACGCGCAGGCTTGCCGCGTTGACCGTGTCGGAAACAGGGACGAAGCAGTTGCCCGCGACGCAGCCCGCGTAAATCGTGACCTGCACCTCGTCCTTGTCGGCGTTGGGGCTTTCGACCGCAACGTCGCCCGAAAGGTACAGCCCCGCGAGGCTGCCGCCCTTCGCCCAACCCGCGACGCCGCCGCCGTAAACCGTCAGCTTGCCGCGCACGCGGGTCATCGTCGCGCGCACGGTCAGGGACAGGTCTTCGAGCGCTAAATTCCGGATTTCCGCCGGGGTATTGATCGCGCCGAACAGCCCGGCGAGCACCGTTTCGTCCGCGCTCGTCTCGTGCTCGATTTCCAGTCGCAGCCCGGTCAAAGTGTGCCCGTTGCCGTCCAAAATGCCGGTAAAAGGCGCGTCGGCCGTGCCGATGGGCGCAAAAGCCGTCTCGGGCGCGGTGAGGTCTGCCGCGAGATAATAGTGCCCCGCCGGGTTTTTCCGCATGGCTTCAAGGCCGGCGAAATCGGAAATCGGGGTGAAGTCCGAAGAAAACTCCGCCGCCGCCTTCGCCGGGTGCGACGCGCGCCAAAGCGCGAGCTGCCCCGCGCCGTCGACCGCGCCGACCGGGAAAATCAGCGTCGCGAGCAGGAGAAAACAGGCCGTCAATGCCGCAACGGCCTTATAAAAAGAATACCGCATCCTCAAAACGTCCCCTTTCTGTCGTTTCCATATATAAATAGGTTCGTTCGGAAATATGTTTGTTCGAAAAACGTCCGGCAAGCAAAATCGGCTTACGCCTTGCCGACCGAGCCGAAGAGCTCCATCTTCTCGCGGACGGTCGCGCGGATGGCTTCGAAGCCGGGGGCGAGCAGCTTGCGCGGGTCGAAGCCCTTGCCCTGCAGATCCTTGCCCGCCTCGATGTAGGCGCGGGTGGCGGCGGCGAAGCTGAGCTGGCACTCGGTGTTGACGTTGATCTTCGAAACGCCGAGGTCGATGGCCTTGCGGATCATGTCCTCGGGAATGCCGGTGCCGCCGTGCAGCACGAGGGGCATTTTGCCGGTTTTGGCCTGCACGGCCGCCAGCGTCTCAAAGCTGAGCCCCGCCCAATTTTCGGGGTATTTGCCGTGGATATTGCCGATGCCCGCCGCCAGCATCGTCACGCCGAGATCGGCGATGCGCTTGCATTCGTCGGGGTCGGCACATTCACCCATGCCGACGACGCCGTCCTCCTCGCCGCCGATGGCGCCGACCTCCGCCTCGAGCGACAGCCCCTTTTCGCGGGTGATGCGCACGAGCGCGCTTGTCTTTTCGATATTCTCCTCGATGGGATAATGCGAGCCGTCGAACATGATCGACGAGAAGCCGGCCTCGATGCAGGCGAGGGCGCCCTCATAGCTGCCGTGGTCGAGGTGCAGCGCGACCGGCACCGTGATGTGCAGCTCTTCGAGCATGCCGTTGACCATGCCGACGACGGTCTTGTACCCCGCCATGTACTTCCCGGCGCCCTCCGAGACGCCGAGGATCACGGGCGAATTTAATTCCTGCGCGGTGAGCAGGATGGCCTTCGTCCATTCGAGGTTGTTGATGTTGAACTGGCCGACGGCGTAATGGCCGGCCTTGGCCTTTTCGAGCATTTCTTTTGCGGATACGAGCATAAAAATTCCCTCCATAAAATTTTGTGGTGTTGCCTATTTCATTATAATCGAAATTGCGTTAAAAATCAATCCCGAATCACGCGGGGCGAACCGGGGCGGGCGGCTGTTCGGCAAAGACCCGCATCGTGCGGTAGGTCATATAGACGTCGAACTTCGCCGTGGTCTCGAAGGGGGCGTGCATCGAGAGGACGGGCACCCCGAGGTCGACGACGTCGACGCCGAGATTCGCGATATATTTCGCGACGGTGCCGCCCCCGCCGACGTCGACCCTGCCGAGCTCGCCGAGCTGCCAGACGACGCCGTTCGCGTCGAGCAGGGCGCGCAAAGAAGCGATATATTCCGCCGAAGCGTCCGAGGTGTCGGCCTTGCCGCGCGCGCCGGTGTATTTCGTGAGCACCGCGCCGTAATTGAGGAAGGCGGCGTTGCGCTTTTCCATCACGTCGGCGAAGGTCGGGTCGGTCGCGGCGTTGACGTCGGCGGAGAGGCAGACCGAGGCGCGCAGCACGCGGTCGGCGGTCGTCCCCTGCGCGGCGGCGATGTCCTGCACGAGGTGCAGCAGGAAGGCGGAATTAAGCCCTGTATTGCCGTCCGAGCCGGTCTCCTCCTTGTCGGCGAGCACCGTGATGACGGTCTTGCGCGGGTGGGCGACCTCGAGGGCGGCCTGCAGCGCGCAGTAGGCGCAGACGCGGTCGTCCTGCCCGTAAGCGCCGATCATCGAGCGGTCGAGGCCGAGGTCGCGGGCGTGGAACGCCGGAACGCATTCGAGCTCCGCCGAGAGGAAATCGGCTTCGGTCACGCCGTATTTTTCAAACAGCAGCTCGAGGATGTGCAGCTTGACGAGCTCGCTGCCCGCGTCGTCCCGGAAGGGGTGGCTGCCGATCAGCACGTTGAGCTCCTCGCCCCGCACGCCGTCGCCCAGCTTGCGCTTGGCCTGCTCCTGCGCGAGGTGGGGCAGCAGGTCGTTGACGACGAAGCAGGGCTCGTCTTCCCTCTCGCCGATCGACACCGGAACGACCGTCCCGTCGGTCTTGGCGAAGACGCCGTGCAGCGCGAGGGGGATGGCGGTCCACTGGTATTTCTTGATGCCGCCGTAATAATGCGTCTTGAGCAGCGCGAGCTCTAACTCCTCATAGAGCGGGTTGGGCTTTAAGTCCAGCCGGGGCGAGTCGATGTGCGCCGCCGTGATGCAGACCCCGTTCGCGGCGGGCTCCTGCCCGACGGTGACGAGGGCGGCGGCCTTGCCGCGGTTGTTGACGAAATACCGGTCGCCCGGCGCGTAGGATTTTGCCGGGTCGTAGGGTGCAAAACCGGCGTCTTTCGCGAGCGCGAGCGCGGTTTTGACGGCCTCGCGCTCGGTCTTGGCGCTGTCGAGGAAGCGCTTGTAGCCCTCGCAGAAGGCGTCGACCGCCGAGAGCGTCGCGTCGTCGGCCGTCAGGCGGCCGTTTTTGGGTTGCCGGAACAACGCCTTTTTGCGCTGTTCAGACAGGCTTTTTTCTGCCATTTGAATCGTCTCCTTTTTCCAGTTGTTCCAGCAGCGTCTGTGCCGCCGCCCGGAAGGCTGCGGCGTCGCCGTTGTTTTCGAGTAGATAGGTCGCCCGCGCCCGGTAAAAGGCGTCGGGCTTGCCCGCCGAAAGCCGCGCGTCGGCCTGCGCCTCGCTCAAACCGTCGCGCGAGAGAATGCGGGCACGGCGGGTCGCTTCATCGGCGAGCACCGCCACGACGGCGCGGCAGCGGGCAGCAAGGCCGCTTTCGTACAGCGTCGGCGCGTCGAGCAGCACGCGCTTTGCCCCGCCGGCGGCGATCTCCCGTTCGATGCGCGCGCGCACGGCGGGCAGCACGAGCTCGTTGAGCCGCGCGGTCGAAGCCGCGTCGAAAAAGGCGCGTTTTGCCAACGCCGCCCGGTCGATGCCGCCGTCTTTGCTTCGCACCTCGTCGCCGAAGGCGCGGGCGAGGGCGTCGCAGAGCGCCGGGTCGGTCGCGTACAATTCCCGCACCGTGCGGTCGCAGTCGATCCAGACCCAGCCCCGCGCGGCGGCGAGGGCGGCAAAGGTGCTCTTTCCGCTCCCGCTCGGCCCCGTCAACCCGTAGACGCGGGGCGCGTCCGGGGCTTCGGCGGGAATTTCCGCCTCGGCGGTCAGATCGCGCACCCGGAACCCGGCGGCGCGCAGCAACCGGTTGCAGACGGCGAGCCCGACGCCGCTTTGCGGCGGCATCTCGGCATAGGCGCGGGAGGCGTGCAGCCCGTCGAGCGCCCGCAGCGCGTCAAACAGGCGGGCGGCCTGCTCGTCGACGTCGTCCCTGCCGCCGTAATCGACGGCGGGGCGGGCAAGCAGCGGCAACGTCTCGCGAAAGCAGAGGGCGGCGGCGTCCGCTCGGCGGTTGACAAAGGCGGCAAAGGCGGCGCTGTCGCCCCGCAGCAGGGTCAGCTGCGTTTTGGGCGCATAGTGCCGGTATTTCATGCCGGGCGAGGCGACCCGCACGCCGGGGTCGGGCCTATGCAGCACCGCCGGGTCGACGACGAGGTCGGGCAAAAAGGCGCGCAGCTGTTCGGGCGTCACGGCACCGGGACGCAGCAGCCGGGGCGGGTCGGTGCAGAGCGAGACGACCGTCGATTCGACCCCCACGCCGCACGCCCCCGCGCAAACGACCGCGTCGATCGCCCCGTCGAGGTCGTCGAGAACGTGCTGCGCCGTCGTCGGGCTGGGGGCGCCGGAACGGTTGGCGGAGGGCGCCGCGAGCGGCAGGTCGGCGCGGGCGATGATGCGGCGGGTGACGTCGTTGTCCGGCAGCCGCACCGCGACGGTGTCGAGCCCCGCCGAAACGCAGGCGGGAATCCGTTCGCCCCGGGGCAGTACA
>CANQSG010000113.1 GCA_947626485.1 uncultured Clostridia bacterium | reverse complement strand
TCATCGGCTGCGAGGTCTACGTCGCGCCGCGCAGCCGCTTCGAAAAGGTGCGGGAGCTCGACGGCGCCTATACCCACCTCGTCCTGCTCTGCGAGAACGAGACCGGCTACCGCAACTTGATCCAGCTCGTCTCGCGCGGGTTTATCGACGGGTTTTATACGAAGCCCCGCGTCGACCTCGAGCTGCTGCAAACACACCACGAGGGGCTCATCGCCCTGTCGGCGTGTCTGGCCGGCGAGATTCCGCGCCTGCTGCAAAACGGCGACTATGCCGGGGCGAAGCGGGCGGCGGAAAAGTACGACGCCCTGTTCGGCAGAAACTGCTTTTACCTCGAATTGCAGGATCACGGCATGACCGAGCAGAAACAGATCAACCCGTACCTGATCCGCCTCTCGCGCGAGACCGGCATCCCCCTCGTCGCGACGAACGACGTCCACTATCTCACCCCCGACGACGCCCGGATGCAGAAGGTGCTGCTCTGCATCCAGACCGGCCGCAAGATCAACGAGGAAAGCGCCCTGAACTTCGAGACCGACGAGTTTTATCTCAAATCGGGCGAGCAGATGGCGGCGCTCTTCCCGTCGGTGCCCGAGGCGATCGAAAACACCGTCAAGATCGCCGAACGCTGCCGGGTCGACTTCACCTTCGGGCAGATCAAGCTGCCCTATTTCGACATCGGCGACCGCGACCATTTCGCCTATTTCCGGGAGCGCTGCGAGGAGGGTCTTCGCGCGCGGTACGGCGAAAATCCCGCCCCGGCGGTTCGCGAGCGGCTCGATTACGAGCTCTCGGTCATCCGCGAGATGGGCTACGTCGATTATTATTTGATCGTGCAGGATTTCGTCAATTACGCGAAGCGCAGCGGCATTCCCGTCGGCCCCGGGCGGGGCTCGGGCGCGGGCAGTCTCGCGGCCTACTGCATCGGCATCACCGGCATCGACCCGATCCGCTACGACCTGCTGTTCGAGCGGTTTTTGAACCCCGAACGCGTCTCCATGCCCGATTTCGACATCGATTTTTGTTACGTCCGGCGGCAGGAGGTCATCGACTACGTCGTCGGCAAATACGGCGCCGACCACGTCGCCCAGATCGTCACCTTCGGCACGTTGGCTGCGCGCGCCGCGGTGCGGGACGTCGGTCGGGCGCTCGACCTGCCTTATGCGATCTGCGACCGGGTGGCGCGCCTGATCCCCAACACGCCGGGGCAGACCATCGACGACGCCCTCGCGGCCTCGCCCGAGCTGCGCGAGCAGGTTTCTTCCGACCCCCGCATCGCCGAGGTCATCGAGATGTCCCGCAAGGTCGAGGGCATGCCGCGCCACGCCTCGACCCACGCCGCCGGCGTCGTCATCTCCGACCGGCCGGTCGACGAATACGTCCCGCTGGCGAAGAACGACGACGCGATCGTCACCCAGTACACCATGACGACTCTCGAGGAGCTCGGGCTGCTGAAAATGGATTTCCTCGGCCTGCGCACCCTGACGGTCATCGACGACGCCCTGCGGGAGATTCGCCGCGACGCGCCGGATTTTTCGCTCGAGCAGATCCCGCCCGACGACCCCGCGACGATGCAGATGCTCTCCGAGGGCTGGACGGAGGGGATCTTCCAGTTCGAATCCGAGGGCATCAAAAAGGTGCTGCGCAGCTTCCACCCGGAGCGCATCGAGGACTTGATCGCCATCACCGCCCTCTACCGCCCCGGCCCCATGAATTCCATTCCGAAATATATTTATAACCGCCATCACCCTGACGAGATTCGCTATGAAACGCCGCTGCTGAAACCCATTCTCGACGTGACCTACGGCTGCATCGTCTACCAGGAGCAGGTGATGCGGGTTTTCCGGGAGCTCGCGGGGTATTCGCTCGGCCGCGCCGATATCGTCCGCCGCGCCATGTCCAAGAAAAAGCACGACGTCATGCGCCGCGAGCGGGAGACCTTTCTGCACGGCGCGCGCGCCGACGACGGCAGCGTGCTCTGCGAGGGCGCCGTGGCGCGGGGGGTCGACGAGGCGGCCGCCGCCCGCATTTTCGACGAGATGTCGGCCTTCAGCTCCTACGCCTTCAATAAATCCCACGCCGCCGCCTACGCGACGGTCTCCTACACGACCGCCTACCTCAAATGCCATTATCCGGCGCAGTTCCTCTCGGCGCTGATGACGAGCGTCCTCGATTCACCCGGCAAGATCGCGCTCTATACGGCCGAATGCCAGCGTCTCGGTCTGAAGGTCCTGCCGCCCCATGTCAATCGCAGCCTTGCGGCGTTCTGCGTCGCGGGGCAGGAGATCCGCTTCGGCCTGCAAGCGATCAAAAACCTCGGCGCCGCCCTGATCGACAAGCTCATCACCGAGCGGAACGCGAACGGGGAATACCGCTCGTTTTACGATTTCGTCCTGCGCAATTTCGGCAGGGAGCTCAACCGCCGCGCCCTCGAGGAGCTCATCAAAAGCGGCGCGCTCGATGGGCTCGCCGACAACCGGCGGCAGATGCTGCTCTCGCTCGACGCCGTCCTGCAGGCCGCCGAGACCCGCCGCAAGTACACCGGCGCGGGGCAGATGGAGCTGTTCGGCGCGCTTTCGACGGCGACCGACGACGTCACCCTCGTGCGGACCCCCGAAATGCCGAAGGAGGAGCTGCTCGCTTACGAAAAGGAGGCGACCGGGCTCTACCTGTCCGGCCACCCGATGGAGGCCTACGACGCCTTTGCCGCGCGCATCGGCGCGGCGCGCACCGCCGACCTGCTCGACCGCAAATATCCCGACGGCGCGAAGGTCTGCCTGCCCGCCATTCTGACCTCCGTCCGCTTCCGCACCGACAAAAACAACCAGACCTACGTCTCGGCCGTGGCGGAGGATCGGTATGACGCCGTCAGCGTCATGGCCTTCGCCCGCACCGTCCGGCAGAGCCGCCCGCTGTTTGAGCCCGGCAAGGCCGTGCTGCTGACCGGCAGGGTCAGCGACCGCGAGGATCGCCCGGTGGAGCTCATCTGCGAATTCATCGAGCCCATCGACGCCGCCGTCGCCCGCGCGAAGACGGCTCCGCGAAAGTCGGACGCCCCGGCAAGTCCTGCCAAAGCCGCGGCAAAACCGGGACTGTATCTGCGCATCGACGCGATGGGCACGCCGCAGTTCGACGCCGTGCAAAGCCTGCTCTCCGCGCACCCCGGCGACGTCCCCGTGATCCTCTGCTGCACCGGCGACGGCAGGCGTTTCGCGGCGCCCCGCAACCTCTGGACGTCGCCCGACGAAGCGCTGCTCTCGGCGCTTTCGGCAGAAATCGGAGAAAAAAATGTAAAATTGGTTGAATAATCAAAAAAATGTTGCTATAATAAAAGCAACTGCGAACTGCCATCCGGTAAATTCAATGCAATCCATATGGAGATGATCTCTGATGAGTATGAAAACAATCGGCGTATTGACGAGCGGGGGAGACGCCCCCGGTATGAACGCGGCGGTGCGCGCCGTCGTGCGTTCGGCCATTTCGACCGGCTTAAAGGTCAAGGGCATCATGCGGGGCTATAACGGCCTGATCGACGGGGAAATCACCGACCTCGACGTCCGCTCGGTGTCCGACATCATCCACCGCGGCGGCACCATCCTCTACACCGCCCGCAGCCCCGAATTCAAGACCGAGGCCGGCATGCAGAAGGCGCTCGAAAACTGCAAGAAGTTCGGCATCGACGGCGTTGTCGTCATCGGCGGCGACGGGTCGTATCGCGGCGCGCGCGACCTCTCGTTGCGCGGCGTCCCCTGCATCGGCCTGCCCGGCACGATCGACAACGACATTTCCTCGACCGAGTACACCATCGGCTTCGACACCGCCATGAACACGGCGATGGAAATGGTCGACCGCCTGCGCGACACGGCGCAGTCGCACGAGCGCTGCAGCGTCGTCGAGGTCATGGGGCGCCACGCGGGGTATCTCGCGCTGCAAACCGGCATCGCCGTCGGCGCGACCTCGATTTTAGTGCCCGAGGTCGAGTATAATTTGCAGGCCGACGTGATCGACCGCATCCGCACGGCGCAGAAGACCGGCAAAAAGCACTTTATCATCGTCGTCGCCGAGGGCGTCGGCACGATCCACGAGGAGGTCTTCCACATCGCGCAGGCCATCGAGGAAGCCACCGGGATCGAATCCCGCGCGACGGTGCTCGGCCACGTCCAGCGCGGCGGCCGCCCGACGGTGCGGGATCGCGTGATGGCGAGCGAAATGGGGGACGCGGCGGTGCAGCTGCTCGTGCAGGGCATCGGCAACCGCGTGATCTCCTACCGCAACAGCCAAATCGTCAACGACGATATTTATGAAGCGCTCTCGATGCAGAAATCCTTCGATTTCGACACCTATCAGATGGCGCTCCGCATCTCGATCTGACGCCCCGAAAAAACCGAAAGCGCAGGAACTGACATGCCAATGTATCGAATCGCCGACCTGCTCGTCGATATGCCCTGCACGGGCGAGCGGCTGGTGCGCCAGGCGGCGGCCTACGCGGTGCAGACCGACGCGCCGCCCGACCTTGAGTTGTATATCCCCGAGGAAACGCTCGCCGCCCGCGTTGCGCAGTACCCGACCCTGACGCGCGACGACTGGGAATATATCCTTTATACCAGCGTCTTTTACCGCGAACTGCTGCGTTTTGACGGGCTGCTGCTGCACGCTTCCGCCGTCGTCGTCGACGGGTACGCTTACCTCTTTTCCGCCAACAGCGGCGTCGGCAAATCGACCCACACGCAGCTCTGGCGCGACCTGCTCGGCGATCGCGCCTATATCTTAAATGACGACAAGCCCGCCCTGCGGGAGCGCGACGGCCGCTTCCTCGCCTACGGCACCCCCTTCAGCGGCAAAACCGACCTCAACCGCAACGCCTGCGTGCCCATCGGCGGCATCTGCTTTCTCTCCCGCGGCGAGGTCAACCGCGTCGAACCCCTCGCCCCGGGCGACGCCATTCCGCTGCTTTTCGAGCAGACGATGCGCAAGCTGCCCGCCGACCGGATGCAACTGCTGCTCGACCGCATGGATCGCCTGCTGCAAAGCGCGCCGCTCTGGAAAATGACCTGCAACCGCGACCTTTCGGCGGCAGAGCTCGCCTATGAAACCATGCGGCGGGGAGACGCGCGATGAAGGCACAGACGCTGCCGCAGGAGGAATTTTTCGCCCTGCTCTGCGAGACTCTGCGCGCGGGCGGGACCGCCACCTTCACGCCGTCGGGCGACAGCATGCGCCCGATGCTGCGCTCCGGGTGCGACACGGTCACGCTGCGGCTGCCGACGGGGTCGCTGCGCCGCCACGACCTGCCGCTCTATCGCCGCGAAAACGGGCAATACGTCCTGCACCGCGTGATCGGCTGCGACGCCGGGGGCTATCTGCTGCGGGGCGACCACCAGTTGGAGACCGAGCGCGGCATCACCGATGAACAGATCGTCGGCGTCGTCGTCGCCTTTGAACGCGGCGGCAAGCGCTATGCCGTGACCGATCGTCGCTATCGGCTCTATTGCCGCCTTTGGAACAGCGCCGCCGTCTTTTTCGCCCGCCGCGCGCTGCGCGCCGTGCGCGCCCGCCTGCACCGCGCCTCCGCAAAGGGTGACAACTGAATCCGACCGTTTTTTCGCCGCCTGCCGCCCGCACTCCGGGCAGCGGGCGGTTTTTTGCCGTCTTTCTGCGCAAAATCGGGGGCGGGAAATATACGAAACGGACGGTTGACAGGTTCACATAATTCGGCTATAATAAAGATACTTCTATTTTTTCAGCGGTTTTTGCACGGGTTTTTGGAGGAAAATTCAACTCGAAAAAAGGCGAGGAAACGCCAATGCGTCTGAAATCCATCCGAATCTGTCTGCTTTGTGCGGTTTTGCTGGCGGCGAGCTTGTTCTCCGGCGGCTTGTTTGCCGCGTCCGGTCTGACGGGCACGGGCGTTGTCGTCGTGGACGACGCGCTGAACGTCCGGGAGGGCCCCGGCACGAATTATCGCGCCATCACCACGTTGAAAAACGGCGTCGCCGTCGAAATTCTTGAATCCAAAACCGGCACCGACGGCGCGGTCTGGTATCGCATCCGCTGTGCTTCTGTCAGCGACGGCTACGTCCGCTCCGATTATATCCGGGTGGACGCCCCGCCCGACGCCGATTTCGAAACCAGCCTGACCGCGCAGGGCTTTCCCGAATCCTACAAGCCCGCCCTGCGCGCCCTGCACGCGAAATACCCGAAATGGGTCTTCATCGCCCAGCCGATCAATTTGGACTTCGAGACGGTGCTCGACGCCGAGATGCAGTACGAGCGCAGCCTCGTCGGCACCGG
>CANQSG010000112.1 GCA_947626485.1 uncultured Clostridia bacterium | reverse complement strand
GCTGTCGCGCACCCAGAGGCCGGCCTTATAACCGCCGCTTTGCACCGAGCGCTGCGGCGTCAGCGTGACCGTCTTTTCCCTGCCGTCGCGCGCGATGACGAGCCGCAGCGGCCGACCGCCGGACTCCGAGATCAGGCGGGAGACGTCGCTGTTGCTCGAAACGTGTTCGCCGTCGACCGTCCGGATAAAATCCCCCTCCCGGATGCCCGCTTCCTTTGCGGGGTTCCGGTTTCCGGTCGGGGAATCGACGTCGGTCAGCCCGACGACGAGCACGCCCTCGGTGTAGATTTTAATGCCGAAGGGTTGTCCGAGCACGGCGACGTAGGTCTCGGGGATAACCTCGACGTTGGCGCGCCGCACCGGGATAACGCCGAAGAGCTTCAAATCGACGTCGTACCGCACACCCGCCGCCGGTTGGGCGTTCGCGCGGGAGGCTTCGCCGCCGCTCGAAACGGCTTTTAGCGGGAATTCCGAATGAATCGTCAGCTCCTCGCCCTGCGTGACCTTGAAATCCGCGGGCAGCGTCCGGTCGAGGTGGACAATCGCCGAAAAAACAAGCACCGCGCCGAGCAGGCAAAGCGTGTAAACCGTTTTGACGAGATTTCTTACAAACCGCATAGCAACCTCCTTTCTGCCTGCCCGTTTAGTTTGCGCCGCGCCGCGCCCGACTTGTTCGGAAAATATGCCTTGCGCGGACAGTTATTCCCAAGCCGGGACAAAAACGCGCGAAGGCAGGCGGCAAAAAGCGGCGGCAAAGAAAAAACTGACACAGTTTCCTGCGCCAGTCTCGTCTGCGTAAAGGTTCAGGTGCGAAGCGGAAACGCCCGGTGTTTTTCGTGCGGCTGCGGCGGGTCGCACCGGACGAGGATCGTATCGTTGCCGATGACGTCGATGTCCTGCCACGGGATTACGACGTCGTCCTCCCGCCCGAACAGCCCGAAAAATTTGCTGCGCCCGTAAATCACGATGGCGCAGAGCGCGCCCGTCACGACGTCGATCTCCACATCGCAGACGAAGCCGAGCATCGCGCCGTCCTTGACGCAAATGACCTGTTTTTCCCGCATATCCGTAATTCGACAGCTCATAAAAAACCACCCTTTCCGTCTTTATTCTATGCACGCCGGGCGGCAAAGTTTCCGCGCGACGGGATTTTCGGACGAAAACGGCGCATCCTGAAAAGGGCGGTTATTGTTTTATGCGGTTGAGGGCGCCTTTTTCGAGGCGGCTGACCTGCGCTTGGCTGATGCCGATTTCGGCGGAGACCTCCATCTGGGTCTTGCCCTGCAAAAAGCGCAGCCGCAAAATCTTTTTTTCGCGTTCGCTCAGGCTTTGGATGGCCTCTTTCAGGGCGATCTCGTCGAGCCAGTTCCGGTCGTCGTTGTGGTCTCCGACCTGGTCGAGGACGTAGATCGTGTCGCCGCCGTCGGAATAAAGCGGCTCGTAGAGCGAGACCGGCTCGACGACGCTTTCGAGCGCGATCACGACCTCCTCTTTCGGCAGCTGCAATTCCGCCGCGATCTCCTGCACCGTCGGCTCGCGCTGGCGCTCGTTCGTCAGCCGCTCCTTGACCTGCATGGCGCGATAGGCGGTGTCCTTGATCGACCGGCTGACGCGGATGGCGTTGTTGTCCCGCAGATAGCGCCGAATCTCGCCGATGATCATCGGCACCGCGTAGGTCGAAAAGCGGACGTTCTGCGCGATATCGAAGTGGTCGATCGACTTCATCAAGCCGATACAGCCGACCTGAAAGAGGTCGTCGAGATTTTCGCCGCGGTTCGTAAAACGCTGAATCACGCTGAGCACAAGGCGCAGGTTGCCGTGGATCAGCTCGTCGCGCGCGGCGACATTTCCCGCCCGCACTTCCCGCAGCAACCGCTCCTTTTGCGCCTCGGACAGCACCGGCAGCTTCGCGGTGTCGACGCCGCAGATGAGCACTTTTCCGTTGTACATGACGCACGCCCCCTCTGCAAAAAGTATTGCCGGGCGTGTGCCGAACTAAACGAAGAAAAAATTTTTTCGGTCGCAGGGTGGGCAAAAATTCGACAATTCCGTTTTACGGCGCGAAAAAACCGACCGGCGGGAACCGATCGGTTTCGGGAAAAAAGCGTTACATCTGGCCGCGGACGATGCCGAAATATTCGATCGCGCGGCGATATTGCTCGTCGATGGCGGCCTTTTTTTCGTCGAACGACTGCGCCGATTCGCAGATGTGGAAAATTTCGTATTTCGCGAGCTCGGTGCGACCGAGGATCAGGCTCATCAGCTCCCGCGCGTTGGGCTCGTTTGCCAGCGCGTTGCCCGCCTTGGTCGCCTCAAGGACGATCGTGCCGATCACCTGCGCGCCGTACTGCGATTCCTCCCGCAGCGGCACGTCGAAAATCGCCGGGTCGACGGGCGGCGTTGGTGCAGCTTCCGGCGCGGGCGGCGTTTCCGGTTCGGGGGCGGGCACGGCGGGTTCCGGGTCGGGCTCCGGCGCCGCTTCGGGTTCGGGGACGGGTTCGGGGACGGGCTCCGGCGACGGTTCCGGCTCAATTTCCGATTCGCTTTCCGTTTCGCCTTCCGGCGCGGGTTCCGGCGTCGGTTCCGTCTCGGGTTCAGCGGTGGTTACCGACGCGGAGGCGGGCGGCTCGGGCGGCGTTTCGGGGGCGGGTTCGGCGGTTTGCAGGCGTTCCTCGAGCGCGCGAAGCTGGGCGGTCAGCGCGTCGATCTCTTGCTGCTGGGCGGCGATGCGCGCCTGCGACTGCTCCATCTGAACGGAAGCCTGCTGCACCCGTTCATACAGCGCAAGGTTCTGGGCGAGAAGGTCTTTCTTTTTCATCGTGCGTCACCTCTTTTGTTCAGTATAGCCCAACGCGGCGAAAATTGCAAGGGGGAGAAAAACAGACTTGCAAAAATGAAATGTATCGGAAAGAAAAAGAC
Source organism: uncultured Clostridia bacterium (assembly GCA_947626485.1). Classification (GTDB taxonomy): domain Bacteria; phylum Bacillota; class Clostridia; order Oscillospirales; family Acutalibacteraceae; genus CANQSG01. The sequence goes on along the minus strand of CANQSG010000112.1, from coordinate 3,369 downwards.
CGCCGGCTTTTCACCGGGAAGCCGGTGCGCGGGCGGTCTGGTTTTCGGGATTCGGTTGCGTTTCGTTCGACAAACGGGAATTTCCGTTGTAATCTCATGACTGTATCAAATCCAATTTCCATTAGACGCAGCTGCCATAATTGCGATCAATAATATAATAATCAGAACACATATTACAAAGCTAAATAAACAGACGATAAGTCCACTCGTCCATAACGTGGGATAAAGTTTTCTGCTCCTCCTCGTAATAATGGAAACAATCACGCCAATAAAGGAGAGTATCGGTCCTACAAATATAATATCGGTGTATGTGTAGGGTGCATGATTTGCGCTGTAAAAATAAAGCGCAAAAATGCAAAAAGATGAGATGCCCAGTATAAGTGGTAACATCATCAATTTTTTGTTTGTCGGCTTTTTATCCTGCATTATTCCTTACTATTCTCCGGGAAACTTCGAATTATCGTTCAGCGTTATCCGGCGGCATATCACGCAACGCTGAAATTTGATCTCGCCGCCCGTAAATTACCGCCGTTACCCACACGGTTTTCCTTTCCTCGTCAACCAAATAGTAGACGGGAAAGTTACCGCGTATTTAAATACCCTCACGGATTTTGGAAAAGGCTTCGTCTACGGGCAGTCCTTCGCCGGATTGCGCTTGATTGTAGCCTTTTTCCATCATGGCGTGAAACTGCTCATCGGTCAAGCTGTCTCTTGTCGGCAGTTTGGGGACGGTGAGAGAATACGGAACGCCGCCCGTCATAATGATTTGTCTGTATAAGGTATCGATCAGAACCGAAACGGGCAGTCCGAGCTTGTCCAAAACCGCCTCCGCCTGCCGTTTGATTTCCGGCTGCACACGTGCCGTTACATTTGCGCTTTTTGTTGCCATCATAAGCACCTGCCTTTCTGCTTCTGATTATACCATATTGTATGGCGAATTGCAATACAATATTCAGAAGTTCGTAAAAAACAGCGATTTTTTCGATAAGCATTGAGAAATCCACGGAGAAAAAACAGGGTTGCAAAAAATGTGTGGAAACGGTATAATAAGGATAGAAACGAATCGGGGGGGAGCGGCTTGTATCAAAGGGTTTTGATTTTGTACGGCTCGCCCCACGAGAACGGGCACACGCGGCGCCTGCTCGACGATTACCTCGCCCGCGCAGGGCTGACAGACGCGCGGCGGTTCGACTGCTTCGCTACGCCGCCGCTGCCCTGCGACGACTGCGGGCACTGCAAAACGGCGGCGGGCTGCAGCAAGCCCGATCTGCGGGAGTTTTACGCGGCGTTTGAAGCGAGCGACCTCGTCGTCATCGCGACGCCGGTCTACAACCGCGGCTTTCCGGCACCGCTCAAGGCGCTGCTCGACCGGTTGCAGGTTTATTACAACGCCCGCTTCGCCCGCGGTGTGAAAAAGCCCATTGAAACGCCGCGCGACGTCGTGATGCTGCTGACCTGCGGCGGCAGGGACGACTGCACCGCCGCGCTTACCGAACAGCTCAAGCCCGCCCTGACCGTCACGAATGCGACGCTGACGGCGACGCAAATCGTCTGCGGAACGGACGGCGAGCCACTTTAAACCAAAAAAGGACGGGATGTTATGGAACAAGACGCGCTGCGCGCCGGGGTGGCGCCGGGCGGGCTGCTCAGCACCGCCGAGGTCCGGATTTTGATTTGCTATATCCTGTCGACCGCACAGGAGCCCGTCCCCGGGAAGCGGCTCGCCGAGCTGCTGCACTATGAGGGGCTGGCGAATTATTTCGAGGTGGAGGAAGGAATCCACGCGCTGCTCGAACAGCGGCAAATCAGCGCCGCCGACGAGCCCGACGCCTACTGCATCACGCCTTCGGGGCGCGACGCCGCCGAGACGCTGCGCACCTCCCTGCCCTTTACCGTGCGGGAAAAGGCCTATCAGGCCGCAGCACGGATGCTCGCCCGCCGCCGACACGAGCGGGAGACCAAAATCGAAATCCTCCCGCAGGGCGCCGGACGGCTCATCTCCTGCGCGGTGAACGAGGGCGACCGCGAGCTCATGACGATTCGGCTCTACGTCGCCGACGAGGGGCAGGCGCAGATGATCCGCGACCGCTTCCTCGAGGACCCGTCCGGCATTTACGCCGACGTGCTCGAGCGTATGACGGGCAGCACGATGCACCGCCCCGACCCGAAAGCCGACAAGCCCGCGCCCGACGCCGACGAAATCTGACGAAGCGGACGGCGCACTTCCCCGTTTTCAGCGAAAAAAAGCGGCAGGGCGAAACGCCTGCCGCGCCATGGAGCTGAAGATGGGACTCGAACCCACGATCTGCTGATTACGAATCAGCTGCTCTACCAACTGAGCCACTTCAGCGTGCCTGACGAATACGATTATACCAGCAAAATCGCAATTCGTCAAGAAAATTTTTCAGAAATCGGGAGTTTCTTATGAGTCAGATGAAACAAAACATGAATTTACGCATTCGAGCCTGCCGGAAACAGCTGAACCTGAGCCAGGAGCAGGTGGCAAACGCGCTCGGGATCACGCGCACGACCTACGCGCACATCGAAAAGACCGGCAACCCGTCGCTGCGCAACGCGAAGGTGCTCGCCCAAATGTTCCGCGTTTCGGTGGAATACCTGTGCGGCGACGGCCTCGAGGAGGAAGCGGCGAACGAGGCGCTGCCCCCGAGCTACACCGCCGACCTGGCGGGCAACGACCCGGCGCATCTAAAATTGGCGGACGCCGCCGACCCAGCCCTTGCCGCCGCCGAACCGGAGGAGACAAAGCCGCCGCGCGGTCGCCCGCGCTACACCCCCGCCGAGCGGGAGCGCGCCGAGCGGATTCGCCACGCGTCGGAGGATGACCTTGACTTCACCTGCCTCGAAGCGATCGAGCAGGATCTGGTGTTGCTGTTCCGGCAGCTCGAAACGCAGCGCGAAATCGACGAGGTCTTCAACCTGCTCGACCGCCTGTGCAGCGCGAAATAAAAGTCGGAACAGTTTTCCGCAAAATTTTCCACCGGCGGCGCATTGCGCCGCCGTTTTTTGGCAACAGCTGCGCCGAAAAAAAGCGGTTTCATGGCATGAAAAAAGGACGCAGGAAATCCTGCGCCCTTTTCTTTGTTCAGAGGGACGGTTAGGCGTTGATCTTGGTGACGACGCCGGAGCCGACCGTGCGGCCGCCCTCACGGATCGCGAAACGAAGACCTTCTTCGATGGCGATCGGGGTGATCAGTTCGACGTCCATCTCGACGTTGTCGCCGGGCATGCACATCTCGGTGCCTTCGGGCAGCGAGATGACGCCGGTAACGTCGGTGGTGCGGAAATAGAACTGCGGGCGATAGTTGTTGAAGAACGGCGTATGGCGGCCGCCTTCTTCTTTCGTCAGGA
>CANQSG010000111.1 GCA_947626485.1 uncultured Clostridia bacterium | reverse complement strand
AGTTCGGGCTCCACGGTTGTTTACAGATAGAGCTTGCCGTCCTCGAGGTCGTCGACCATCAGCTCGCCCATCACGTCGACGTCGGTCGGCGCGATGATGAAGGTGCTGTTGGCGATCTTGCGGATGCTGCCGTGGTTGGCGTAGGCAACGCCGCTGAGGAAGTCGATGAGGCGGCGCGAGGTGTCGCGGTTGGCGGCTTCGAGGTTGAGCAGAACGGTTTTATGTTCGTTGAGGTGGTCGGCGATGCCGGGGACGTCCTCAAAGCGCTCCGGCTTGACGAGCACGACCTGCATCGCGTTGTTGTTCTGGAAGCTGACGACCTTGCCGCGCTTGTCCTCCCGCACGGGGCGGGCGGGCGGCTCGGCCTTGCGCGCCGGCGTCGACGGATAGAGATCGTCCGATTCGTAATAAGAATCCTTGCGGGTCTTGGTCGAATCGATCGTCTCGTCGAAGGTTTCCTCCTCGACCTCGTCCTCGTCGGAGACGCTGATTAGCTTCTTGAAATTTTCCCACATACCCATTTTGCAAAACTCCTTTATCAAAAACTGGCTGGCGGGGGCGCGGGTCGGCGGCCGAACAGCGCAGTGCCGATTCGAACGAGATTCGCTCCCTCGGCGATCGCCGCTTCGAAATCGCCCGACATCCCCATGGACAGAAGATCCATACTACTATTATCTATTTTTTTCTCCTTAATGTCAATAAACAGTTTCAACATTTCCCGAAAATATCGTCGAATTTCAATTTCGGTGTCGCAAATCGGCGGAATTGTCATCAATCCGCACACTTTCAAGCCGGACATTTCGGCAATTTGCGCAGTCCGCTCGGCGACCTCCTCGGGCAGGAAGCCGGATTTGCTTTCCTCGCGGCCGATGTTGACCTCCAAAAGCACCGGCATCGTCTTGCCCCGGGCGGTGCAAAGGCGGCTGATCGTCTCGGCGAGCTTGAGAGAATGCACCGATTCGATCATCTCGACCCGGTCGATGACGTCCCGCACCTTGTTGGTTTGCAGATGGCCGATCATGTGGCGCCGCGCCTTGCGGGAAACGGCGTCATCCTTTTGCAGCAGCTCCTGCACCCGGTTCTCGCCGATGAGGTCGATGCCGCTGTCGATGGCGTGGTTGATGAGCGCCGGGGGCACCGTCTTAGTCGCGGCGAGCAGCGAAATGTCTTCGGGCGCGCGGCCGGAGGCGACGGCGGCGGCGGCGACGGCTTCGCGGATGCGGCGATAATTTTCGTCAAACGCCGCAAAGGCCGACGCGTCAATGGATGATCTTTCCGTCATATAATCCCTTCCCTTTCTCGACGACTTCATCGTACAGCCGCAGGCCGCTGCCCGACTTGTCCTCATCGCTGCAAAGGATGTAGCCGCCCGTCGAATACAGCACCTCGACGGGGACGAATTTCACCTGCGTGCCCGAGACGACGTAGACGCCGGTCTTGCCGTCGAGCACCCGCAGGGCGGCGCTGCTGACCCGCAGCCCCTCGTATTCGCGCAGGACGATGGTCATGGGACCGCTGCGCAGCGTCGCGAGCTCGCTGTTCATCTCCTGACAGCTGAAAACGACGACGGCGCGGTCGGCATCGTCCGAGACGTTGACCGCTTCGACCCGCACCGAAAGCGTCGGGCTGGATTTCAGGGCGGTTTTGAGGGTGAGGGCGTCGCCGGTGTGCATCTGGAGCGAATCGCTGAACGGAACCGCCGCCGCGATATACCAGGTGTAGTCCGAGACGATCTTGCCGATGCCCTGCCCGGCGTCGGTCTGCGGCTTGACGGCGTCAAGCTGCGCGGGGGTCAATTTGGAAAGGCCGGCGGGCGTGAGCGTCTGCTCGTAACCGTCGACAAGCGAGACGAAATAGCCCGTGCGGTCGGAGGTGATCTGCCCGCGGGGGTTCGCGGCGAGCTTGCGCTGTTCGGCGAGCTCGGTTTGCAGCTGGCTCAATAAGGTGTTGAAATTTTCGGCCTCGCCGGTGACGATCTGGCGGCGGTTGAGCAGGCCGCGCAGCGATTCCTCCGCCTCGGCGGCGTTGCGGAAATCCCCGGCGCTGCAGGTGAAAAGGAGGGTGTGCAGCGCGGCGTCGACCCGGGCGTTGAGCAGGTCGATGTCGGCGGCGGACAGGTCGTTGTAGGACTGAATCTCCTCGATGTCGGCGATCTGCGCGGTGAGCTCGGCGATACGGGTCGTGGCGAGAGAGGCGGCCTCGGAATCGTAAAACCGGGCGATGACGCCGCCCTTTGCGACCCGCTCCCCGTCGGACAGCGCGTAATGCAGGACGCCGGTGCCGCTGCCCTGCACGACGGTCTCATCCCGGATAATCACGCCGGTGACGGGAATGCCGTCGTAAGCCTCGTAATGAATGGCGGTGCCGGTCGTCAGCGGGTTGTAGACCGAGGCGTAGATCTGGTAGCCGAAGAAGACCGCCAGCAGCAGCAAAACGCCGTATTTGAAGAGGTTATAGCCGAAGCGGCTCACGGCAGGCGCCATCCTTTCTTATGTTCGATCATCTCGACGGCGGCGGAAAACGGGTCGGGCTGCTCGTCGAGCCAGATCCAGCGAATGCGTTCGTCGCGGGAAAACCAGGTCATTTGCCGTTTTGCAAAGCGGCGGGTCTCGCGTTTGAGGCGGTCGACGCAGGCCTCCAGCGGTTGCTCGCCGCGCAGGTAGGGCAGCAGCTCCTTGTGTCCGATGGCCTGCGCCATCCCCTGCCCCGCCCTACCCGCCATGCGCCGCGCCTCGTCGACGAGGCCGTTGGCGAGCATTTCGTCGACCCGGCGGTCGATGCGCCGCCAAAGCAGCTCCCGGTCGCAAAAGCCGAAGCCGATGAGCAGTGGGTCGTAGGGCGACGGCAGGGCGCGGGACTGCGCGTTGCGCTCCCGGCGGGTCTGCCCCGTCGCGGCGTAGAGCTCGAGGGCGCGCAGGATGCGGCGGCGGTTGTTCGGGTGCAGGTCGGCGGCCGCTTCGGGGTCGACGCTTGCGAGACGTTCGAGCAAATCCTCGGCGCTCAACTCGGACAGGTCGTCCGGCGCACCGTCCGGCGCGGGCGGGAATTGAATGTAATCGACGACGCTGTTCACATACAGCCCCGTCCCGCCGACGAGCAGCGGCAGACGGTTCCGCGCCGCGATTTCGGCAAGAATGCGGTGGGCGTGCGCGACGTAATCGGCGACGGTGAAGGCGGCGTCGGGCTCTAAAAATTCGAGCAGATGGTGCGGTACGCCGCCGCGTTCCGAGGTGGGCGGGACGGCGGTCGCGATCGGGGCGCCGCGGTAAATCTGCATGGAATCGGCCGAGACGATCTCGCCGTCAAAGCGCTGTGCGAGGCGCACGGCGAGGGCGGATTTGCCCGTGGCGGTCGGCCCGACGACGCAAAGCAGCGGCAGGCGGGTTTCAGAGACGTCCAAAATGCTTTTCCAGCTCCCGTTTTTTCAGTTCAAAGGCGACCGGGCGGCCGTGGGGGCAATAACGCACGTCGTCGGTCAGGAGCACCTGCCGCGCGAGCTGCAGCAGCTCGTCGGGGGTCGAATGGTTGCCCGCCTTGATCGCGGCGCGGCAGGCGACGGTGTGATACAGTCGGTCGAGCGCCTCGACCTGCACGGTGTTCGAGCCGGTCAACAGGCCGCCGGCGATCTCCGAGAGCAGCTCGCCGGGATCGCTGCCGGACAGCGGTGCGGGAATCGCGCGGACGAGCAGTGTGCCGTCTCCGAAATTCTCGACCTCAAAGCCCGCCCGATGCAGCAGCGCCGCCTGTTCGAGCAGCACCGCGTATTCCTCCTTCGGCAGCGTGACGGGCTGCGCGGGCAGCAGCATTTGCGAAGAAACGGTCTCGTCGCGGCGGAAGCGCTCGTATAAAATGCGCTCGTGCGCGGCGTGCTTGTCGATCAAAAACAGGCTGTCGCCCTGCTCGACGAGAATGTAGGTGGAAAAGGCCTCGCCGAGATAGCGCACTTCGGGCGGCGTCTGCCCGGCGGTATCGTCGGCGCGAGCCGTTTCCGGCGGCGCGGACGTTGCTGGAACAGAAACGGCGGGCGCCGGTTTTTCGGCGGGCGGAACGTGCGGTTCGGCGGGTTCGCGCGGCGCGAGGGGCGCCGGTTGGACGCGGTAGACCGGGACGTCGGAGATCGCGGGATTTCGGGCGGGCGGGTCGGCGGAGAGCACGTCGCGCAGAATGCGGTCGGCGCGTTCCGGGAAATGACCGGAAGCCGGCGCGCGGAAGGGGGCGCGGCGGGCGGGCAGCGGCGTCTGCACCCCGGTCGTTTCGGGCGCGGTCGGCAGGCGCGGGTCGGGCGGCGTCGGCCGCAGGTCGGGGCGGGTATCGTGCCGCAGCAGCGCCGTGCGGACGCCGGCATAGACGCAGTCGAAAACGCGGTGCTCGTCGGAAAAGCGAACCTCCATTTTCGAGGGGTGGACGTTGACGTCAACCGTGCCGGGCGGCAGGGTCAAATGCAGCACGCAGGCCGGGAATTTGCCGACCATGGCGGAATTTTTATAGGCCTGTTCGAGGGCGGCGGACGCCGTGCCGGAGCGCACGAGGCGGCCGTTGAGGAAAAAATACTGCCCGTTGCGATTGGGGCGGCAGGCGACGGGTTTGCAGGTCAGACCCCGCACCGAGACGCCGTCGCCCTCGTGCGAGACGGGGATGAGCGTCGAAGCAAAGGCGCGGCCGAGAACGGCGTAAACGGCCGATTCGAGCGAGCCGTCCCCCGGCGTCGAGAGGGTCTGCTTGCCGTCGCGCAGCAGGCGGAAGGAAATTTCGGGGTGGGACAGGGCGATGCGGTCGACGACGGCCGCCGCCGCGTTGCCCTCGGTGACGTCTTTTTTCAGAAACTTCATGCGGGCGGGCGTATTGTAAAAAAGGTCGCGGACGATGACGGTCGTCCCGGTCGGACAGCCGGCGTCCTCGGGCGGCCGGGCTTCCCCGCCCTCGATGCGGTAGAGCGTACCGGCGACGTCGTCCTTCGTGCGGGTCAGCATTTCGACCCGCGAGACCGCCGCGATGGAAGCGAGCGCCTCCCCCCGGAAGCCGAGGGTCGCGATGGCGTCGAGGTCGGTCTCCTTCGCGATTTTGCTCGTCGCGTGGCGCAGAAAGGCGGTCGGCACGTCGCCGCGCGAAATGCCGCAGCCGTTGTCGGTGACGCGCAGATAGAGGATCCCGCCGCGCTGCAGCTCGACGGTGACGGCCGTCGCCCCGGCGTCGATGGCGTTTTCGACCAGCTCCTTGACGACCGAGGACGGCCGCTCGACGACCTCGCCGGCGGCGATGAGCTCGGCGATCGGTTTCGGCAGCACCTGAATCTGCGGCATGGCGTGTTCCCTCCTGTTTCAGCGATTTTTGCGGGAAATCAGACCGATTTTGCCCGGTCAGCGAGCGAGAAGAGCAGTTGCAGCGCCTCGATGGGCGTCAGGGTGTTGACGTCGACGGCGCGCAGCTCGGCGAGCAGCTCCTGCGCCTGCTGCATTTCGAGCGGCAGCTGGGGCGCTTCGGCGGCGACGGAGCGCTGCACGACGACGCCCTCGGCCTCGACCTGTTCGAGAATTTGGTGGGCGCGCTCGATGATGCCGTTCGGAATGCCGGAGAGCTTGGCGACTTCGATGCCGTAGCTGTCGTCGGCGCCGCCCGGCACGATGCGGCGCAGGAAGATGATATCGTCGCCCCGCTTTTTGACGCAGATGTTATAATTGCGGACGCCCGGCAGCTCGGCTTCGAGCTGGGTCAGCTCGTGATAATGGGTGGCGAAAAGCGTCCGCGCGCCGAGCTTTTTGCGGTCGGCGACAAATTCAAGCACCGCGCGGGCGATCGACATGCCGTCGAAGGTGGAGGTGCCGCGGCCGATCTCGTCTAAAATCAGCAGACTGCGGGAGGTGGCGTTTTTCAGAATGTGCGCGACCTCGCTCATTTCGACCATAAAAGTGGACTGTCCCGAGGCGAGGTCGTCCGACGCGCCGACGCGGGTGAAGATGGCGTCGACCAGACCGATCTCCGCCGATTCCGCCGGGACAAAGCTGCCGATCTGCGCCATCAGGGCGATAAGTGCGACCTGCCGCATATAGGTCGATTTGCCCGCCATGTTCGGCCCCGTGATGATCGCGCAGCGGTTGTCGCCCCCGTCGAGCAGGGTGTCGTTCGCGACGAAGGGACCGCGCAGCACCCGCTCGACGACGGGGTGGCGACCGCCGACGATGCGGATGACGCCGGAATCGTTGAGCCTGGGGCGGGTATAGCCGTTGTCGACCGCGACGGTCGCGAGCGAGCAGAGCACGTCGAGCCGGGCGATGGCGGCGGCGGTCTGTAAAACGCGTTCAAGGG
>CANQSG010000110.1 GCA_947626485.1 uncultured Clostridia bacterium | reverse complement strand
CGCGTACCGGCCGGAGGAGAAGGTGCCCGCGTGGGCGTTCCGCTTCCTGCAGAGTGTTCCGGGCGTCACCATGGTCCTCTCCGGAATGTCGAACCTTGCGCAGATGCAGGAATACATCCGCACCCGCAGACCCGGCGACGTGCTGGGCGCGCGGGTGACCCATCTCGAAAATTTCGGCGCCTTCTGCGACGTCGGCTGCGGCATCGTCGCCCTGCTGCCCATCGACGCGATCTCGGTTTCCCGCATCTCCCACCCCCGCGACCGCTTCCGCCCGGGGGACGACATCCGCGCTGTCCTGCGGCAGATCGCCCCCGACGGCCGCATCACCCTTTCGCATAAAGAGCTGCTCGGGACGTGGGAGGAAAACGTCGCCCGCTTTTCGCAGGGGGAGACGGTCTCGGGCGTCGTGCGCTCGGTCGAGGAGTACGGCGTTTTCGTTGAGCTCGCCCCCAATCTCGCCGGGCTGGCGGAGCCGCACCCCGGCGTCGGCGTCGGCCAGCAGGCCAGCGTTTACATCAAGAGCATCCTGCCCGAGAAGATGAAGGTCAAACTCATTATTATTGACAGCTTCGACCGCCCCTATACCGCCGAGACCCGTTATTTTTTCGAGGGCGCGCACCTCGAAAGCTGGGTCTATTCGCCGCCGCTGAGCAAGAAATGTATTTCGACCCGCTTCGACGGCGGCTGAAAACGGCGTTCGAAAGGGATTGCAAAATCCGTCCGCGTGGGGTATAATAACAAAAGCGCCCGTGTTCCGGACGCCGGAAAAACCACGACGCAGCATGGAATGTGCCTGCATTGTTACAAAGGAAGGAAGCAATCCGATGGCAGAACGCGCTTGTGACAAACAGGGCTGCAACGGCGATTGCGCGGGCTGCGCGAGCGCCAAGCAGCAGCCGGAATCGTTTTTGGAGCCGACGAATGAATTGAATTGTATCAAAAAGGTGATCGGCGTCGTCAGCGGCAAGGGCGGCGTCGGCAAGTCGCTCGTCAGCGCGATGCTGGCGGTCGAGCTGCGCCGCAAGGGCTACGAGGTCGGCCTGCTCGACGCCGACATCACGGGGCCGAGCATCCCGAAGCTGTTCGGCCTAAATTCCCGCGCGAAATCGGCGGAAAACGCCATTTTGCCCGAGATCACGGCGTCCGGCATCCGGGTGATGTCGATCAACCTGCTGCTCGCCGAGAGCGACGCCCCCGTCGTCTGGCGCGGGCCGGTCATCTCCGGCGCCGTCAAGCAGTTCTGGAGCGACGTCATCTGGGGCGACCTCGACTACCTCGTGATCGACATGCCGCCCGGCACCGGCGACGTGCCGCTGACGGTCTTTCAGTCGATCCCGCTCGACGGCATCGTCGTCGTGACCTCGCCGCAGGAGCTCGTCTCGCTCATCGTGAAAAAGGCCTGCCGTATGGCGGAAATGATGCAGATCCCGGTGCTCGGGCTCGTCGAGAACATGAGCGCCTTCCGCTGCCCCGACTGCGGGCACGTCGTCCCGCTCTTCGGCGAGGGCAAGACCGCGCAGGCGGCCGATGAGCTGGGCGTGCCGCTGCTCGCCCGCCTGCCGCTCGACCCCGCGCTGACCGCGCTGTGCGACGCCGGGGAGATCGAACGCGCCGAGGTCGCCGAGCTCGCCGCGGTCGCCGCGCAGGTCGACGCGAACTTCGCCTGATTATCAAAAAAACAACAGAAAACCGCCTGACAGATGGGACGCTTGCCCCGCCTGCCGGGCGGTTTTTGTCGCGGTTTCAGGCTTCGAGCAGCCGCCGCAGCGTCTCGAGCGCGCCTTTTTCGATGCGGGAGACGTAGGAGCGGGAGATGCCGAGCCGCCGGGCGACCTCGCGCTGGGTCAGCTCCTGTGCGCCGCCGAGGCCGTAGCGCAAAATCAGGATCGTCCGCTCGCGCTCGTCGAGGCCGGTGGAGATCAGCCGCCGCAGCCGCTCGACCTGCAATTTGCGGTCGACGTCGTCGACTAAATTCCCGTCGTCGGCGAGAACGTCGATGAGGGTCAGGGTGTTGCCCTCGCCGTCGGCGTCGATGGGGTCGCCGATGAGGACGTCCTGCGCCGATTTCTTGTGGGCGCGGAAGCACATCAAAATCTCGTTTTCGATGCAGCGCGCCGCATAGGTCGCCAGCCGGATGCCCTTGGCGGGGTCGAAGGTCGAAACGGCCTTAATTAACCCGACGGTGCCGATCGAGACGAGATCCTCCTGCTCGACGGGGCCGCTGTAATACTTCTTGACGATGTGGGCGACCAGCCGGAGATTGTGCTCGATCAGCTCGTTTTTCGCCGCCTCGTCGCCGGATGCCATGCGCTCGAGCAGGGCGCGCTCGGCCTTGGCGCTCAAAGGCGGCGGAAACGACCCGCCCGTGGTGACGTGCAGCGCGAAATAGACGAGATGAGCCAGAAGCTCGGACAACAACGGCAGCATAGCGACCCCTCCAACGGATTGATGGTCTATTCTATGCGCCGCACGGCTTGTTTCGTGCCAGTCCGGGCGTTATTCGCAGGGGACGAGCAGGAAACGGCCGGTTTGCAGGGGACGGGTCGCGCCGCCGTCGGCGAAGCGCCACCCGGCTTCCGGTTGAATCACGCCCGTCATGGCGGCGGGCGAAGAAACGCGCAGCTCGATTTGTCCGCCCCGCCGCGTCCAGTCGACCGAAATTCTGCCGGCGGGCGCGTCGTGGAAGGCGGAAACCGACGTCAGCGCCGCCGGGAAGGCGGGGCGCAGTTCTAAATAATTTACGTCGGTGCAGTCGGGGTTCAGGCGAATGCCGCCGAGCGCCTGCAAAAACCAGCCGCTGACGTCGCCCCGGAAATGGTGATTCTGGGAGGCGACGCCGCGCTCGCTCCGCGGGCTGCCCGGTGCTTCAAAGCTTTCCCAGACCGAGGTCGCGCCGTGGGCGACCATGCAGCCGTGGGAGGGGCCGTCGGGGCGGGCGATCATGTGCAGCGCAAGGTCGCTGCGGCCGAAGTCGGTCAAAACGTGAAAGATCACCCGCTCGCCGAGCACGCCGGTGAGGGCTTGGCCGTCGGCGCGCTCGATCTGCCGCAGCAGGTGGGCGAAGGCCGCGTCGCGCTCAGCGGGTTCGAAAATTCCGTAATACAGCGCCATCGCCTGCGTCGTCTGGCAGTCCCCGGCGGCAAGGCAGGCGTCAGGGTCGAGCAGATGGGTGCGCACCGCCTTGCGCAGGGCAGCGTAAAAGGCGCGGGCAAAGGCGGCGCGCTCATACAAACGCAGGCGGTCGAAAAGGTGGGCGGCCTTGTCGGCGAAATCCATCGAGAGCACCGTGTCGGTAAAGGCGAGCGGGGCGTCGTGGTCGGCGCTGGCGCGGTAGGGTTGCGTCCAGTCGCCGAGGCCGATGTGCAGCAGCCCCTTTTCGTCGACCCGCCCGGCGAGATAGCGCAGATAGCGGTCGATCGCGTCGGCGGCCTCCGCCGCGGGGCGCAGGTCGCCGCGATAGCGCAGCAGCAGATAGGGGATCGTGACGAGGGCGAGGTCCCACGCCGGGCCGTTGCCCCAGCCAAAGCCCCAGCCGCCCGTCGGCACGATGCCGGGCAGGGCGCCCGCCTCGTTTTGCGCCTTGACGACGCTGCGCAGCCATTCGCGCAGGCTGGCCTCCACGCGCAGGTTGAGCAGCATGTGCTCGCAGGAGAGCTGCGCGTCGCCCGTCCAGCCGTTTTTCTCGCGGTGGGGGCAGTCGGTCGGGAAATAGAAGAAATTGCTTAGATCGGAGGCGCGGACGTTTTCCTGAATGCGGTTGACCGTCTCGTCCGAGCAGGAAAAGCCGCCGCATTCCCGCAGGTCGGAGTGCAGCACCTGATAGGTCAGCAGGTCGGCGGTCGCCTGCTGCGGGGTGACGCCCGTCACAAAAACGTAGCGAAAGCCGTGGTAGACGAAGGTCGGGGTGTAGGTCTCTTGCGCGCGGCCGGCGGCGGTGTAGACGTCGCGGTGGACAAAGGCGAGGTCGCGCTGTAACAGCTCGCGGTAGAACCAGATGCCGACCACGTCGGGCGAGCCGTCGGGCAGCCGATCCTCGACGTGGGTCAGGGTGACGCGCTGCCCCGCCGTCGGATTTCGCAGCGACAGGCGGCAGACGCCGGCGCGGTTGCGACCGAAATCGTAGCAATAGCCGTCCGCAAACGGGGTGACCGAGACCGGGTGCAGCTCTTTCTCGACGGCGATGGGCTCGGCGGTGCAGAGCCGCGCTTCGCCCGGCGGCGCGGCGATGGGCTGCGCAGGCGCCCAACCGGACGCGTCAAACCCCGGCGACGCCCAGCCCGGCGTCTCGCACCGCGCGTCGTACTGCTCGCCGAAGCGGTAATCGTCGAAGCGAATGGGCGAGGGGGCGGTCAGAAACTGCGGGTCGCTGCATATCTGCTTCTCGCCCGCGCGGTCCCGGTAGGTCAGCGAGAGGGCGAAGCAGGGCGCGCCGCGAAAGGCGGCCTTGTCGAAATCCCAGATATAGCCGCCCGGATTGTTGCGCAGGCCGTTGCCGAGCAGCACGCCGACCACGTTTTCCCCCGCGACCAGCGGCAGCTCGTAGCGGTCGTAATACAATAGGTCGTCGGTGTTGCTGATGTAGGGCGCGAGCCGCCCCTTCGTGACGCGTTCGCCGTTGAGAAAGAGCTCGTAAAACCCGGCGGCGCCGATGGTGAGCCGCGCAATACATGCCGTGTCGGCGAAGAAAGCGCGGCGGAAGCAGGGGGCGGGGACGGGGTGCTCAAGGGTGCCGTAGACCGGCGAAGCACAGATAAAATCGGACGGAAATCGCATTTTACGCACTTCCTTTTCTTAAATACCGGAAAACCGGCGGAAATCGGTTTTCAGTATACCATTTACTCCAAAGAAAAACAATCACGCATTTGCGCAGTCGCGTCAGCCCTGCCGCAGCTCCCGCCGCCGCGCCCGGCGGACGCGGTTGATGTGCCGCTCGAATTCGCCCGTTTCGAGCAGCTCTGCCAGCACGAGCTGCTCGAAGGTCGGCACCGTGCAGGAGGCGAAGCCCAGCTTCTGCGCAAAGGGCTCGACCAGCGCGGGCGGCAGCACCATGTAGGCCGTGCGCAGGGCGGGCGAGACGGTTTTCGAAAAGGTGTTTAAATAGATCACGTCGTCGGGCGCGTGGGAAAAGAGGGTCTCCTCCGGCTTTCTTGAGACCGAAAATTCCGATTCGAAATCGTCCTCGATCAAATAGCGCCCTTCCGCCGCCGCCCATTTGCGGTATTCGTGCCGCTTCGACGCCGACGCCGTGACGCCGGTGGGGAAGCTGCGGTAGGGCGAAAGGTGCAGCACCGACGCCTCGCTCGCCCACAGCGCCGCGCTTTCGATGCCGTCGCGCCCGAGCGGCAGCTCCTCGCAGGTCACGCCGAGCGTTTGGTAGACCTGCAAAATTTTCTGATAGGACGGGGATTCGACGGCGTAGATCCGCCCCTGCCCGAGCAGGTCGACGATCAGCCGGTAGAGCGATTCCGAGCCCGAGCCGATGATGATTTGTTCGGTCTGCACCTGTATGCCCCGGCTCCGGGCGAGATACCGCCGCACCGCGTCGCGCAGGGCGTCGCAGCCCGCGCCCGGCGGCTTTTCGAGCAGCGCCGCGCCGCAGTCGCTGATGACCCGCCGCATCGTCCGCGCCAGCACCGTGAAGGGGAAGGCCGTCGCCGTCCGCTCGCCCGACGTCATCGGCAGCGGGCGGGGCGGCTGTTCCTTTGCGGCGGCGAACCAGTCGCTCGCGCGGAAGCAGACGTAATACCCGCTGCGCTCGCGCGCCTCGAGATACCCCTCGTCGACCAGCAGCGCATAGGCGTGCTCGACGGTAATTAAGCTCAGCCCGTTTTCCTCGGCGCAGGTGCGTTTCGAGGGCAGGCGGCCGCCGAAGGGGTAAGCGCCCGCGACGATCTCATCGCGCAGGCGGCGGTACAGCCGGAGATAGGCGGGCGGGGTTTTGGTGGAATCGGTCTTTTCTTTCATCTGGTCTTATAAACATCTCCCGAACTGGATATTTTCATAGGTTCAGTTTTATGATACACTATCGGCAGAAAAAACGCAAGGAGGAATTTTCATGCAACCCAATTCGAACTCCGTTTCCCTCGGGCGCAACAGCCTTTCGATCCGGCGGCTCTGCCTGACCGGCGCGCTGACGGCGGCGACCTTCGTCCTGACCGCCTTTCTGCACATCCCGGTGCACAACGGCTACGTCCACGTCGGCGACGCGGTGCTCTACCTCACCGCCTGCCTGCTGCCGACGCCCTACGCCGTCTTTACCGGCGCGGCGGGGGCGGCGCTCGCCGACATTTTGACCGGCTTTGCCGTTTACGCGCCCGGCTCGGCGATCATCAAAGCGGCGACGGCGCTCTGCTTTTCGAGCCGGGGTGAGACCTTCCTGAACCGCCGCAACCTCGTCGGCCTGCTGCCCGCGGCGGTG
>CANQSG010000109.1 GCA_947626485.1 uncultured Clostridia bacterium | reverse complement strand
CTTCTAGCAGCTCGGAATCGGGCGCCTCGTCGGTCGGCGCGGCGGCCTCGGTCGGTTCGGCGGTCTTTTCCGGCGGGTCGACCCGCTCTTGCAGCAGGACCTGCGCGCCGCCGGTCAGGACGTCCTTCGCCCGCCCGGTCAGCACAAGGGCGCCGTAGGGCTGCGACAGAGACAGCACCCCCTGCTCGAGCAGGCAGTCGAGCAGCGCCTGCACCTGTTCTGCCGACCGGTCGCGCAGCAGGCCGTAGGTCGACAGGGCGTCGAGCGAGAGCTCGGAAACGCGTTTGGTTTTGCCGCCCCGCAGCACCTGCATCACCAGCGCCGGGCCGACCGAGTAGCCGAGCGTCCGACGGATGCGCGCGACGCAGGAGAGCACCATGCGGGCTTCCTGCGTGACGTCGCGGGTTTGCCACGCGGTGCGGCAGTTTTCGCAGTGGCCGCAGGCGTCGGGGTGGGTCTGCCCGAAATAGGAAAGCAGGCAGCCGCGCAGGCAGCGGGCGGTTTTGCAGTAGGCGACCATGGCGTCGAGCCGTTCGAGCGCCTGCGCCCGGGTGCGGCGGCGCTCTTCTTCGGGGCGCTCGCTGTTGTCGTCACTTTGCAGCAGGAGGCGGACGGTCTGCACGTCGCCCGGCGCATAGAGCAAAATGCAGTCTGCCGGCGCGCCGTCCCGCCCCGCGCGCCCCGCCTCCTGATAATAGGCTTCGAGGCTCTGGGGCAGGCTGAAGTGGATGACGAAGGAGACGTTGGACTTGTCGATGCCCATGCCGAAGGCGTTTGTCGCCACCATCACCCGCGCGCGGTCGTAGACGAAGGCCGTCTGGTTGTCGCGCCGCGTCTGCTCCGGCAGCCCCGCGTGATAGCAGACCGCCGGGATGTCCCGCTCGCGCAGCAGTTCGGTCAGCTCGTCGACCTGCCGCCGGGTGGCGCAGTAAACAATGCCGCTGCGGTCGGCGCGCTCGCGCAGCAGCCGCAGCAGCGTCGCCCGCTTGTCCTTCGGGCACAGCACGGCGTAATAGAGATTGGGGCGGTCGAAGCCGGTGACGACCCGCAGCGGGTCGCGCAGTCCGAGGGCGTGGACGACGTCCTCCTGCACCCGGGCGGTCGCCGTCGCGGTGAAGGCGCCGACCGGCGGGCGGTTCGGCAGGGAGAGAAGAAAATCGGAGATGCGCAGATAGCTCGGGCGAAAATCCTGCCCCCATTGGGAGATGCAGTGCGCCTCGTCCACCGCCACGAGCGAGAGGGACGCCGCCGACGCCGCCGCGCGGAAATCGGGCACGTCGAGCCGCTCGGGCGCCACGTAGAGCAGGCGGTAGTCCCCCTGCCGGAAGCGGCGGCAGACCGTCTGCATTTCCTCGGGGGAGAGGGTGCTGTTCAAAAAAGCCGCCGGGATGCCCGCCGCCTGTAAGGAGAGGACTTGATCCTGCATCAGGGCGATCAGCGGCGAGATCACCAGCGTGACGCCCGGCAGCAGCAGGGCGGGGATTTGATAGCAAAGGCTTTTTCCGCCGCCGGTAGGCAGAATGCCCAGCGCGTCGCGCCCCGCCGTCAGCGCGTCGATCAGCTCCGCCTGCCCCGCCCGAAAGCCGTCATACCCGAAGCAGCGCTTCAAAACCGAAAATTTATCCTCCATGCGAATCCTTTCTGTCCCCGCCGTTCCCGGGGCGAGCCTCAACCCCGGGGCGGGACGTCAAATTTCCTTTTTATTCTATCATATTATTCTACCATAAAATCCGATTTTTGGCAAGAACAGAAGTTCTGATTTTGGCGGTCAGAGCTGGCGGTAGGCTTTGATGTAGGTGATTTCGGCTTGGTCGGTGGGCGGGGTGGGTTGGGTGGAGGTGGGGAGGCGGTTGGTGGCGAGCTGGAGGAAGAGGGGCGCGGTGGTGTGTTTCATGGCGGCCTGCCAGGTCTTTTTGCGGTCGATGTAGAAGAGCAGCTGGCCGTCCTGCCACCAGACGCCGAAGGTGTGCGTCCCCTCGAAGAGCGACGGGTTGAGGATGTTCTGGCTCGCCTGATAGGGCACGCCGTCGGGCGCCGTCCAGCTGACGGCGTGGGCGACGGTGCGCTCGTCGGGGGCGTGGGCGTTGACGAGCTCGATGGTCAGGTCGCGCGCCTCGTCGTCCGGGACGGGGCGATCCGCATACTGCACCAGCCGCATCGACAGGCTCCAGCCCGGCCGGGTCGGGAGCCGACACTGAACCTCGAAATAGCCCTGGTGCTGCTCGAATTTCCGGAAGGTCCAGACAGCGCCCGACCCGCAGCCGACGGCTTCGGGGGCGATGGAGAGCAGCAGTCTGCCGTTTTCGACCCGGTGGTGCGCCCGGCGCCAATGGCTGCCGTCGCCGAAGGCGCGCTCGGGGCAGGGCTCCCACTTCGTTTCATCGAGCGTATAGCCCGGGAATTCGTCCGAAAAGGTCAGCTCCCACTGCTTGTCGGTCCCCTTTTTGTACTGCTGGGGCGAGACGCCGTACTGCTGGCGGAAGAAGCGGCTGAAGGAGTGGATCGAGGCGTAGCCCAGCATGTCCGAAATTTCCGTCGCCGACAGGCCGTGATCCAAAAATTCGCGCGCCTTGCTGAGCTTGAGCTCGTTGTAGTATTCCTTCAGGGTCTTGTTGAGCTTTTTCGAGCAGATGTGGGAGATATAAGAATAAGTGTAGCCGAAATGGTCGCTGATCTCCTTGAGCTGGCGGATCTGGACGATGTTCTGCTCCATGTACTGGATCACGCTGTAAAAGAGGGATTCGGACGCCGACTGCGCGTCGTCGGGGACGTAGTTGCTCTGAATTTGGCGTTTGAAGTTGCGGTAGACCGCACAGAGCAGCTCGGTGAGCAGCGCCCCCAGCACGACCTCCCGCATGGCGTTCAGGCTGGTGTACTCGTTGAAAATGTTTGTGAAAATGGTGAACATATTAAAGGAGTCGGAGGCGAGCGGCACCTCGGAGGTGTCGAGCAGCTCCTTTAAGGGGCGGAAGGCCGCGAACTGCGGGTCGGTCTCGTCGAACATGAAGCCGCAGTAAAACATCCGCAGGGGCTGGCGGTTGTCGGTCTTGATGTTGTGCAGCGCCCCGACCCGCGCGATGAAGACGTCGCCCTGGTGGACGTTGTAATATTTTCCCTGCGTGAAGCAGGTGCCCTGCCCCGAGGCGATGTAGCTGAACTCGTAGCACTCCTGCTGGTGCAGGCCGTTTTCGAAGTTCAGGTCGCAGATGACCTCGCCGATCTGGTGCAGGATGACCGGCCCGAAGTGCAGGGGGTCCCACTTATGAATGTTGTCGAAATGGAATTTGACGTTTTGCAGATAATCCGGCACGTTTTTTTACATCCTTTCCGGTTTCCGGCGTCCTTGCGGCGCCGGTTTTTTTGCGTTTTTTGCCCGAAATCGGGGCGGGCGGCGCGGGTGGAGGCGGGGGCGGTTGGGCAAATTGCCCATATTATCCGCTGCTGGCAAAAAGTTGAAAAAAAGAGGTAAATTTTTCCCGACAGGTGGCACAAACTTCCGGGGAAACACAAAAAATGTTAAACGAGTGTTCAGGTGCTGGTAAAGACAATCCGTTATAAATAGTGTATAGTAAGAGCGTGATAATGTCAAGCGATTCCTGTGAAAATGCAAAATCGCACAGGGCGAGACATCGCAAATCGACTCTATGTAAAGGCGGCATTTTCGAAATGGAAACAAACGGTTGGAATATACGCGACTTCGGCGCCCGCGGCGACGGGCAGACCGACGACACGGCGGCGATCCAGGCGGCGATCGACGCCTGCGAGCCCGGCGGCGTCGTCTTCGTGCCGAGCGGGGTCTTCCCCTGCGCCGACGTCCGCGTGAAGCCCCACATCACCCTGCGGGGCGGCTGCACCTGGGGCTACCGCGACAAGCCCGATACCGGCGCCTGCCTGCTGCTCTCGCGCGCCGACGCGTCCTGCCTGCTCGACGTCACCGACGCGGTCGGCTGCACGCTGACGGGGCTGTCGCTGCTCGGCGGCAGGCTGGGGGAAAACGTTCACGGCGTGCAGATCGCCAAAACCGACGGCTACGGCGCGCAAGAGGACGCCATCCGGGTCGAAAAATGCCGCGTCACCGAGTTCTCGGGTGACGCGCTCCACCTCGGGCACGTCTGGTGCGCCACGGTGCAGGACAACATGCTTTCCTCCTCCCGCAACGGGCTTTACATCGACGGCTGGGACTTATTCATTTATAATAACTGGCTCACCGCCAACGCGAACTGCGGCATTTACGGGGTCGATTCCTGCAACACCGCCATCCTCTGCGAGGGCAACCGCATCGAGTGGAACTACCGCGAGGGCATCCGCTCCGAACGCGGCGTCACCTGGGTGCTGACCGGCAACCACTTCGACCGCAACGGCCGCGAGGGCGCCGCCTTTCTCGACGGCAAGCACATCAACATCACCGGCAACACCTTCGCACGGGACGGCTGGCGGGCGCTGCCCGACGAGATCAGCGCCGGGTTGAGCGTCCTGCGTTCGCGCGGGGTGTCCGTCCAGTCCAACGTCTTCCGCTCGCTCGGCGGCGACCCGAAGCAGCAGGAGCGGCACTCGCCCGATTACGACCTGCATTTGCAGGGGCTGCACACCGCCGTCGTGCGGGGCAACGTGATGTATCAGGCGGCGGTCATCGACAACCTGCTCGACGAGGGCGGCCACACCGAAACGGTGCTCGCCGACAACGTCGGAAGCATCGCGGGCGACGACTGCTGACGCGTAGCGATAAGGGACACAGAATCCGGCGGCAGGCTTTCGCCGGGTGCGATTGAAGGAGGCTTCTTCATGAAACGGATCGGCTGTAAAATTGCGACGACGGCGCTGGCGGTGCTGGCGCTGGCCGCCTGCGGGGGCAACACCCTGCCGCTGGGGTCGAGCTCCGGCGCGGTCAAGGCGGCGTCGGCGAACACGGCGAGCGCGGTCTTTGCGAGCAAAAAACCGGCGATTTCCTATTCCGCCGCGGCAAAGACGACTGCGGCGGCTGCGGTGGGCGGCAAGCTCACCCATCTTCTCCCCGTCGCCGGGAGCAAGGTCGTAAACGTGGCGGACTACGGCGCGAACGGCAAGGACCGCGGCAGCGACACCGACGCCATCACCAAAGCGCTCGCGGCGGCGGGGAAGGGCGGCACCGTGATCTTCCCGGTCGGCACCTATTACTGCGCCGACGTCAAGGTGCCCTCCGACGTCACGCTGCTCTCGATGACGACCTACGGGTTTGAGACCAACGGCACCACCGTGCTGACCCGCAACACCCGCGCGGCGACCTCGATCCTCAACCTGACCGGCGCCTCCAACGTCACGATCAGCGGCATCGCGATCGAGGGGCTGGGCGCGACGGCGACCCAGTCGCTTTCGGGCGTGAAGCTGGTGAACGCCAAAAATATCGACATCAACGACTGCCGCATCACCACCGGGGGCAAGGGTCCCGCCGTCTATGTCGAAAATTCCACCAACGTCACGGTGCGCAACTCGATGCTCCACGGCAGCAGCTACGGCGTGCAGGCGGTCAGCGGCAGCAATCTGCTGCTCCTCAACAACTGGCTGACGAGCGACCACCCGGCGGGGTATTACGGCTCGGGCAGCGTCAAAAACGTCCGCATCACCGGCAACCGCATCGAATGGTGCGGCACCGGCGTCCTGCTCGAATCGGTCACCGGGCACACAATCGTCGGCGACTATTTCGACCGCTGCTCCATCGGCGGCATCCGGGTCACCGGCGGCAGCGACATCTCGATGCTCGGCAACGTCAACCAGCGCAACGGCCCCGACCACACCGCCGACAACTCCTGCAACCTCTATTTGAACGGCGTGAGCAATTCCGTCTACCGCGGCAACGTGATGGAGGCCATTCAGGGCGACGGCGCCGACACCAACGTCTCGCCGGAATTCGCCATGATCCTGCGCAGCTTGAAGGGCTGCCAGATCGTCTATAACGCCTCTTACCACGGCTACACCTCGGAAAACCTGAAGGATTACGGCGGCCACAGCGGCACGACGATCTCCAATAACGTCGGCACCAAACGGTGACCGACCCCGCGCGTTCGCCCGGCGGATGCGCGCCCCCGCAAGGCCGCGGGGCGCAACCGAAAGGAAGGATCTTTCCATGAAAAAACGAAACTTGCTCGCGGGTCTGGTGCTGCTGCTCCTGTTCCCGGCGCTGCTGCTGCAGGGCTGCCGCAAGGCGCCCGCCCCCGACGGCTCCTCCGACGCCGACGCCGTCCTGTCCGGCTCGCTCGACGGGGAGGACGCGCAAAACCCGGACGAGACCGCGTCGGGTGGGACCGCTTCCGGCGCGACCGGCTCGGGTTCGGGCGGCGCGAACGGCGCACAGCCCGGCACTGCGGGCGGCTCCGGCGGTTCCGGCGGCGCTGGCGGTGCGAACGGCTCGGGCGGCGGCGCGGCGGGCGGTTCGGGCGGCACGACGGGC
>CANQSG010000108.1 GCA_947626485.1 uncultured Clostridia bacterium | reverse complement strand
GGAACGCGCGTCGTCGAGCAGGGCGGCGTGCAGCTCGCGCGCCTGTGCGGGCGGCAGCTCGACCTTCATCCCGTCGAACGAGACGGTCGCCGAGGCAAACCGCGCGGGCGAGGGCAGCCGGGTCTCAAACCCGAAGGCGCCGGTGTAGATCACCAAAAACAGGGCGAGCAGCGAGGCGAACGCCCCCGCTCCGAGGAGCACCGACCGCCGCCAGCGCCGGAAGCCGCGCTCCATCACGCCGCCGAGGATCAGCGCGCCGAGCAGGCAGCCCGCCGCCGTAAAGAGCCAGAAAGGCGGCTCGTCGTTGTCGCTGAAATAAAAGAGCATACCGACGAAATAGCCCGCGAAGACGGCGGCGAAAAATTGCAGCGCGCGGCGCACAAAGGCGAAGGCGTAGGGCGTTTCGGCGGCCTCGCTGCGGCGGCTGCGGTAGAGCAGCACCGTCGTCACGAGGAAGCAGAGCAGAAACAGCACGCAGAAGCCGACGACGTTCCAGTCGAAGCCGGTGGCGGGCAGGACGGTCAGGTGATAGCAAAAGGCGGTGAAGGGGCTTAAATCAAAGACGAGCTTTTCGGCGTTTTCGGTGCAGAAGCCGACGAGGTGCTGGTCGCAGAGGCTCAGCCCGATGAGATAAAGGAGCGGCAGCGTCAGGTTAAAGAGCCCCACCGTGACGAGCAGGTCGAACGCCTGCCCGGTGCAGACGGCGGCGAGGCTCAGCGACGCGGTGCACAGCAGGACAAAGAGCAGCAGCAGCGCCCACCCCTGCCCCACCACGGGCAGCAGATCGCGCCGCCCGACGACGGTCAGCAAAATCGCCAGTCCCGCGCAGGACGCCGTCGCGGGCAGGGCGGCGCCCACCGCGCTCGCGAAGAAGCGGGCGAGGAAGCAGGCGCTGCGGGAGACGGGCAGCGCGTGGTAAACGTCGGACGCGTTTTTGTGGAATAAAAAGTCAAAATTCAGGCAGCAGAGCAGCAGCATCAGGGCGCTTGTAAAGAAGGCGAGCAGGAAGAAATTGCCCGAAAAGGTGTTGCCGAAGGAGGAGGAGAGGCGGTCGAATCCGCCGGGGTTGTCGCGCATGCGGCTGATCGTCAGCCCGGGGCAGAGCAGAAGCAGTACCGCGAGGGCGAGGAAGATCACAGCGGCGTTTTTGCGCAGCGTGAACCAGAAAAGCCGCCTGCCCCCGTGCAGCTTAGCGGGCGAGGACGTTGCTGTCATAGCCGATCGCCTCCAGTTCGTAAATCAGAATTTCTTCGAGCGTCAGCGGGACGCATTCGACAAAGAGCGGGTGCAGCCGCCGCAGGAATTCGAGGGTGTCGCCCTCGTCGCCCCGGACGACGAGTTGGAACAGCGAGCCGGTGCGCTCGGTTTTCAGGCGGTTGAGCGGCGCAAAGACCGCGTCGTCGGGCGGCTCGGCGAAGGCGAGCTGGACCTTATGCAGGCTGTGGCGCAGCGCTTCGAGGGTGCCGTCGAGCAGCATTTTCCCGCCGTAGAGCAGGCCGGCGGTGTCGCAGAGATCCTCGAGCTCCCGCAGGTTGTGGGAGGCGATGAGCACCGTGAGATCGCGGCGGGAGACCCCGTCGCACAGCAGCGAGCGCAGCACCTGCCGCATCACCGGGTCGAGGCCGTCGAAGGCTTCGTCAAGCAGCAGATACTGCGGCCGGACGGCGAGCGCCAGAATCAGCGCCGCCTGCCGCTGCATGCCCTTCGAAAAGCTGCCGATGCGCTTTTTCGGGTCGAGCGGGAAGCTGCCGACGAGCTCGTCGAACAGCGCGCGGTCGAAGGAGGGGTAAAACATCGCGTAAAACTGCGCCATGTCGACGAGGTTCGCCTGATGGAAAAAATAGGGCGTGTCGGCGAGGAAAAAGAGCTTCGCTTTGAGCGCCGGGTTGTCGAAGGTGCGCATGCCGTCGACGATGATCTCGCCGCTGTCGGGCGCGTAAACGCCCGCGATGACGCGCAGCAGGGTCGATTTTCCCGACCCGTTCGCGCCGACCAATCCGTAAATCGTGCCGTTCTGCACCCGGCAGTTCAGCCCGTCGAGCGCATTCGTGTCGCCGAAGCGCTTTGTCAGTTGTACCGCCTCGATCATTTGGCTCCCTCCCTGTCGTAAATCTGATCGACGATCGCCTTGACGCGCTCCCGGCTCAGGCCGTATTGCAGCGCGTGCGCCGTCGCGGCGCGGAATTCTGCCTCGCAGATGTCGTCCACCATGCGGCCGGCGGCCGCGTCGTCCGAAAGATAGGCGCCCTTGCCCGGCACCGTGACGAGGATGCCGTTGGATTCCAGAATGCCGTAGGCGCGTTGGACGGTGTTGGGGTTGACGCCCAGCGAGACCGCCAGATTGCGCACGCTCGGCAGCTGTTCGCCGGGCTGCAGCGCGCCCAGCCGCCGCAGGCGGACGATCTCGCTGACGATCTGGTCGTAGAGCGGCGTGCGGCTTTTCCAGTCGATGGAGAGCAACGCGGTTCCCTGCCTTTCCGGCTTGCGCCGATTGTTTCGTTTCGGGTCCGCCGTGTGACGTGTACTATTTCGAATCATACAGTTGACCCGCCTTTATCCTACCACACCCCGCCGCCCTTGTCAAGCCCCATTTTTTCGGAACAAAAAACGGGCGGGTCGCCGGTCAAAAAACCGGCGGCGCCGTCCGTGAGAAAATCAGATCGCCCTGCGTTACGATTGCAGCTGCTTCATGGTGTAGAATTCGCCCTGCAATGCCATCAATTCCTCGTAGGTGCCGAATTCGACGCACTTGCCGTCCCGCAGCACGGCGATCTTGTCGGCGTCGCGGATCGTCGAGAGGCGGTGGGCGACGATGAAGGTCGTGCGGTCGCGGGTCAGGTTGTTGATCGCCGTCTGAATCTCCCGCTCGGAAATGCTGTCGAGCGCCGAGGTCGCCTCGTCGAAGAGGATGACCTTCGGGTTGCGGATGATGGCGCGGGCGATCGAAATGCGCTGCCGCTGACCGCCCGAGAGCTTGCCGCCGTGCTCCCCGACGACGGTGTCGAGCCCGTCGGGCAGGCTGAGGATAAAGGAGGTCAGGTTGGCGGCCGCGATGGCCTGCTGGAGCTGCGCCTCGCTGACGTTGGGCATGCCGTAGGTGATGTTGTCCCGGATCGTGCCGGAGAAGAGAATGCTCGTCTGGGGGACGACGGCGATGTTGGTGCGATAATTGTGCAGGTCGAGCTCCTTGATGTCGCAGCCGTCGATGAGCACCTGCCCGGATGTCGCGAGGTGGAAGCCGATGACCATGTTGAGCACCGTCGATTTCCCCGCGCCCGACTCCCCGACGAGGGCGACGGTCTCGCCCGCCTTGACCTTCAAATTCAGGTGGTTGAGCACCGGCTTGTCGGCGTCGTACCCGAAGACGACGTCGCGGAATTCGTATTCCCCGCGCAAATCTTTCAGGCGCTTTTTGCCGGAATTGTCCTCGACGTCGTTCGCGCTCAAAATTTCGCCGATCGAGTTGAGGGATTCCGACCCCTTCGCGAGGATCGGCAGCAGCCCGATGAGCGCCGAGATCTGGTTGACGATGGTCGTGAAATAGCTTTGATAGAGGGCGATCTCGCCGATGGAAATTTTGCCGAGATAGGCGAGGTAGCCCGTCGTGAACAGGCAGATGATCTGAAACAGGTTGAAGACGACCCAGCTGACCGAGCCGAAGAGGCTCTGCACCATGTCGAGCCGGTAGCCCCGCTCGGCGACGAGGTTGAGCTGTTCGGTGACCTTGTTGACCTCCTCCTGCTCGAGGGCGTGGGCGCGGGTCACGGGGATGAGCTCGACCATGTCCATCACGCTGGCGGAGGTGTGCTCGATCTCCTTGCGGAATTCGCGGTTCTTGTTCCGCATGTTATTGTGGAAGGCGACGACCGTCAGCGAGGCGACGGGCGCGCAGACGATCACGAAGAGGAAAACCCGCCAGTTGGTATAGAGGATCACGCCGAGCGAGACCGTTAAGTAAACCAGCATGTTGAGCACCGTTTCAAACAGCTGATTCGAAAAGGTCTCGACGTTTTCGACGTCGCGCATGATCTTCGACTGGATGCGCCCCGACTGCATTTCTTTGTAAAACGTGATCGAAATCTGCTGGAGCTTGCGGACGATGGCGCCCCGCAGACCCGCCTCGACGCTGCGCCGCGCGAGGCTGTTCAGCCGGATATAGATCATGTGGGTCGGGATGTTCAGCAGCAGCAGGAAGATGATGCAGATAAAGTTAATCAGCATCTGCCCGGCGGCGTCGGCGGGGCGGTCGGTCGCGAGGTTGATGACGTTTTTCGTGACGATCGGGATGATCCACGCGGGGCTGGTTTTCAGCACATGGAACAGCACGGCGAGCAGCAGCTTGCGGTAATGCCCGCGGTAGAGCCGCAGCAGCAGCCGCAGCGTCCGCTGCCCCGCCGCGTTGTCGCCGGCGTAATACCCGATGAACTGTTCCTCGCGGTGGAGGATCTCCTCGTTTTCGAAATGTTGACTGCCGTGCTTTTGCTTTTTGGTTTTCATACGGATCCCACCTCGGCAAAAACGCCATGCGCGAAAATGCCCTGTCTCGGAATTTCGGTTTCCTTCCTGCGCATTATAGCACCTTCGACGAATTTGTCAACACCTTTTTTGCAAAAAAATTTCCGCCCGGCAAAAAAGGCGGATTTCGCGGAAAAAGCGCGCGGAAACTTGCCCGCGCTTGAATTAGAAATTGACAAACTCGGAAATATGGATATAATAGAAATAAGATATTTCCTTCTTGAAGAAATTTCCTTTTTGCGATTTCGAGCTGATCTTCCCTTTGAACGCACCGAAAGTATAGGGAGTGCTGTAATTTTGGAAAAATTGAGGATACGCGGCGGCGCCGCCCTGCGCGGCACCGTTTCCATCAGCGGGGCAAAAAACGCGGCGGTGGCGATTCTGCCCGCCGTTTTGCTGTCCGACGGCGTCTGCCGCATTGAAAATCTGCCGAACATTTCCGACGTTTCTTCGATCATTCAGGTGCTACACACGCTGGGCGCCGAGGTGCGGATGCTCAGCGATTCGGCGGTGGAGATCGACCCCCGCCCCGTCCGCTCCTGCGTCGTCTCGAAGGAAGCCGCCAAGACGATGCGCGCTTCGAGCTATTTTATCGGCGCCCTGCTCGGTCGGTGCGGCCGTTCCCGCGTCGCCCCGCCCGGCGGCTGCGATTTCGGCGTCGCCTCTCACCTGCGCGGCGCCTCGGTCTATCTCGACGTCGTCTCGGTCGGCGCTACGATCAACATCATGCTCGCCGCCGCCCGGGTGCGGGGCATGACCGTCATCGAAAACGCCGCCCGCGAGCCTCACATCGTCGACCTCGCCAACTTCCTGAACTCGATGGGCGCCGACATCATGGGCGCCGGCACCAGCGTCATCAAAATCCGCGGCGTCGAGCATTTGCAGGGCGCGACCTACAGCATCATTCCCGACCAGATCGAGGCGGGCACCTACATGGCTGCCGCCGCCGCCACCCGGGGCGACGTGCTCGTCACCGGCGTGATCCCGAAGCACCTCGAATCCATCCTCGCGAAGCTGATCGAGATGGGGGTCGACGTCGAGGAGTACGACGAGGCCGTCCGCGTCTCGATGCGCCGCCGCCCCCGGAAATGCAACATCAAAACGATGCCGCACCCCGGCTTCCCGACCGATATGCAGCCCCAGATCGCCACCCTGCTCGCCGTCGCCGACGGCACGAGCATCATCACCGAGGGCGTGTGGGACAACCGCTTCCGCTACGTCGACCAGCTCGTCCTCATGGGCGCCGACATTCAGGTCGACGGCAAAACCGCCGTCATTTCCGGCGTCGATCGCCTGACCTGCGCGCCGGTGCGGGCGACCGATCTGCGCGCGGGCGCCGCCATGGTGATCGCCGGGCTGTCGGCCGAGGGCGTCACCGAGATCGAGGACATCGACCACATCGACCGCGGCTATGAAAACATCGTCGAAAAGCTGACGGCGCTCGGCGCCGACATTCGCCGCGTCCGGGTCGACGCGCCCGACCGGCAGTCGCAGGTCGTCTGAATGACGGCATTCCGCACATCACAAAAAGTCCGCCGCAGCCGCGCGGGCTTTTTTACTGCAAAGCAGGAGGCTTGAAGCGAAGATGGCAAAATTCTGTCCCCTTTTCAGCGGGAGCACCGGCAACTGCACCCTCATCGGCGACGCGGCGGGCGCGCTGCTCGTCGACGCGGGCGGCCCCCTGCGCGAGACCCTCGCCCTGCTCGACGCCCACGGCGTCGCGCCCGAAGACTTGTGCGGCGTGCTCGTCACCCACGAGCACAGCGACCACATCCGCTCGCTGAAAACCTTTTCGGGGCGGATGGGTTTGCCGGTCTACGCCGCGCCCGAGACGCTCGAGACCCTCGGCGCCCTCGACAAGCTGGGCAAGGGCGCAAAGACCTTTGCCCTGCCGATCGGCGAGACGGAAATCGGGCCGTTTTGCGTCGAGCGCTTTGCCGTCAGCCACGACTGCGCCGGCACGAGCGGCTACCGCGTCACCCTGCCGGGCGGGCAGAAAATCGCGGTCTGCACCGACCTCGGCTTTGTCAGCGACCCGGTGCGCGCCGCGCTGCGGGGCTGCGACCTCGTGCTGCTCGAATCGAATCACGACGTCGGCATGCTCAAAAACGGCCCCTATGCTCGGGAGCTCAAGCTGCGCATTTTAAG
>CANQSG010000107.1 GCA_947626485.1 uncultured Clostridia bacterium | reverse complement strand
CGCCCGATTCCGAGCTGCTCGAAGCGCTGCGCGCCCTGCGGCTGCGCCTCGCCCGGGACGAAGGGGTGCCCGCCTACGTCATCTTCTCCAACGCGACGCTGCGCGACATGGCGCAAAAACGCCCCCGCACCCGCGAAGATTTCCTCGAGGTCAACGGCGTAGGCGCCGTAAAAGCCGCCCGCTACGCCGTCCCCTTCCTAACCGAAATCGCGCGTCACCTTCACAAATAAGGAGTAAGAATCATGAACGGAGAAAAATTCACGTTAATGCAATACCCCGTCAGCGCCGTGCTGGGTCTCATCGAGGCACAGCATTTTGTGATTCCGGAAATACAGCGGCCTTTTGTCTGGAAACGCAGCCAGGTCAGAGACCTGATCGATTCGCTGTACAACGGCTATCCCACGGGATATATCATCACATGGAAAAATCCCGACGTACAGACCAAGGACGGAGGGAAATCGAACGGCAAAGAAATTTTGATAGATGGCCAGCAACGCGTCACTGCGCTGATGACG
This sequence comes from uncultured Clostridia bacterium, assembly GCA_947626485.1. GTDB lineage: Bacteria > Bacillota > Clostridia > Oscillospirales > Acutalibacteraceae > CANQSG01. The sequence goes on along the minus strand of CANQSG010000107.1, from coordinate 6,522 downwards.
GCGATCGTCGGGATGGAAGTGCTCGATCAGGATTTTAAGAAAGACCGCATTCGAATCGCTTTCAACCCGATTGCCGAAGACGAAACCAAACGGTTTGCCGTTCAAGACGCCTCCCACCTGAAGGATAAGCGCTGGATCCCGGATATTTCCGTCATCTTCTCCGCCGGATTCAAGCAGCGCGCTTTTGAGAATGAATACGCGCAAAACAACCCTTCCGTCGACCTTGACGAGTTGTCGGAAACGCTCGGAAAGCTGAAGGCAATCGCAAACCGACAAATCGGCGTCATCGAGCTTGACCACAACCTCGACATTGACGAGGTGACGGAAATTTTTATTCGCATCAACTCCAAAGGCACGGCGCTCAGTCAATCCGACTTTGTCATGTCGAAAATGGCCGCCGACACGAATCACGGCGGCGGTTTGATGCGAAAGGCCGTCGACTATTTCTGCCATTTGGCAACAAAACCGGATTTCTACCCGCAGCTGACGCACGACACAGAATTTCAGGAATCCGTTTACGCCAACAAAATCAAGTGGCTTGCAAATGATTACGACGATATTTACGACCCCGACTACGGAGATATGCTGCGCGTCTCGTTTATGCACCAATTTCGCCGCGGCAAATTAGCCGACCTTGTGAGTCTGCTGTCCGGCAGAGACTTTGAGACAAAAGAATACCGGGACGATATCGTGGCCGATTCTTATGCAAAGTTGGATAAGGGAATTCAAAGCTTTATCAATCAATACAATTTCACGCAATTCATTTTGGCAATCAAAGGGGCGGGATTTTCTTCCAGCAAGCTCCTCAATTCGCAGATGACACTCGATTTTGCCTATACGCTGTATTTGATCCTTTTGCAGGATGACGCCATCCCAAATGTACAGATCAAACGATATGTGCAAAAATGGTTTGTCTTGGCGACCTTGACGTCCCGCTATATCAGTTCTTCCGAAACGGTAATGGATCGGGATATGCGAAGCATCGGAGAAAAAGGATTTCTCAATTATATGGACGAAGTGGAAGCTGCAAATTTGTCCGATACGTTTTGGAACGTCACGCTTCCGCAAAATCTGGAATCGTCCTCTGTGAACAGTCCCGCATTCAATACCTTCCTCGCCGCCCAGATCAATCTGAATTGCAACTCACTGTTTATGAACGGCACGAAAATCTCGGATTTGATCAGTATTTCCGGCGACGTCCACCATATTTTCCCCCGCGCCTATCTCAAAAGCAACGGCGTGGATTCGAAAACAAAATACAATCAGGTAGCAAATTATATTTACCTCGACACGCAGGTAAATAAGGCGATCGGCGACGACGCGCCGAACGTCTATTTTCCGAAAATTATCCGCCAATGTGAAACCGGCGACATCCGATTCGGAAATATTGCAGATCGGGACAGCTTGCGAAAGAACCTCGAGGAAAATTGCATTCCGGAAACGATCGCCGAAATGGACGTGAAAAATTACGACGAATTTTTGGCGCAGCGACGCCTTTTGATGGCGAAATTGATCGAGCGGTATTACAAAAATCTTTAACGTGCAAAAAGCGAAACTTTACGAAGGGACAATTTCCTTCTCGTTTTTCCTGCACAGGATAAAACAGGAGGGTTTCGAATGGGATTGCGGAACGAAGTTACGGAAGCGATCTTGAAATTTGCCCCCAAAGGGGAGATGCCGGCGGGGCGGCGGGATTATTACCGAAACCCGGCGGACAATTTGTATTGCCCTTGGGGTGACGCCGCGCGGGACGTATGACGTGAATTTTGAAAAGCAGCTGCTCGCCGTTTATAACCATACCTCTCTCGCCGTCAAGGCGGAAGCGCCCGAATTCTTCAACGACGAGTTCCCGTCCATGGCGGGGCATTACCGAAAAATTCTGCTTTTAAACGTGATCAACGAATTCCCGGCGCAGCTGATCGAATGCCCCGACACCCGCCGCCGCTATGAAGAGGCGATTGCGCAGGAGCGGGAGGAGGCGTGGATTTTCGAGGCTTGCATCGCCGACAGCGGCGTCCCGCAGCTCTTCGCCCAAAACCGCAACGCGACATTCGAGCTGCGCTGCGTCCCGGCAAAGGAATTCGCCGAAGCCATCGAAATGCCGCAAGCCAAACGCGATTATTTAAAACGGTATTTTGGGTGAGAGCGGCAGCATAAAAAAGAGCCGAACCGTCGGCTCTTTTGCTTTTTTCTATCAGGCGAAGGGATATTCGCCGGCGTCTGCGCGTTTTCCGCGTCGGACGGCTTGTTTTGGAAGAGCTTCGCCTCTTCGGGGGTCAGCGGCCCGTTTGTTAAGCCGCAGCAGGTGCAGGGCGCGGCGGCGATTTTCAGAAATTTTGTCAGTCGACCGGTTCCTTTTGCCGGGCGAAGAAGGTGGCGATGATGCCGACGGCGCCGATGGACGCCCAGATGATGTAAACGACGTTCCAGCCGACGTGGCTCATGACGCCGGCGAACAGCAGGTTCGCGGCGGAGGCGGCGACGTAACCCGTGCAGTCGAGGATGCCGTTGACGCTCGAAACCTTGCCGGTTTTGCCGAGACCGGGGATGTAAATGCTCCAGAGCAGCGCCGAGACGCAGCTCATCGCCATCAGCGCGAGGCAGAGCGTCACGAGCGAGACCCAGCGGTTCGGCGCGATCAGCAGCCCGGCGAACAGCACGGTCGCCGTCACGAAGGAGACGCGCATGATGAGGACCTCCTTCCCCTTCGTCGCCCGGAAGATCATCAGCGCGACGAAGGGCATCATCGCGCGCAGCACGGAGACCGCCGAGAAGATCAAATTCGCGGCGCGGTCGGAAAATTGCAGGTCGGTCAAAAAGGTCGGGATCCAGAACGAGATCGAGATCGAGCTGATCTCCACCAGGCAGGCGATCACCATATAAAAGCCGAATTTTTCGATTTTGAAAACCGAGAGGACCGAGCCGATGCCCTGCCCTTTCGAGGTTTTGTAGGCGACGAGCTTTTTGTGCTCCATGCCCGTGAAGATCAGATACGCCGCGACCGCCGCGAAAACCGCCACGCCGCCCGCCAGCAGGAAGGACAGCCGCCACCGTCCGAGCATGGCGAACAGGGAGGCGATCAGCGGCCCCGCGAACCCGGCGACCGAGAAGAAGACGCAGATGCTGCGGGCGTGATCCGGCCGCGTGTTCTCGGAGATGATCTTCATGATCGGCCCGCGCACCATCGAAAGCCCGAAGCCCAGAACCGCGAAGCAGAGAATCTGCACGGCCGCGCCGTCTAAAAACGGAAACAGGATCGTGGCGACGCCGGCGATCAGGATGCCCGCCCCCGCCATGCGCTTCGGCGAGAAGATGTCGCCGAGCACGCCGTTGATCAGCTGCCCCGCCGCGTAAAACAGCATATAGGTCGAGGAAAGCGTGCCGATGTGGGTCGCCGTGAATTTTTTGGTGGCAAGCATCTGCGGCGTCAGGACGCTCAACACGTGGCGCAGATAATAGTTGACGAGATAGGTCACGATGCAGACGACGCCGATGATGATCGCTTTTTTGGCTTCCGCTTTTCTGGCTTCGGATTTCACTGTTTTACGTCCTTTTTTCCGTTATTTATTCTGCTCGATCTGCGCAATCAAAAAGCGACCGACTTCGCACATGTATTTCGTTGTCGCGGCGTAGAGCGCCGCCGGCTTGCCGCGGTAAAAATTGTCCGCCTCGAAGGTGAGGTCGCCCTTGTAGTCGATCTCGGCGAGCGCCTTGCAGACGGCGTACCAGTCGATCCGCTCCATAAACGGCAGGGTGTGCTTATCCGATTTGAAATCGGTGTCGTGGACGTGCAGCGCCCGCAGCCGCTCGTTGCCCATTTGGCGGATAAAGGCGGGAATGTCGGCGTTCATCAGGGAAACGTGGCCGATGTCGAGGCAGCCGACGATCCAAGGGCTGTCGATCGCGTCGAGATATTTGCAGAATTCCCAGGCGCGCGAGCAGGTGCTGTCGCTCGGGACCTTGTTCCCGTTGTTCCACTGCCACATATTTTCGCAGGCGACCTTGATGCCGAATTTCTCGCAATAGGGCACGAGGTTCCGGTAAAATTCGACGTTCATCTCAAAAAGCTCGTCGGGGTGCTCGGGATAAACCAGGTGCTGCTTCGGGTGAACGACGATGATCTTCGCGCCGAGGATCGCGGCGATCTCCATAGCGCGGACGATCTTCTCGAAAATGACCTTGTCCTCCTCGTCCTTGCCGGTGCTGGAGGGGAACGGCGCGTGCGACTGGTTGCAGACGATCCCGAGGCTGTCGGCATACGCCCGCAGCGCCTGCGCGCGCTCGCGGTAATCCGGCTGATTGAAGGCGTAATCCTCGCTTCGCGTCAGGTCGCAGAGCGTGATATCGTAGGCGTCAAATCCCGCGTCGGCGATGATTTTGACCGCCTCGCGTTCCGGCAGGTCGGAACCGACCCATTTTGTCATTGTTGACAGCAGCATATAATCGCATCCTTCCGAATTTTTATGTCAGCTCCATTGTACCGCGTTTTCCCCGTTTGCGCAAGTACAAATCCCGCATTTTCCCGAATTTCTCCGCAAAAAACAAAAGACGCCCGCGGGGGCGTCAGGTGCGTTTGCCCTGCTCGGATCGCCTTTTCGGTCGCTTTATTGCGGGGATTCGGCACAGGAAAAATCTGCCAACCGGGTGAACAGGTCGGCTAAAATCCCGTCGCGCTGCAAGAAGTAAACGTACCGCATCGGCGGCCGGGCGGGGGCGGAGGCGTAATAGCCCTCGGGCGCGAGGAGCGGCGTCGGGACGAGCAGGCTCCCGGTCAGGTCGGGGCGCAGAAGCCAGGTGCTCGCGGCGACGTCCCAAAGCGTCCGGCTCCAGAAAAGGCCGGGGTCGCCCGGCGTCTCGGCGCGCAGCACCCGCAGCATCCACGCGAGCAGTTCGTCGCACAGGGGATTTTTGTCCCGCAGCGCGAATTCAAGCTCGGCGCGGCTGCAAATCAAGTGCGAGGCCACGCCGCGGCAGGGCAGCTGCACGAGCGGCACGCCGCTACCGAAGACGACCCGCGCGGCCGCAGGGTCGGAGATCAGGTTGAACTCGCGGGTGTCCGGCCAGTCCCGCGCGTGTCCGCCCAACCAGACGACGACGATGCGCTCCGCAATCTCCGGGCAGCGCAGCAGCGCCGAAGCGATGTTTGTCAGCGCCGCGATAGCCACCACATAAAGCGGGCGGTCGGCCGGCTGCGCAAGGGCGAGGGCGACGAGCCGCTCGACCGCCTCGCTCGGCACCGGCTCGGTCTCGCTCTGTAAAAAGGCGGGAGAGCCGCGGTAAACCGGGACGGAGCCGCCGTTCGGGAAAAAGCGCAGAAGCCGCTCGCTTTCCACCGCGCTCGCCTCCATGCCCTGCCGGGGACTTTCCACCCGATCGTGAAAAAACGGGGCGGCCAGCACCGCCCGCAGACGGACGCGCGCGGGATAGAGCATCAGATAGGCCAACGCAAAGGGGTCGTCCGCCTCGTTCGCCATGTCGGTGTCGAGCACGACGTCAAGCAGACCGTCCGGCGGCGGCGCCAACCGGCAAATACGCGTGGATTCTTCCATAAGCTTGCACCTTTCTTTCTTCAAAAAAATCGAAATTTGCCTTTTTCAATCGCTCCCTGTTTGGCCTTGCCGGATGATTTCCGACTTTGTAACCGGCCGGGGAAAACCCGCGAAAGAACGGCGCCGAACCGCCGAACTTGCGCCTTTATTATGACACATTCCCGCCCCGTTGTCAACGACGGAGCGCGTGAATTATGAGTTTTGGAAAAATAGTTGCTAATATGTTAGAGCGCATTTTCCTGATATAAATGATATGCCAAATAGATGAAACAGGTTGACAAATCAAAAGGCCGTATGCTATCATTTGGCTTGACGAACGGCTCCAGGAGCCCGCGTTTCGGGCAAAATGGAACGCGACCGAACCGGAATATCAACTGATTCGCGCCATGCCGAACACGCGGCGGCGGTTTTCGTTGACAGGGCGGGTCGGTTAGGTTATAATGGGGGCAGAACGTGACGTCGGGAGGGTGCTGTGTGGATTATTTGCAGCCGCTGCGGTATCATTATAAGCCGAAAAAGGGCTGGGTCAACGACCCGAACGGGCTTGTGTTTTTCGACGGGTATTATCACGTATTTTACCAGCACGATCCGGATTTTGAAATCCCGTGGACGCAGCCGATCCACTGGGGGCACGCGCGGACAAAGGATTTTCTGCACTGGGAGGAATTGCCCGTCGCCCTCTACCCCGATCATGATTACGACAGCGGCGGCTGCTGCTCGGGGACGGCGATCGTCAAGGACGGCGCGCTCTACCTCTTTTACGCGTCGATGCGCGCCGGTGAAAAGGCGGAGACCGTCAGCGTCGCCCGCTCGACCGACGGCGTGCATTTCGAGAAATCCGGCCGCAACCCGGTCATCCCCCACTTCCCGCCCGACGGCGGCCCGGACTTTCGCGACCCCGCCGTCTGCTTGATCGACGGGACGTATTATTGCGTGATGGCGACGGGCAACCCGGCGGCGAAGGCGGGGCGGC
>CANQSG010000106.1 GCA_947626485.1 uncultured Clostridia bacterium | reverse complement strand
CGTATCCGGCCTATCTGCTCTATGAATATCTGCGGTCGCAAAAGGGGCGGGAGGCGCTCGGCCTGATCCAGACCGGCACGACCGTCCGCGTCCTGCCGAGCAGTCAGCTCGAACAGCTCTCGCTCCCGAGCTGCCCGTCCGGCGCGGCGGCGCTCGGGGACAGCTTAAAGCTTGCCGCTTTGCGCTATGCGGCGGATGCGGCGGCGTTGAGGCGCAACTACGACGAAAAACGAGAAGCGCTGCTCGACCCGTTTTTCGCATCCGGGAGGTAAGAACGCATGAAACGGATTTTTTTGAGTTATGCGGCGCGGGATCAGCGGGCGGTCGACGCCTTTTGCGACTTCCTCGTGCTCGGCATGGGGGTCGCGCGCGGCGATCTCTTCTGCGCGGCGCAGCAGGGGACGCTGACGGTCGGCGCGTCCTTCCCGGCGCAGATTCGGCAGGCGCTCGCCGACTGCCGCCGTGTGCTCTGCTTTTTGACGCCGGCGTATCTGCAAAGCGTCAACTGCATGCTGGAGCTCGGCGCGGCGTGGCTGCAAACGGGCAAACTCGTGCCGCTGCTCGTCGAGCCGCTGGCGCTTTCCGCCTTCGACGGCACGCTGCTGCGGGAGCTGCAAATGCTGCGCCACGCGCGGGAGGACGGGCTCGCCGGGCTGTATCAACTGCTCTGCGACGACGGCCTTGCCGACGCCGGGCTTTCGGCGGAATTTCCCGCCCGGCTGCGGCGGTATCTCGACGGCCTGCAACGCCCCCGCCTCGCGGTGGCGGACGCCGCCGGGTATTACGAGGCGCAGGTGCGGCAGGTGCGGCCGACGCCGCCTGCCTATCGCTGTTACGGGCTGGACGGGCTGTTGCAGCTGCCCGACGCCCCCGCTCCGCTGCCCGACGAGACCCATTGGCTGTTTTACCGCGCCGGGATGTATCCCGACCTCGCCGTCGGGGACGTCGTGCGGTTTTCGGTGGAGTCGACCGAGCTGCGCGATTTTCCCGATTTGAAGCACGCGCGCAACATCTACCCCCGCGATCTGCGCGAGGCGTCCCGCCCTTCCGCCGACCGGTAAAATTTTTTGGTTAAAATTTTTTCGCCCGATTTTGAAAAAACCCTTTCTTTTTGCAAAAAAGGGTGTATAATAAAGAGGCGGACGGCGGAAAAAATTTGCCCGTCTGCCTTCCCGCCGCCCGGCGCACTGCGGAGCGGCAGGGAATCCATACAAAAACCTGTCACCTGATCGAAAGACTGCGGTCTGCCGGAAAAGGTACGGAACCTGTCCGAATCCATGCCGCACTCGATCACCGGTGCGGCATTTTTATTTGAAACGGAGGTCATTTTATGGAAACACGGGTCGCGGTTTTGAGCATCATCGTCGAGCGCGAGGAGACGGTCGAGGCGCTCAACGCCCTGCTGCACGCCTACGGGCGGGACATCATCGGCCGCATGGGCATCCCCTATCGGGCGCGCGGCATCAATTTGATCAGCATCGCCGTCGACGCGCCGCAGGATCGCATTTCGGCGCTCGCGGGCAAGATCGGCAACCTGCCGGGCGTCAGCGTGAAGACCGCTTATTCGGAGGTCAAGGCCGGTGAATGACCGCCTGCGCAGCTTGATCGAGCGGCTGGCGCGCGAGCGGCGACTGTCGGCGGCGGAATATGTCGAGCTCATCGAGGGGCGGGACGACGAGGCGGCCGCCCTGCTCGCCGCGCATGCCGTCCGGGTGCGCAAGGCCGTTTACGGCAACCGGGTCTTTATCCGCGGCCTGCTCGAGATCAGCAACTATTGCAAAAACGACTGCTATTATTGCGGGCTGCGGCGGGGCAACCGCAACTGCGCGCGCTATCGGCTGACGCCGGACGAGATTTTCGCCTGCGCGCGCAGGGGGTACGATCTCGGTTTTCGCACCTTCGTCCTGCAAAGCGGGGAGGATGCCGCCCTGACCGACGCGCTGCTCTGCGATCTGGTTTCTCGGCTGAAGGCCGAATTTCCCGACTGCGCCGTCACCCTTTCGCTCGGCGAGCGCAGCGACGAAAGCTACCGCGCGCTGAAAGACGCCGGCGCCGACCGCTATCTGCTGCGGCACGAGACCGCCGACCCCGCCCACTACGCGCAGCTGCACCCGCGCGAGATGTCCTTCGACAACCGGATGCGGTGCCTGCGCACCCTGCGCGCCCTCGGGTATCAGGTCGGGTGCGGGTTCATGGTCGGCTCGCCGGGGCAGACGGCGCGGCAGCTCGCCGCCGACCTGCAATTTGTCGAGCGCTTTCAGCCCGAAATGTGCGGCATCGGCCCCTTTCTGCCCCAGCACGACACCCCCTTCGGCGATCGCCCGGCGGGCAGCGCGGCGCTGACCTGTTATCTGCTTTCGATTCTGCGGCTGATTTGCCCGGGGCTGCTGCTCCCGGCGACGACGGCGCTCGGCACCGCCGCACCGGACGGGCGCGAACGGGGGATTCTCGCGGGCGCGAACGTCGTCATGCCGAACCTTTCGCCACCCGCCGCGCGGGAAAAATACACGCTTTACGACGGCAAGATTCACACCGGCGCCGAGGACGCCGCACACAAAACCGAGCTCGAACGGCGCATACGCGCCATCGGATACAAAATCGTCACCGATCGCGGCGACCCGCGGGACGTGACGGAAACGGAGTGACAACCATGGAAATTTCGCAAATCGACCAAAACTTTGCCCTGAAAACCGGTATTCAAAAGGAGGACGTCGTCTGGTACGACGCGTCCGAGGCGCCCTTCGTGCTGCACGGCGCGTACAGCGCCAACCCCTACCGCCGCATGCCCGCCGACGTCGCGGCGCAGACAAACAGCGGCGTCGTCGAGCTCGCGCGCTGCACCGCCGGGGTGCGCGCCTGCTTCCGCACCGATTCGCCCTACCTCGCGCTGCACTGCGAATGGCCGAGCCAATGCGTGATGCACCACATGCCGGCGGTCGGCAGCTGCGGCTTCGATCTCTACGCGCGGCGCGGCGCCTTCGAGCCGGATTACATCGGCTCGATGCTCCCGCCGGTGCAGGCGCCCGAGGGCTTTGAGACCGAGCGGGAGCTGTTCGGCTGCATGACCGATTACATTCTCAATTTCCCGCTCTACAATCCGGTTTCCCGCCTCTATCTCGGCGTGCAGCGCGGCGCGACGTTTGAGACCCCGGCGAGCTACGAAGACCGCCTGCCCGTCGTGTTTTACGGCTCCTCGATCACGCAGGGCGGCTGCGCCTCCCGGCCGGGCAACTGTTACCAGAATTTCCTGTCGCGCATGCTCAACATGGATTATCTCAACCTCGGCTTTTCGGGCTCCTGCCGCGCCGAGGACGCCATGATCGAGTATTTGGCAGGGCTGCCGATGTCGGTGCTCGTGGTCGATTACGACCACAACGCCCCGACCGTCGAGCACCTGCAAAACACGCATTATAAGCTCTATTCCCGCGTGCGCGAAGCACAGCCCGACCTGCCGATTTTGTTTTTGACAAAGCCGGATTACGGCTTCGGCGCCGAAAACGCCGCGCGACGCTGCGTCGTGCTCGAGACCTTCCTGCGGGCGCGGCAGGCGGGGGACGAACGCTGCGAGCTGGTCGACGGCGCGTCGCTCTTTGCCGCGCAGGAATGGCAGGCCTGCACCGTCGACGGCTGCCACCCGAACGACCTCGGTTTTTACCGCTTCGCCCAGCGCATGTACCCGGCGCTGCGGCATCTGCTGCGCCTCGCCGACGACGCGGCAAGCAAGAAGGAGAACTGATTTTTATGGCAACCTATGACCCGAAATCCCTGCACGCGGAGGAATTCATCCACCACGGCGAGATCGAAGAGACCCTCGCCTACGCCGAAGCCAACAAAAATAACGTCGCCTTGATTGACGAGATCCTCGAAAAGGCGCGGCCGAAAAAGACGGCGACGGGCTACGTCTGCGCCGGGCTGACCCACCGCGAGGCGTCGGTGCTGCTCGCCTGCGAGCTGCCCGACAAGGTCGCCGAAATCTACCGCATCGCCGAGGAGATCAAGCTGGCGTTTTACGGCAATCGCATCGTCATTTTCGCCCCGCTCTACCTCTCGAATTACTGCGTCAACGGCTGCGTTTATTGCCCGTATCACGCCAAAAATCACCACATCCCCCGCAAAAAGCTGACGCAGGAGGAGGTGCGCGCCGAGGTCATCGCCTTGCAGGACATGGGGCACAAGCGGCTCGCGATCGAGTCGGGCGAGGACCCGGTGCACAACCCGATCGAATATATCCTCGAATGTATTCACACGATCTACAGCGTCCACCACAAAAACGGCGACATCCGCCGCGTCAACGTCAACATCGCGGCGACGACGGTCGAGAACTACCGCAAGCTGAAAGACGCCGGCATCGGCACCTATATCCTCTTTCAGGAGACCTACCACAAGCAGAGCTATCTGCAGCTGCATCCCACCGGCCCGAAGCACGATTACGATTACCACACCGAGGCGATGGACCGCGCGATGGCGGGCGGCATCGACGACGTCGGGCTGGGGGTGCTTTTCGGTCTCGAGCGCTATAAATACGAGTTCGCCGGGCTGATTATGCACGCGGAGCACCTCGAAGCGGTGCACGGCGTCGGCCCCCACACGATCAGCGTGCCGCGCATCAAACGCGCCGACGACATCGACCCCGACGCCTTCCCCGACGGCATCGACGACGAGATTTTCGCGAAGATCACCGCCTGCATCCGGCTGGCGGTGCCTTATACCGGCATGATTATCTCGACCCGCGAGACCGAAGCGGTGCGCTCGCGGCTGCTGCGGCTCGGCATTTCGCAGGTCAGCGGCGGATCGCGCACCTCGGTCGGCGGTTACACCCAGACCGACCGCCCGCACGACACCGAGCAGTTCGACGTCTCCGATCAGCGCTCGCTCGACGAGGTCGTCCGCTGGCTGATGGAAAACGGGCACATCCCCTCCTTCTGCACCGCCTGTTACCGCGAGGGGCGGACGGGCGACCGCTTCATGAGCCTTTGCAAGAGCGGCCAGATCCTCAACTGCTGCCACCCCAACGCGCTGATGACGCTCGCGGAATACCTCGAGGACTACGCGACGCCCGAGACCAAGCGGGTCGGCTACGCGCTCATCGACCGGGAGCTCGACCGCATTCCGAAGGAAAAAGTGCGCGAAATTGCCGCGCAGAACATCCGGGACATCCGGCAGTCGAACCGCCGCGATTTCCGCTTTTAATTCGATTCGAAAGGGGCAAAACGCCATGAGCTTGCAGGATACCGTTTCCGCCGAGCGGCCGCACATCGCCTTTTTCGGCCTGCGCAACGCCGGAAAATCCAGCCTCGTCAACGCCGTCACGGGGCAGGAGCTCTCGGTCGTCTCCGACGTCAAGGGCACGACGACCGACCCGGTGCAGAAGGCCATGGAGCTGCTGCCCCTCGGCCCCGTCGTCATCATCGACACCCCCGGGCTCGACGATACCGGCGCGCTCGGGGAGCTGCGGGTCGAACGCGCCCGGCGAATTCTTGCGAAAACCGACGTCGCCGTGCTGGTTGTCGACGCGACCGTCGGCCTGACCGAGACCGATACGCAGCTGCTCGACCTGCTGCGCGAGCGGGCGCTGCCGCACCTGATCGCCTACAACAAGGCGGATTTGCTGCCCGCGCGCCCCGCCCTGCCCGACGGCGCGCTCTACGTCAGCGCCGCGACGGGGGAGAATATCGACGCGCTCAAGGACAGCCTCGGCGCCTTTGTCGCGGGGCAGAAGCCGGAGCGGCGGCTGATCGCCGACCTGCTCGAGCCCGGCGACACCGTGCTGCTCGTCGTCCCGATCGACGCGGCGGCGCCCAAGGGGCGGCTGATTTTGCCGCAGCAGCAGACGATGCGCGACCTGCTCGACGCGCACTGCCTGTTTTGCACCTGCCAGCCCGAGGAGGTCCCCGCCGCGCTCGCCGGCCTGCGGGAAAAGCCGAAGCTCGTCGTGACCGATTCGCAGGCGTTTTCAAGCGTTGCAAAGGCGGTGCCGGACGACGTGCTGCTGACCTCGTTTTCGATTCTTTTCGCCCGGTATAAGGGCGATCTGCCGGTGCTCGTGCGCGGGGCGGCGCGGCTTGCTTCGCTTCGCGACGGCGACAAGGTGCTCATCTCCGAGGGCTGCACCCACCACCGCCAGTGCGGCGACATCGGCACGGTCAAGCTGCCGGGCTGGATCAAACGGTACACCGGCGCGCAGCCCGTCTTTTCCTTTACCTCGGGCGGGACGTTTCCGGACGATCTTTCGGAATACGCCCTCGTCGTCCACTGCGGCGGCTGCATGCTCAACGCCGCCGAAATGCGGCACCGCATCGCCGTCTCGCAGGCTGCAGGCGTGCCGATGGTGAATTACGGCGTCGCCATCGCGCAGATGCACGGCATTCTGCCCCGCGCCCTCGCCCCCTTCCCGGCGCTGCTCGAATTGCTGCGCAAACCGGAAAACTGAAACCGGACAAATCTGTTATTGCGCTCCCACCGCGCGGTTTGGTAAAATAAGATCGCCGGGCAAGACCGCCCGACGATCCGGGAAGGGAAGTGCCGCTTTATGCCGAAACAGACCGCGCAACCGTCCGACGACCGCGCGCTGGCGGAGCGCCTGCTGCGGGAAAATTCGCCGCGCAAAGCGCTTGCCGCCGCCTTTTTGGCGGTGCCGATCGACTGCCTCGACTGGCAGCGGCTCGACACCGACCGTTACAACGCCCGCGTCGCCGCCTTCGACGCCGGCACGCAGGATCGCGTCGAGCTGTTGACGCAGATCATCGCCCAACTGCGCGCTGCGGCGGGGAAGCATCGCGGCGGCCTGTCGGATGAGCTCGTCGCGCAGGTGCTCGCTGAGGTGCAGGCGCACCTGACCGAGACCTACCCCATCGAGCAGATCGCCGAGACGCTGCACATCAGCTTCCATTATATGTGTCACATTTTCCGCGCCCTGACCGACACGACCGTCGGCGCCTACCGCAACGCGCTGCGCATCTCGCGCGGGCGGCGGCTGCTGCGCACGACGCAAAAGAAGATCACCGAGATCGCGGCGGATTGCGGCTTTGAAAACGCGTCCTATTTCACCGAGGTCTTCACCCGCATGACGGGCGTCTCCCCCCCGCGCTATCGCG
>CANQSG010000105.1 GCA_947626485.1 uncultured Clostridia bacterium | reverse complement strand
CCTGCTCATGTCGGCGGGTCTGCCGATGCCCGAGCACGGCGATTTCCACTCGACCTTCCTCACCCTCCACCGGGTCGACTGATCTTTCGCGAAAAACAAAAACCCGCCGTCGGTTCCTGCTGTGAAACCGGCGGCGGATTTTGTTTGTCAGTCCCGTTTGCGCCTGCGCTTTTCGTCGGGCGCGGGCGGGTCGGGCGGCAGGTAGGAGAGCACCTCGTTGTAAAACCCGAGCGCCTCGCGGCTTTCCGGGTTGGCGGGGATCATGCCGGTGCACTCGGTCGCGCTGACCGCGTCCGCGTCGAGAAAATCGAAGTCGGCGGCGGTCGGCGCGGCGGGGGTTTCGTCCGGTTTTGACATCGCAAATCACCTCACCCCTATTTTGCGCGCGCCGCCGCGAATTATGCGCCCCGCCGTTTTGTCGGCGGCGCGTAAAAAACCCGGACGCGTTTGCATCCGGGTTTTCGAACGGTTCGGAAAGGCGTTTGCCTTATTTGGAGGCGGCGCGCTTTGCTTTTTTCGCGGCCTTGCGGGGGTCGGCGTATTCGCGCCAGCGCACCCAGAGCGGCGCCGACAGGCAGAGCGAGGAATAGCAGCCCGAGACGATGCCGAAGGCCATCGGGATCGCGAAGCTGCGCAGCGTCGTCAGCCCGAAGAGCTCCGCCACGACCACGATGGTGGTGACCGCCAAGAAGGTCGTGATCGAGGTGTTGATCGTGCGGGTCTTGACCTGGTGCAGGCTCTTGTTGACGAGCTCGCGGGTCGAAAGGGCGGGGTAGAGTCGGTTGTTTTCGCGGATGCGGTCGTAGACGACGATGGTGTCGTTCAGCGAGTAACCGAGGATCGTCAGGACGACCGCCATAAAGTTGGCGTCGATCTGCAACCGGAACAACACGCAGATGAAGAAGGAAACGAGCACGTCGCAGACCAGCGCGGCGAGCGCCATAATGCCGGCGGAAACGCCGCCGATCTTGCGGAAGCGGAAGCCGACGTAGACGACGACGAGCAGGCTCGCGAGCGCCACGGCGAAGAGGCTCTTCGCGAAGAAGCTGCCGGCGACGGCGGGGCTGACCGAGTTGGAATCGTAGAGCTCGACGTTCTGATCGGGATACTTCTCGCGCAGGGTCTTGGTGATGTTCTCCTGCGCCTCGGCGGAGATCGACTGGTCGGCGACGAGCGAGACCATCAGCCGCTTCTCGTCGCCCGAGATGGCGGTCGTCTCGTTGACCGTGACGGTCTGCTTCAGGACGTCCTCGATGATCGTCTTGGCGTCCGACGCGGCGATGTCGCCGGTGTGGGTGTAGGTGAAGCGGGTGCCGCCCTTGAAGTTGATGTCGAGCTTGACGCCGAAGACCACCGTGCAGATCACGCCGACGAGCAGCAGCGCGCCGTAAACGATCAGGGCGACCTTTAAACGGTTGACAAAATCAAAGGGCTTGCGATCCGGTTTGTTATTCCGCATGAGACACACCTCCGTACAGCCAGGGTCTGCGCAGGGGCTTTAACCTGGAAATGCTCTTGAGCATCAGGCGGGAGGCGCCGACGCCCATGATGAAGTTCAGAATGACGCCGATGAGCAGCGTGTAACCGAACGAGTAGATCGAACCGGTGATCGAGGAGCTGAAGAGCGACATGACCGGAGAAAGCAGCTTCGCCATGAAGCTGTCCGGCGTGCCGAAGGCGCCCATGAGCACGAGCGAGACGATGACGATCGTCACGTTGCCGTCCAAAATGGCGGTGAAGCTGTTCTGGAAGCCGGAGCTGATCGCGCCGTCGATGGTCTTGCCGTTGGCGAATTCCTCTTTGATGCGCTCGGCGGCGATGATGTTCGCGTCGACGCCGACGCCGATCGAGAGGATGATACCCGCGATGCCCGGCACCGTCAGGGTGAAGCTCGAAAGGTTCGGGAAGAAGCCGGAGATGCAGGCGATGGTGCCCGCCATCTGCCCGAGCAGCGAGATCGAGGCGATCACGCCGGGCAGGCGATAGCGCAGGATCATCAGCAGGCAGACGACGGCGAAGGCGATCGACCCGGCGATCACCATGACGCGCAGCGCGTCGGAACCGAGCGAGGGGGAGATGACCTGCAATTTCGAATTGTCAACGGTCAGCGCGAAGGGCAGGGAACCGGCGTTGATGCGGTTTGCAAGGGTGCGCGCCTCCTCGGCGTCTGCCATGCCGGTGATGTAGGCCGAGCCGTTGGTGATGGCCTGGTTGACCGTCGGCGACTGGATCATCGTGTCGTCCATCCAGATCGAGATGGTCTGTCCGACCAGCCGCGAGGTCGCCTCGGCGAATTTGGTCGCGCCGGACGCCGTCAGCTCGAGCTGGACGATGTACTGGCCGTTTTCGTCGACGCCGGGGCTCGCCGATTCGATATCGTCGGCGCCCTTGAGCAGAACCTTATCCTGCGTCGTGCCCTCGCAGAAGGTCAAAAGCGCGGTCTCGCCCAGCTCCTGCACGGCGGCGGCGGCGTCAAAATCGCTTTCGTCGGCCTGCCAGGGGAAGCGGACGATCACCTGTTTTTTGATGTTGTCGGTGTAGACCTCGCTGTCGGTGATGTTGTTGTTGACCAGACGGGTCTCAATGATCTCCTTCGCCGCCGCCATGTCCTGCGCGGAGATGGAGTCGACGTCCTTGTCGGGCGAAAACACCGCTTCGACGCCGCCGCTGATGTCGATGCCCCAGCGGATATCGGACGCGCCCTTGGTGTAGACGATGCGGCGGTCGGCATAATAGTTGCTTATGCCGAAGAAGGCGGCGTAGGTGAGCGCGAAGATAAGCAAGGCGACGATGAAAAACGTCGGCTTGCCTGTCTTTTTGTTCTTCATTGGCAAATCCTCCCATGCTTGAAACGACGTTCGTTTTCGAACGATGTTCCTATTATACGGTTTTTTGAAACCAAAGTCAATCGAAACCGGAAAATCGGCGGCAAAAAATCAGGCGAGCAGTTTTTCGAGCGCCGCATACCGCACCGCGACGCAGAGCAGACGCGCCGCCTGCTCGAGCTCGGTAACGGTCGGATACGAGGGGGCGATGCGCAGATTCCGATCCGCCGGGTCGATGCCGTAAGGATAGGTCGCGCCCGCCGTCGTGAGGATGAGCCCCGCCTCCTCACAGAGCGAGGCGACCCGCTTGGCGCAGCCCGGCAGCACGTCGAGGCTGATGAAATACCCGCCGCGCGGCGTCGTCCATTCGGCGACGCCCGTCCCCGCGAGCTGTTCGTCGAAGGCGCGCAGCACCGCCTCGAACTTCGGCCGCAGAATGGCGGCGTGCTGCTTCATGTGGGCTTTTAAATCGTCGGGGGAGTGGAAGAGCCGCGCGTGCCGCAGCTGGTTGAGCTTGTCGGGGCCGATGGTCTGAAACGACATTCGCCGCTTGAGCAGCGCGACGTTGGCGGGGCTGCCCGCCTCGGCAGCCACCCCGGCGCCGGGGAAGGTGATCTTCGAGGTCGAAAGGAACTGAATGACGAGGTCGGGGTTGCCCGCCTGCACGCAGGCGTCGTAGACGTTCAGCAGGGTGTCGCCCGTGTCGTAAAGATCGTGGATCGCGTAGGCGTTGTCCCAAAACACGCGGAAATCGTCGGCTGCCGGCCGCAGCGCGGCGATGCGGCGCACCGTCTCGTCGGAATAGGTGATGCCCTGCGGGTTGGAGTATTTCGGCACACACCACATGCCCTTGACGGACGGGTCGCGCACGAGCGCCTCGACCCGGTCCATATCGGGACCGTCGGGCGTGTTGGCGACGGGGATCATCTCGATACCGAAATATTCGCAGATGGCGAAATGGCGGTCGTACCCCGGGGCGGGGCAGAGGAATTTGACGGTGCCCTGCCGCATCCACGGCGCGCCGCCGAAGCCGTGCGTCATGGCCTGCGCGACGGTGTCGAACATCATGTTGAGCGACGAATTGCCGCCGACGATGATCTGCTCCGGCGCGACGCCGAGGATCTCCGAAAAGAGCTCTTTTAATTCCACAAGGCCGTCGAGCCCGCCGTAATTGCGGCAATCCGTGCCGGTGCGGTTGACGTAGCCGGTCGCGTTGGTGACGGTGTCGAAGATGGCGTGACTGAGGTCCATCTGGTCGAAGCCGGGCTTCCCGCGCGACATATCGAGGCGCGCTCCGGCGGCGCGCAGCGTTTCGTATTCCGACCGAACCGCCGTAAATTCGCGTTCGCGGGCGGCGCGGTCCATGCTGAGATAATTTGACATAAGGCTGCCTCCTAACTAACATTACTACTATAATACAAAGCGCCCGCGTTTGCAAGTCTTTTCTTTCCCGCACCCGGCATTTTGCGCCCGAAACCCCCGCCGAAACGCCATTTTACAGCCAAATTTCCCGCCGCACGCTACACCAAATTTCCCGCCGCGCGCAGTTCCTTCTTGACAGAGGTGGCGGAAGGTGCTAAAATAAATTCGATATGTTTGTCTGCTTTGTCCCGCCGTTTTGGCGGACGGCGGGCGGGCGGAACGGACTGTCCGGGGTGAACAATCGGCCCCGTCAAAGCAACAGATGTTTTCGATAAAGGAGGTGCATTTTCCGAAATGCCCGATTGGAGTATCTGGATCCTATTCGCGGGGGTCGCCGTGATCCTCGCCGTCGTGAGCTTCTTTCTCGGCACCTCGCACCGCCGCAAATCCGCGGAAAAAACCATCGGATCGGCGGAGGACGAGGCGCGGCGCATCTTGAACGACGCCATGAAGCTCGCCGAAACCAAAAAGAAGGAGGCGCTGCTGGAGGCGAAGGATGAAATCCACCAGCTGCGTCAGGAAACCGACAAAGACCTGCGGGAACGCAGAAGCGAAGTCCAGCGCCAGGAGCGCCGGCTGCAGCAAAAAGAGGAGACCCTCGATCGCAAAATCGACCACATGGAGGAAAAAGAGGAAGCGATCAACCAAAAGAGCAAACAGGTCGATGCCCGGCTCGAAGAGGCCGAGCGCATCAAAAAAAGCCAGATGGAGCTGCTCGAACGCATTTCCGGCCTTTCTGCGGAACAGGCCAAGGAACAGCTTTTGCAGGTGCTGGACGGCAGTCTGCAACACGAGAAAGCGGCGCACGTGATGGCGTATGAGCAGCAGTTCAAAGAGGAAGCCGATCAGCGCGCGCGCGAGCTCGTGGCACACGCCATTCAGCGCTGCGCCGCCGACCATTCCTCCGAGGTGACCGTCTCGGTCGTCCCGCTGCCCAACGACGAGATGAAGGGACGCATCATCGGCCGCGAGGGCCGCAACATCCGCGCCCTCGAAACGGCGACCGGCGTCGACCTCATCATCGACGACACGCCCGAGGCCATCACGCTGTCCTGCTTCGACCCCGTGCGGCGCGAGATCGCCCGCGTGGCGCTCGAAAAGCTCATCCTCGACGGCCGTATTCACCCCGCCCGCATTGAAGAAACCGTCAACAAGGCGCGCGCCGAGGTGGAAGCGACCATCAAGAAGGAGGGCGAGCGCACCGTGCTCGAGGCGGGGATCCACAACCTGCACCCCGAGCTCGTCAAGCTGCTCGGCAAGCTGCGCTACCGCACAAGCTACGGTCAGAACGTGCTCAACCATTCGCTCGAGGTCTGCTTCCTGTCCGGCCTGATGGCCGCCGAACTGGGCGAGGACGTCCAGCTCGCGCGCCGCGCCGGCCTGCTGCATGACATCGGCAAGGCGCTCGACCACGAGATGGAGGGCTCGCACATTCAGCTCGGCGTCGAGGTCGCCCGCAAGTACAAGGAAAGCGAAGCGGTCATCCACGCGATTCAGGCGCACCACAACGAGGTCGAGCCCAAGACGGTCATCGCCTGCCTCGTGCAGGCAGCCGACGCGATCTCGGCAGCCCGCCCCGGCGCCCGCCGGGAGAACATCGAGAACTACATCAAGCGGCTTGAAAAACTCGAGGAAATCGCCAATTCCTTCGAGGGCGTCGAAAATTCCTTCGCCATTCAGGCCGGCCGCGAGATCCGCGTGATCGTCCGCCCCGACGCGGTCAGCGACGATCAGCTGGTGCTGCTGGCGCACGACATCGCCCAGCAGATCGAAACCAACCTGGAATATCCCGGCCAGATCAAGGTCAACCTCATCCGGGAAAACCGCGTGATCGACTACGCGAAATAGTAGATTCTCCGCAAAAAACAAAACCCGCGATCCGGCAGCCGCCGGGCAGCGGGTTTTTGTTATGTAAAAAATTCAGACGTTCTCGCCGCAGTAAACGCGGGGGACGCGCTTCGAGACGGCGCAGACCAGCTCGTAGGAGATCGTCCCGGCGGCGGCTGCCTGCTCCTCGGCGGAAAGATGCGACCCGAAAATTTCGACCTCGTCGCCCCGCGCGACGCCCGGGAGTTCCGTCACGTCGATCAAAAACTGATCCATGCAGACGCGGCCGACGATGGGGGCGCGCCCGCCGCGCAGGTAAACCTGCCCGCAGTTCGAAAGGTGGCGCGAGACGCCGTCGGCATACCCGGCGGAGACCGTCGCGAGCAGGCGGTCGTCCGGCGTCGTGTAGGTGCGGCCGTAGCTGACGGCGGTGCCGGCGGGCAGGCGTTTTACCATCGAGACGACCGATTTGAAGGTCATGACCGGCCGCAGGTCGAGGGTGTCGCGCAGCGCCGGGTCGGGGTAGAGCCCGTAGAGGATGATGCCGGGGCGGCAGAGGTCGGCGTGCATCGCCGGGTGGAGCAGCAGCCCCGCCGAATTGCAGCAGTGCCGAACGGGAAATTCCCCCACCCGCCGCAGCGCCGCGACGGCGGCGTCCATGATGGCCAGGCGCTCCTCGGTGGAGATGCCGGCCAGGATCTCGTTGATCTTGGCGGTCAGCTCGCTTCCCTTGGCCACGCCCACGGCGATGGTGGTGTCGGACGGGTCGGTGTCAAAGCCCTTGCCCTCCTCGAAGGCGACGAAGGTCAGATCGGGGTTGGCGGCGACCGCGCTCACCGCGCCGGGGCGCTCGGAGACGTAGCCGTCCACCGCGCCGGAGTTCACCGCGACGATCATCGTCGGGAAGGTGTCCATCGGCGGCTGGTGCTGCACGTCGGGGATCTGGTCGATCACGGTGTCGTGGAAGGTGTTGAGAATACCCCGGACAGCAACCTGCACAACTCCTGGTTCGAGGTCGCTCCCTACTTC
>CANQSG010000104.1 GCA_947626485.1 uncultured Clostridia bacterium | reverse complement strand
GCGCCGAGCACCGATTCGAGCGCGTTGTTATAGGCAAGCTGCGCGTCGGCAGACGTCCACCATTTCAAAAACGCCCACGCTTCTTGCTTGTGCGCCGATTTTTCCAGAATGCCGCAGCCCGTCCCGGCGCCCGAGGCGGTGCGGTTGATCTTGCCGTCGGCGCCGCGCGTGCCGGGCAGCAGGGCGATGCCCCAGCGGTCCTTGATCTCGGGGGCGGCGGTTTGCAGGACGGTGTACTGCGTGTAAAGGTCGATGCCAAGCGGACAGAGCCCGACGCGGAAGCGGGTGTAAAAGCTCTGGTTTGTGTTGGTGGTGGGGATCTTATACTGGGTGAACATCTCCGTCCAGCGGGTAAAGGTGGCGATGGCGTCGGAGGAATCGAGCAGGCAGGCGGTCTTGTCGGCGTTGTAGACCGGGATGCCGTCCTGCATCAGCAGCGAGGCGTAGATTCCGCAGGCGCCGAGTCCCGCGTTGTTCGTCAGCGCCGAGACCGGCAGATAGGCCTGCATATTGTTGCGCTGGATGACGGCCGTGGCGTGCAGGAAGTCCTCCCACGTTTCGGGCACCGAAAGGCCGAGCGATTCGAGGATGTCCGAACGGTAATAAAGCAGGTAAAACGACTGCGTATCGGGCAGGGCGTAAAGGCCGTTGCCGTAGCGATAGGGTAGGTCGGCGCCGGGTTGGAAGCGGTCGAGCACCGCGGCGCAGTCGGAAAACGTCGATAAATCGCAGAGCGCGCCGCGCATGGCGTAATTCAGCGGGTCGGTGCGGGGCATCGAGAGGGCGAGGTCGGGCTGGTCGCCCGAGAGCAGGCCGTTAATGAGCGTCGCGGCGGTGATTTGCAGCTTGACGCCGACTTTTTTGCCGAGGGTCTGCTGCGCGTAAGGCACGAAGGATTCTTCGATCTGCTGGGCGAGGGCGCGTGTCTGGTCGAGCCCCCAGTTGACCCAGATCTTGAGGGTCACGTCGGCGTCCGAAATCGAGCCGGCGCTGTTGTAATCCCCGCTGAAGGAGGCGAGGAAGCGGCGCAGCGTAAAGGTCAGCGCGCGAAAGAAGCCCGCCTGCTCGGGTTTGAGGGTTTCCGCCTCGCCGCCGAGCCGCAGCTCGTCGATGGCGAGGGGCATGCTTTTCATCTCGTAGACCCAAGAACTTAAATTCGTGTACTGCGTGTAATAATCGCTGACGTAATCCTGCGCGAGGTAGGGATTTTTCAGCATGGAGGACAGCACCCGCGCCATGTTTTTCAGCGCGCCGACGTACTGCCCCGTGCGCTTGCCCGAGAGCGCCTCGGCGGCCTCGGCGAGGGCGTTCAGACGGTCGCGGTAATCGGAGAGGAAGTCGTTGAAGCCGGGGATTTGATTGAAGAGGTCATAGTCGCGGTTGGCGTCGGGCGATTCGCCGGTGATCATCACGATGTTCAGATACAGGTCGCCGATCTCGGCGGCAAGCTGTTTCAATTCGCCGTAAAACGCCGCCGTCTCGCCGAGGGTGACCGACAGGGTCAGCAGGTGCCGCCCGGCGGTCAGATAGAAATAATAGGGCTCCTCCCCCTCCCCGAGCAGGGCGGTCTGCCAGCCGGATTTGTAGAAAAAGCGGAGGTTGGCGGCTTCGGCGAAGGGCAGCGCGCCGTCGATCGTCAGGCGGCGGTAGGAATAGCCGTTGATGAGCTGATCCTGCTTGAACCGCAGACCGAGGGCATACAGCCCGTCGGACGGCACGTCGAGCTCCCAGCTGAGGGATTCGCCGGGGCTGTTCCAGTCCCCGCCGCCGATGTAATTGACGCGGGAGCGGACGAAATCGTGCGGCGAGACGTTGGGGGATTCGGTGTCGGAACGCGCCGGCAGCGAACGGTCGGTTTTTAACACGGCGTCCTCGCCCTGCAAAGAAAGCGGCGCGCCGGTCGCCTTTTGATAGCCCCGTTCGGCGTACGTCCGCGCGAGGTCGGCATAGGCGGGCGCCTGCCGCACCGGCAAAAAGGTCAGCGCCGAAAGGGTCAGGTCGACGTCGGTAAACGAAAGGGTGAGGGTGTGGTGCCCCGCAGTCAGCGAAAAGGCGTAGGGCTCGCTGTAAACGCCGGTGTCGTCGGCGGCAAAGCGATCGTAAAAGGTCTCGTCCGGCCGCGCGGCGGAGCTGAACTCGTTGCCGTCGGCGTCGAACCGCACCCCGTCGTCCGTCCAGTATTGCGGCAAAATCAGCGCGCGCGCCTCGGCGAAGGGAAGCGTTTCGTCGAGCAGCAGGCTGTATTCCGGGTCGAGCTCGCCGACGATGCGGCAGGTCAGCTGCAACTGAAAGGAGGCGGCGGCGGGCACGTCGAAGCCGAAGCGCACGCTGCCGGTGCCCTGTAAATGTAAGCCTTCATCGGTCGCCGCGGCGGTCAGACCCTGCGCCGCCGACGCGCCGTTCAGGTCGACCGAAACGGAGGTCTCCCCCGCCGGGGCGGTCGCGTTTTCGGCATAGGCGGCGTAATCCGGCGAAAGGGACGCGTCGTCGGAGAGGTTCGAGACGAGCGGCGCCTGCGCGGGGTCGTCCGGGGCGGGCTGCGCGGCGGAAACGCCGACCGCCGGCAGCAAAAAGGCCGCCAGCAGCGCGAGCGCGCCGATTCGGATGGCTGATTTCATGGTGCTCCCCCAATCAATGGTCCGGGTCATTCCCCGCGGCGGGCGGCGGGCTGTCGGCTCGCTGCTCCCAGGTTTTCAGGTAGTCGCGCAGCGCAAGATAAACCCCGGCTGCCCAGGTGAATATTTTGAGAACGCCGTACTCCGCGCCGACGTCGGTGCCGCCGGTGACGACGTTGTAAACCTCGCAAATGTGGCCGGTGCGTTCGAAGTTGCGCTCGACCGACCGGACGAACTTGGTCGCGATGCGGCGGGCGTCTTCGTAATACCGGTAGTTGTTGAGCCCCATCACGACGATGTAGTGCAGCGGCGCCCAGCCGTTGGGATAGTCCCAGCGATAAACGGCGTCCCGCGCGCCGGGCTCGCAGACCGCCAAGCCGTGCTCAAATTCGAGCCGACGCAGGCAGTCCCGCATTTTCCGCGCCTGCGCCGCTGTCGCCGCCCGGGTGAACAGGGGGTAAAACGCCGCGCAGGTCAGCAGGTCGGACTGCTTTTTGCGGACAAAATCGTAATCGCAGAAAAATTCGCCGTTCCAGAGGTAGCGGTTCATCTTCGCCTGCCGCTCGTATTTGCGGTTCTGCCAGAACTCGTCCTGCCCGTTTTTCAGGCTGTTGGAGAAGCGGGCGAAATTGTCCTCGTACCCGAACAGCAGGGAGTTTAGATCGACCCAGGCATAATCGGCGGCGTGCAGGCCGGTGCGCGGGGTGAAATCCCAGCCGCTCTCGCACATCGTGCCGGCGAACTGGATGCGCTCCTCGGGGGTGAAATCCGGGAGGGCGCGCCCGGTGCGAATTTCGTATTCGTTCGACATATTCTCGCCCATCGGGTCGGTGGGAAGCAGGCGGATGCCGTACCGGTTCAGGCCGTTTTCGGCGCTGCGGTTGGCCTGCCACCAGTTGTACTCCTTGACGAGCATATCATAGGCGGTTTTCAGCCAGTCGAGGTCCTGCGTGCTCTCGTAGAGGTCGGAGACCATCATCGAAAGGCAGGGCGGTTGGGAACGGGAAAGATAGCTCAGCGAGCTGCCGTTCGGGACGTAGCCGAAGCGGTCGATCAGGGCGAACATGTTCATGACGTTGTACTGCGCCTGGATCGAAAGCCCGTCGAGGATCAGCCCCTTGTTGGCGAAATAGGTCGGCCAGTACAGCATGCTGCCCATGCCGCGATCCGGCACGGGGACGAGGAAGGGATAGGGCAGGCCGATGACGCCGCCGTTGTCCTGCGTCTGGCGGACGATGCAGCGCTCCCAGTTGTCGTGGATGTACTCCGCCGCCGAGACCTTTTTATGGCTCTTCGAGGGAATGCGGTTTTTGTCGATCTGCTTGACGGTGGAGTAAATCCGCCGGTAGCCCGAGGGCGAAATGTCCATCTGGCGGCGGAAGACGTTGCTCAAATGGTGCTGGTCGGTGAAGCCGAGCAGCTCGGCGATCTCGCCGATCGAATCGTTGCCGGTCGCCAGCAGGTCGGCGGCGGCCTGAATGCGGCATTTGATGAGATATTTGTGCGGCGTGGTGCCATAGGCCTTGCGAAAAACGCTGATCAAATGCACCACGGAGATGTGCAGCTGGTTCGAGATGTCCTCTAACTGGAAGCCGCTGTCGTAAATGTGCTCCTGCAAGATGTCGCGGATGTGGGCGGCGGAAATGCCGCGTTCCCGCCCGACGTCCTGCAAGCAGACCTCGAGCGCGAGGTCGTTGAGCAGGCGGCTCGCGTCGCCGAAGGTGGCAAGGCCGCCCTTTTTCTCCCGCCCGAGCTGCAACAGCTGCTCGAGCAGGGGCTTCGCGTCGCAGCCGCGGGCGAAGGTCGGGATCTTCTGCCGGTAGGTCAGCAGCAGGTTGTGCAGGAAGGAGCGCAGCAAGATCAAGTGCCATTTGACGAGCGGGCGGTCGCCCGTCACCCGCAGGCTGTAACTGCTGCCGAGCTCGAGATAGTACAGGTCGCCGGGGCGCAGGCGGTAGGTTTCGCCGTCGAGCGCGAGCTCCGCCTCGCCTTCTTCGATGAATTCCAGCACGTGATAGTCGAGCTTGCCCCGGTCGACCGCGCCGCCGGGCAGCATGCGACTGCTCCCGCACTCCAGCAGGAGCAGCGGCAGCTTTTCGTCGCACGCCTCGAAGAAGGTGCGTTCGATATACTGTGCCTGCGCGTCCGCGCACCAATCGGTATACTGTTCTGTTTTCATGCGGCAACCCGTCCCACAGCGGATTTCAGACGGCGGCCTGCCCGCGCCTGAAACGTCGGGCAGACCGCAGAGCAACCGGTTAAGACAGCAGGGTCAGTTCTCCCTGGCCGGGCAGCTGATAGAGCCGGATCCAGTCGGTCTCCATCACGTTCGGGAAGGGGGTCTCCCCCTCTTCGCCGACGTTGCGCGGCACGATGATGTGGTTGACGATCAGGTAGATCGGGGTGTGCCAGAAGACGTCGTCCTCGCCCGAGATGTCATACTCGAAATAGGGGCGGCCGTCGAACAGGGCGACCGATTTTTCGGGCGTCCAGACCACGCCGACGGTGTGCCAGGCGTCGCCCATGCGCTCCCCGTTTTCGAGCTCGACGTATTTTTTCAGACCGCGGTTGTCGAGGTTTTCGTTGCGCTGGGTCTTCTCGCCGGTGAAGGGGTCGGTGTCATACCACCATTTGTGGAGGTTGAAGGCGATGCGGCGGTCGTTGCCCGAGAACTGCTCGAAGATGTCGATCTCCTGGAAGGCGTTGGTGCTCAGCTTGCTGTAATTGCCCCAGAACGCCGGCCAGACGCCCCGCCCGACCGGCAGCTTGACCCGAATTTCGGCGTAGCCGTAGACGAAGGACATGGCCTTCGAGGTGTCGAGCTGCGAGCAGGTGTAGAGCGGGTTGCCCTCGTCGTCGAAATCGCGCTGGACGACCTGCTTCAAGGTGCCGCCCGAAACATAGGTGTTGCGGGTGCTGTCGGTGTAGCGCTGGCCGTTGGCGGCGGTTTCGGTGCGGTAGGTCCATTTCGAGGTGTCGAGCGCGTTGCCGGTGAATTCGTCATTCCAGACGAGGCGATAGCGGCCGTCGGTGTAGGAATAGGTCCCGTTCTGCCGGAAGTCGGCGGCGATGGAGATCTCGTCGGAGGTCTGACCTTTGAGATAATCGTTGAGCCAGATGACGGCCGAGGAGAGCGCGTCGCTGCGCCCGGCGTTGAGCACGAGGCAGCCGTCCTGCACCGAAATCTCATAGGCGTCCGTCGCCGCGAGCTTCTTCGACAGCGCGCGGTTGGTCTGCCCGATGAGGATCTCGTGCGCCTTCTGCTCGGCGCGGTCGTCGGTGACGGTCAATTCGACGCCGGTCAGGGCGCGGATGGTCTCTTGCAGGGCGTCGACCTCCACGGTGTAAATGTAAGAGGCGGCGCGGGGCAGGACGATCTGAAACTCCGCCGCCGGGGTACCGGCGATGCTGAGCTTGGTGATCTTCTGCTGATAGGCGTAATGAAAATCGCCGGGGATGCTTTTTTTGCCGTTGGTTACAAATTGTTCCATAAAATAATCCTTTGCTGCGGTCAGGCCGGCGGCTTTGTCCGCCGCCAGCACGATTTTTTTGCCGTCCACCGCGACAATGAAATCACCCGAGGCGGCGTCTGCGAGCTGCTCCGTTTGCTTGCGCGAGGCCTCGCGGTTGGTGTGGCCGATGAGAATTTCGTAATCGCCGGTGTCCTCGACGTTTGCGTCGTTGACGAATTTAATGTCGGGGAAGACCTCCTTCATCTCGTTGAAGAAGGCGCTGCAAACCGTCATTTCCTCCCCGTCGGCGCCGTCGCCCCGCACGATGGTAAAGAGCGGCGCGCCGGTTTCGTCCGCCAGGGCGAGCTCCTCGCCGCTGCCGCCGCCTCCCGGTTCGGTGCTGCCGCCGCAGCCGCCGAGGGTGAAAAGCAGAACGGCCGCGAGCAGCAGGCTCCACCATTTTTTATTCATGCCGACCCGCCTTTCTTTGTTTCAGTTTCTGCCCCATGGCGGCAAACCAGCCGCGTTTGCGTCCCACCAGCGCCGGCACGACGAGCGCGGCGACGAGAAGCAGGGCGCCGAGGACGATGCAGACGATCGCCGCGGTCGGCAGGCCGGATTTCTGCGCCTGGGACGCGTCGGCATCGTCGCCGTCGCCGTCCCCGTCGGGCGTTTTGTCCGGGGAATCGGGCGTCTGCGGCGCGAAGACCGGGGTGTCCGTCACGACGATGGCGTCGGCGGAGAATTCGGGGGCGTAGCCGTCGAGATACACCACGACGTCGTCGACGTAGACGTTGCTGCCGCCCGGCGTCGAGAGGGCGAGGTAGGGGTCGACGACGGTGTAGCGGTAGACGATCTGGTGCCATTTGCCGTCGGCGATGGATTTCAGATCGAGCACCGACTGGCTGCCCATGTCGCTCGACCAGGAATAATAGGGCGATTTCGTGTTGATGACCTTGAAGTTCGTGTCGTCCTCGTCGCCGGGGTTTTCGACCCGAACCTGTAGGGTGACGAGATAGGTGCTCAAGGCGGCGAGGGTGTCCTGCGGCCC
>CANQSG010000103.1 GCA_947626485.1 uncultured Clostridia bacterium | reverse complement strand
GGCCTGAGCGGATGCGCGCGGACATCACCGTGCTCACCGCCGGTCACGACCATGCGATGGACGTCGTCGACGAGCTGCGCGGCGTCGAGGGTGTGGAGCTGGGAAAGGTCTCCGACCGCACGTTCCTCGCACATCTGGGTGGCAAGCTCACGGTCGAGTCGAAGCTGCCCATCCGTCACCGCGACGACCTCTCGATGATCTACACCCCCGGCGTGGCCCGTGTGGTCAAGGCGATCGCAGAGAACCCCGAGGACGCCCGCCGCCTGACGATCAAGCGCAACACCGTCGCCGTCGTCACGGACGGCACCGCCGTGCTCGGGCTGGGCGACATCGGTCCCGAGGCGGGAATGCCGGTCATGGAGGGCAAATGCGCCCTGTTCAAGGCCTTCGCCGGGGTCGACGCCTTTCCGCTCTGCATCAAGAGCAAGGACGTCGACGAGATCGTCCGCACCGTTTACCTGCTCTCGGGCAGCTTCGGCGGCGTCAACCTCGAGGATATTTCCGCGCCGCGCTGTTTTGAGATCGAGCGCAAGCTCAAGGAGATCTGCGACATCCCGGTCTTTCACGACGATCAGCACGGCACGGCCGTCGTCGTCGGCGCCGCGCTGCTCAACGCCTTAAAGGTTGTCGGCAAGTCGCCGACGGACGTCCGCTGTGTCATCAACGGCGCGGGCTCGGCGGGCATCGCGATTTCCGAACAGCTCGAACGTCTCGGCGTGCGCGACCAAATCCTCGTCGACCGCTGCGGCATCCTCTGCGACGGCATGGAAGGTCTCAACCTCGCCCACGCCGCTGCCGCCAAACGCACAAATTCCCGCAAGCTGACGGGCACGCTGGCCGACGCCATGCGCGACGCCGACGTGCTCATCGGGGTTTCGGCGCCCGGCGTCGTCTCGCCCGAGATGGTCGCCTCGATGCGCCCCGGCGCCGTCGTCTTTCCGATGGCGAACCCGGTGCCCGAGATCGAGCCCGACCTCGCGAAACAGGCCGGCGCGGCCGTTGTCGGGACGGGGCGGAGCGATTTTGCGAACCAGATCAACAACGTGCTGGCGTTCCCCGGCATCTTCCGCGGCGCACTCGACGTGCGGGCGCGGGGGATCAACGACGCGATGAAGCTCGCCGCCTCGCAGGCCATCGCCGGCCTTGTTTCAAGCGAGGAGCTCTGTGCCGATTACATCCTGCCGAAGGCCTTCGACCCCCGCGTCGGCCCCGCCGTCGCCGCAGCCGTCGCCGCAGCCGCGCGCAGCAGCGGCGTTGCGAGAAAGTAAAAGAACATGAAAAAGCAGGCAAGCCCGGTATAGAGGACTTGCCTGCTTTTTACGAAAAAATCAGAATTCCAGCGGGATTTCGATGGGGTGGCGGGCTTCGAAAACGGTGACGGCGCGGAAGCCGAGGGCGGCGAGACGGGCGTAGGTCTCGCGGATTTTGTAGCCGACGTGCTGCCGGGAATGCGCGTCGGAGCCGACGGTGATGCGGCTGCCGCCGAGGTCGCGGTAAAGCGCCAGCACCTTTTCGTCGGGCAGCGTCACGCCCATCTTGTCGCGCAGGCCGGAGGTGTTGACCTCCAGCGGCAGGTCGCGGTCGATGAGGAGGCGGAGCAAATCGGCGAGATAGTCGCGATAGCGCGCGTCGAAGTCGATCAGATCGGCCTTTCCGGCGCCGGTGTAATACCGCAGGGGATAGGTCAGGTGGGCGAGGGTGTCGCCGCAGCCGGTTCGGATATGCTCGGCGAGCTCGGTTAAATAGGTCTCCCAGCTCCACCGGATTTCCGCCGCCGTGTGCGGCTCCTGCATATAATCGTAAAAATCGATCATGCCGCGGTCGCGGTGGCAGGAGAGGATGACAAAATCGAAACCGCCGTTCTCGCAGAGGGCTTTCGCGGCGCCCGGGTCGAAGGCGGGGCAGGACAGCTCGATCCCGTTTGCGATGTGCAGCCGGTCGCCGTAACGCGCCTTTGCCTGCGCGACCTGCGCGGCGTGCGCGGCGGGGTCAAAGCGGTATTCGCAAAGCGCGGGGTTGTCTTCCCCCGGTTCGAGCAGTTCGTAATGATCGGTGACGGCGATGCCGCGCAACCCCTGTGCGAGCGCGGTCTGGCAGAGGAGGTCGACCGTGCAGCCGTCGTCGCGCGGGGCGTCGGGCGAAAAGAGGGTGTGCAGGTGCGAATCGTAGTATTCCATACGCGTTTTCTCCGTCAGGTGTTGCGGTCGACGGTTTTCAGCTGCTTCAAATTGCCGATTTTTTTCGCCCGTGCGTCGAGCTCGGCAAAGACGGCGTCAAGCGGCAGCCCCGCCTCGGCGCAGAGGACGAGCAGATGATAAATCAGGTCGCAAAGCTCGCCGCAAAGCGGCTCCGCCTCGCCGTTTTTGGCGGCGATGATGGTCTCGCCCGCCTCCTCGGCGACTTTTTTCAGGATCTTGTCCATACCCTGCGAAAAGAGGTAGGCGGTGTAGGAGCCCTCGGTCGGGTTCGCCTTGCGGTCGAGGATGACGCGGTAGAGCGCGCGCAGGGTGTTGTCGGATTCAGGCATTTGAATTCTCCTTCCATTCACGGTAAAAACAGCTGCGGTTGCCGGTGTGGCAGGCGGGGCCATCCGGGTCGGCAAAGAGCAGCAGCGTGTCGCAGTCGCAGTCGTAGCAAAGGCGGCGCAGGTGCAGGAAATTGCCCGAGGTTTCGCCCTTGACCCAGAGCTTTTGGCGGCTGCGGCTGAAAAAGGTGCAAAGTCCGGTCGCAAGGGTCTGTTCGAGCGATTCGCGGTTCATGTAGGCGAGCATCAGCACGTCCTTGGTCGCCGCGTCCTGCACGATGGCGGGAATGAGTTCGCTTTTCTCAAAAAAGGCGTCAAGCGTCACGCGTCGGCACACCCCTTTCTTTTAAATAGGCCTTTAGGTCGGTGATGGCGAGCTCGCGGTAGTGGAAGAGGGAAGCGGCCAGCGCCGCGTCCGCCCCCGCCGCAAAGACGTCGTAAAAATGCGCCGGGGTGCCGCCGCCGCCCGAGGCGATGACCGGGACGTCGACCGCTTTGCAGACCGCCGCCGTCAGCTCGGTGTCGAATCCGGCGCGGGTGCCGTCGGCGTCCATCGAGGTCAGCAGCAGCTCGCCCGCTCCGCGGCGCACCGCCTCCTTCGCCCAGCCGATCGCGTCGATGCCGGTGTCGATCCGGCCGCCGTGGACAAAGACGTGGAACCCGTCGGGCGTGCGCTTCGCGTCGATGGCGCAGACGACGCACTGGCTGCCGAAGCGCTGGGCGGCCTCACTCAACAGCTCCGGGCGGTCGATCGCGGCGGAATTGACCGAAATTTTATCGGCGCCGGCGAGCAGCAGCGTCCGGAAATCGTCGACGGTGCGAATGCCGCCGCCGACCGTCAGCGGGACAAAAAGCTCCCGCGCCGCGAGTTCGACCTGCCGCGCGAAGGTGCCGCGCCCCTCGTGCGTGGCGGTGATGTCGAGAAACACGACCTCGTCGGCGCCGGCGGCGTTGTAATACCGCGCGTTTTCGACGATGTCGCCCGCGTCGCGCAGTTCGACGAAATTGACGCCCTTGACGACGCGGCCGTCCTTGACGTCGAGGCAGGGAATGATTCGTTTCGCTAACATTGGCAAACCTCGATGGCTTCGGCGAGATCGAGCGTCCCGGCGTAGAGCGATTTGCCGCAGATCGCGCCGTAAAGCCCCATGTCGCGCAGGCGCTTGACGTCGTCTAAATTCCGCACGCCGCCGCTGGCGACCAGCCGGACGTCGACGCTGCGCTGTAATTCGGCGAGCATTTCAAAATTCGGCCCCGAAAGCATCCCGTCGCGGCTGATGTCGGTACAGATGATCGTCGAAACGCCGTGCTGCGCGACGGTGCGGGCGAATTCAAGATAAGGCAGGCCGGTCTGCTTTGTCCAGCCCGAAACCGCGACAAGGCCGTTCTTCGCGTCGATGCCGACGACGATGCGATCGCCGTAGCGTGCGACGGCTGCGTCGAGCAGGTCGAGGTCGGTCGCCGCCGAGCCGAGGATGATGCGTTCCACGCCGCCCGCCGCCACGGCTTCGATGTCGGCAAGCGTCCGGATGCCGCCGCCGAGCTCGACCGAAAGGGGCAGCGTCTGGGCGATCTCATAGACCGTGCGGCGGTTTTTGTCCTGCGCGGCGCCGTTTTTCGCCCCGTCGAGGTCGACGGTGTGCAGGTGGGTCGCCCCGGCGCGGACGAATTCCTTCGCCGTCTCGAGCGCGGATTCCGCGACCTTGTCGGCGCTGTCGTATGCACCGGCGCGCAGCCGGACGCAGGCGCCGTCGAGCAGGTCGATTGCGGGAAAGAGGATCATTGTGCGGCTCCTTTCGTTGCTGCCGTGCAGAAGTTGCGCAGCATTTGCAGGCCGGTGTCGTGGCTTTTTTCGGGATGAAACTGGGCGCCCCAGACCGGCAGCGCCGGGTTGCGGACGAGGGAAGGGAAGGGCGCGCCGTAATCCGTCGTGCACAGGGTGTTTTCGCTTGCCGTGTCGGCGCGGAAGGAATGGACGAAATAAACGTAAGCGCCGGGCTTGACGCCGCAAAGCAAAGGGTCGTCGCACTGGATTTGCAGGGAATTCCAGCCGATGTGCGGGATTTTCAGCCCCTGTGCGCGCAGCGGGACGACGCGGCCGGGAATCAGGTCGAGCCCCGGCGTGCGGCCGAATTCTTCGCTTTCGGAAAACAGCAGCTGCATGCCGAGACAGACGCCGAGCAGCGGTGTGCCGTTTCGGACGGCGCGCGGGATCGCGGTCAGCCAGCCCTTTTGCCGCAGCGCCGTGACCGCGTCGGGAAAGGCGCCGACGCCCGGCAAAATCAGCGCCTGCGCCCGCTCGACCGCGTCGGGACTTGCGGAAATTTCGGCGGGCACACCGAGGTGATCGAGCGCGTTTTTGACGCTGTGCAGGTTGCCCATGCCGTAATCGAGAATCGTAATCATAAGACGCCTTTCGTCGAGAGCAGGTCGCCGGCTTTGGGTTGGAACGCCTGCGAAAGGGCGCGGGCGAAGGCCTTAAACAGGGCTTCGATCTTGTGGTGATCGTTGCCGCCGGCGAGCAATGTCAGGTGCAGTGTGGTGCCGGAATGGACGGCGAAGGCATAGAAAAACTCGCGGACGAGGTCGGTTTCAAGCGTGCCGACGAGGCGGTGGTCGAAGGCGGCGTCAAAGACGAGGTAGGGGCGGCCGGACAGGTCGAGCACCGCGCGGGCGAGGCTCTCGTCCATCGGCACAAACGCTGTGCCGTAGCGGCAGACAGGGGTCGTGTCGGATTGCAGCGCGTTTCGCAGGGCGTCGCCGAGCGCGATGCCGAGGTCTTCGACGCTGTGGTGCCCGTCGACGGCGAGGTCGCCCGTCATCGTCAGGTCAAGGTTCATGTCGCCGTGCAGGCAGAGCGCCGTCAGCATGTGATCTAAAAAGCCGATGCCGCTGCTGCCGGAAAATTTGCCGGTCTGCCCGGCGGGCAGCAGGGTCAAGGTCAGGCGGATGTCGGTCTCTTTGGTCGCGCGGGAAACGGTTGCGGTTCTCATCGTGCGGTCTCCTTCCATTTTTTCACAGACGCCAACAGCTCGTCCTGCTCGGCGTCGACCGAGGCGGTGATGCGCAGCGCCCCGTCGAACCGCCGCACGGCGATGCCGTCTTTGGCGAGCGCTTCGAACAGCGCGTTTGCATCACGCATGCGAATAAAAACGAAATTCGCGCGGGGTTCTGTGACAATCGCTTCGGGCAGCAGCGCCCGCAATGCCTGCGCGAGCCGCTTTGCCTGTAATGCAAGAAACGCGCCCTTGTTTTCGCCGGTTCGCAGCAGCGCCGCGCCGACGATTTGCGGCAGCGTGCCGACGTTGTAGGGGCTTTTGATGACCTGCAGCGCGCGGGTGAATTCGGGGTTTGCGACGGCAAAGCCGACCCGCAGTGCCGCGCCGCCCCACGCTTTCGACAGGGTGCGCAGAACGATCAAATTCTCGTGCTGTGCGGCCTCGTCAAGCAGGCTTTGATCCCAAAAATCCATATAGGCTTCGTCGACGACGCAAAGGGCGCGGCAGTCGCGCAGAAACGCCCGCATTTCGTCGCGTTCGAAGCCCTCGCCGGTCGGGTTGCAGGGGTTCGAGAAGAGCACGGCGTCGCAGTTTTCTTTTTTAACAAGTGACAAAAGGCGGCTGAGCGTGTCGTTTCCGCGTTCGCAGGCGAAGACCGAAACCCCAGCCAGCTCGGCGTAAAACCGATACATCGAAAAATCGGGGGTCAGTACGGCGAGCCGCTGCCCCTTGCCGACGAGGTTTTGCACGATGAGGTTAATCAGCTCGTCCGAGCCGTCGCCCGCCGTGACGGTCGCGGGGTCGACGCCGTACCGCTGCGCAAAAGCGGCGCAAAGGTCGGCGGCGGCGGGGTCGGGATAGCGGTTAAAATCGACGGTTTGTAGTGCATCGTAGACCGCTTTGCGCGTCGCGTCGGAGAGCGGAAAGGGGCTTTCGTTCGCGTCGAGCCGGATGCGAAACCGGCCGGCGTTGGGCTGGTAGGGCGTCTGGCTGCGGATGTGTGCGGGAATGTAGGACATCTCGGTCAGTCCTTTCGAATGCGCACGGCGTTGGCGTGCGCGGCGAGCCCCTCGGCCTCGGCGAAGCGGATGACGTCCTCGGCGTCGGCGAGGAAGGCGGCGCGGTCATAGGAAAGATAGCTCATTTTTTTGACGAAATCGTCGACCGACAGCGGCGAGGAAAAACGCGCGGTGCCGCCGGTCGGCAGGACGTGGTTCGTGCCGGCGTAATAATCGCCCAGCGGCTCGGTCGAATAGGCGCCGACGAAGACGCTGCCGGCGTTTTCGACCGCTTGGAGCAGCTCAAAAGCGTTTTCGGTCACGAGCTCGAGGTGCTCGGGCGCGACTTCGTTGGCGAGCGCGACGGCTTCGGCAAGGGAGCCGACCAGCACCGCGCCGGAATAATCCCGCAGCGAGCGCGCGGCGATTTCGCGGCGGGGCAGGGCGGCAAGCTGCGCCTCGATCGCGCGGTCGACCGCCTGCGCAAGGGCGCGGCTCGGGGTGAGCAGAACGGCGCTCGCCATGACGTCGTGTTCGAGCTGGGAGAGCAGATCGGCGGCGACGTGGGCGGGGTTGGCGGAATCGTCGGCGATCACAAGCACCTCGCTCGGCCCGGCGATCATGTCGATATCCAGCACGCCGAAAACCTGCCGTTTTGCCTCGGCGACATAGACGTTGCCGGGCCCGACGATCTTGTCGACGGCGGGGATCGTTTCGGTGCCGTAGGCCAGCGCCGCGACGGCCTGCGCGCCGCCGACGGTAAAGACGCGCGTCGCGCCCGCCAGCTTCGCGG
>CANQSG010000102.1 GCA_947626485.1 uncultured Clostridia bacterium | reverse complement strand
AGCCAGCCCCCTGACTTTACCCCAAAATTTTCGCTTTGCTCAAATCTTTGGGGACCCCGAGAAGGGCGGCCTTGAGAGGAAGGCATGGCGAATGCCCTGCCTAAATCAAGCGCAAAAACGGCTATATCCGCACCCGCCGCGGCATCGTGCGGTTTGCCGACAAGAGCGACGAGGAGAAGGACAGCCTGATCGCAAACGATCCGCTCTACGGGCATATCATCTGCCGCTGCGAGCAGGTGTCGGAAAGCGAGATTTTGCAGGCGATCCACCGCCCCGTCGGCGCGCGGACGGTCGACGCCGTCAAGCGCCGCGTGCGCGCGGGAATGGGTCGCTGCCAGGGTGGCTTCTGCGGCTCGCGCGTCATTGAAATCCTCGCGCGGGAGCTCGGCGTCAGCGAGTACGAAATCCGCAAGCGCGGCGAAGCGGCCTACATGCTTTCCCACGAGGACGACGAAGCGGCGAAATGAAGGACAGATGGCTGATCGCGTTTGATATGGACGGTACGCTGCTGGGGGACGGACGGGTTCTCACGCGGCGCACCGTCGATGCGCTCGCCCTCGCGGCGTCTAAAGGCGCGGTGCTCGTCGTCGACAGCGGGAGACGGTTCCCCGTCGTGCCCGAGGAGATTCGCGCCCTGCCCTTTATGCGCTATTTTGTCCTCTGCAACGGCGCCGAAATTTACGACAAACAGCAGGATAAGATCCTGTTCAGCGCCGAGCTCTCGCTCGATGACGCGCTGCGCTATTACGACCTTCTGGACGAATACGAAGACGTCTACATCGACTGCTACATGGTCGACGGCGCGTGGGCGCGCGCGGCGGATTACGCGCGAATCGATCATTTTGTCCCCGATCAGTCGCACCGCGATCTGCTGCGCCGCACGCGGACGCCGGTGGAGCATCTGCGGGATGCCGTCCTGCAAAGAGGGCGCCCGATCTACAAGTGGCAGGCGTTCTATACCGACGAAAAAATCCGGGACGCCGAATTTCGCCGCATCCGCGAAAAGTGCCCCGGCGTTTGCCTGACCGCCGCCTATCCGTACAACCTCGAGATCAACGCCGACAACGTGACAAAGGGCGGTGGGCTCCGAAAACTCGCCGAAATTCTCGGCATCGAGCGGGAGCGGACGATGGCCTTCGGCGACAGCGTCAACGACCGGTCGATGATCGAATACGCGGGCATCGGCTGGGCGATGGAGAACGCCGACGAGGGGACAAAAGCGGCGGCAGACCGCATCGCGCCGCCGAATTCCGCCGACGGCGTGGCGCAAATCCTCGAATCCATGTTTTCCGATTGACAAAACGCGGCTTCATCGCCGCGTTTTGTCTTTTCGCTTTTTTCCGTTTTGCGGACTACTTCACGCTTTTTCATTTGACTTTTTCCGGCGTTTCGGGTATTCTATATAAGAAACCTGGCGTAAACGGGGTTGTTCTGAACGGGAGGAAAAAGTATGCCGGGCGGCGAAATTTCTGTTTCGACGTTTTTGATCATGTTCGGCAGCGTTGTCGGGGTCTGCGTCGTTTTCGCGCTGTATCGCTTTCTGAAAGACCGGCTCTCGCCCAAGGTCGAAACGGCGGCGGTTGTCGAAGGAAAGCGAAAATATGTGCAAAGCCCCGCCGGTTCCGCGGCAAAAGGCACCTCGAACCCCGGCGTGACGCTCTATTACCTGACCTTCCGCACGCAGGACGGCGCACGGGTCGAATTGCGGGTCTCGCAGGCCATGTACCGAAAAACGCAAGAAGCCGTCTCCGGCGTCCTGCGCTATCAGGGAAGCCGTTTCCTCGAATTTTCTCAGGCCGAATAAGCAGAACCCTACAAATTCCCGTGATAAAAATTTTTGTGCGGCGCCTTTTCTTCCGAATGACAGAGAGAGGGCGCCGTTTTTCCTATTCGATATGCGAGCGCAGCCAGTCGCGGGGGGATTTTCCGGTTGCTCCGAAAAAGCTGCGGTAGAACGAGGAATAGTTTTCGTAACCGCATTCGGTGCAAATTTCCGTCAGGCTCCGCTGGGTCGAGAGCATGAGCTGTTTTGCCCGCTCGAGCCGCAGCTGGAGCATGTACTGATAGGGTGTGACGGCGAATTTTTTCTTGAAAATTTTGATGATGTAATCGTCGGTATAGGAAAAATGCGCCTTGACGCGCCGGGTGCCGAAGCCGCATTCCGCGTAATGCCGGTAAATATATTCCGCGATCTGCTGCGCCGTGTCGGCGTGGGAAGAAGCGCGGGCGCCCTCGAGCTTGCCGAGAATTTCGTAAAATCCGCCGGTGCTCGCAAAGCTCGCCGCGTTTTGCAGCGCCCACCGCTGTTCGAGCGCTTTGAGATACGGCAACAGCTCGGCGGCGGAAAAGCTGCCGCGCAGCGAAAGGCCTGCGTCTTCGGAAAACACCCCGTCGAAATGGATGAAAAAATATTCGGGCTCGTCGCTCGGGACGACGCCCTCTTGCAGCAACCCCTGCCGCTGGATATAATATTCGCCGGCGGTCAATTCGACGTCGACGCCGTCCTCCCGAAAGCGCAGGACGCCCGAAAGCATCATAATCAAAACGCTGAAGGGGACCCGGCGCGTCACGTGCCGCTCCCCCGGCTTGAATTTCCGCATGGCGCAGCAGTCGAACCGCTGCAAATCCGACGGACTTAAGAAGAACATTTCACGCGTCCTCTCTTTGTGCGATTTTCGTAATGTTTATTTCGATAATGGGAATGGATTCTGCTCTGATTATATCGTATAATCAGGGTAGTTTCAAGAGGAGCGTGAAAAATTATGAACAAAAAAACGCAATATCAATTCTTCCCCACAACCGCGCTGAAGCCGACCGGCTGGCTGAAAAAACAGCTCCGGCTGCAGGCGGACGGGCTTTGCGGAAATCTGGACAAGGTCTGGAAGGACGTGCGGGACAGCGCCTGGATCGGCGGCGACAGCGACGGCTGGGAACGGGTGCCCTACTGGCTCGACGGCTTTATCCCGCTCGCCTACCTGCTCGAGGATGCGGATCTGATCTCGCGCGCGCAGAAATACGTCGACGCCATTCTCGACCGTCAGCAGGCGGACGGCTGGATCTGCCCCTGCGAGCCGCAGAAGCGAGCGGGGTACGACCCCTGGCCGGTGCTGCTGATTACGAAGGTGCTCTGCGTTTACTACGACTGCACGGCGGACACCCGCGCGATGGACGCCGTTTACCTCTGCCTTAAGCAATTCAACGATCACATCGACGTGCATCTTTTGTCCGGCTGGGGCGCGGCGCGCTGGTTCGAGGGGCTCGTCGCCCTCGGCCGCCTGTACGAAGCGCGGCCGGAGCCCTGGATGCTGACCCTCGCGCAAAAGCTGCGGGCGCAGGGGCTCGACTGGCGCGAAATGCTGCACAACGACTTTTTGGACAGCTTTCGCGGCTGGAATTTCATGTCGCACATCGTCAACATCGCGATGATGCTGAAATCCGACGCGCTCTATTCCCTCTTCTTCGGCGGCGACCCGCAGGCCTTTGCCGACGAGGCGCTCGCCTATCTCGACCGACGCCATCGGACGGCCGCCGGCCACTTCAACGGCGACGAGATCCTCTGCGGGAATTCACCGATCCAGGGCGCGGAGCTTTGCAGCGTCGTCGAGGCGATGTATTCTTATGAAATCCTGTTTGCCGTCACCGGCGACGTCAAATTCCTCGACCGGCTCGAGGAGCTCGCCTTCAACTCCCTGCCCGCCACGATCAGCCCCGATATGTGGACGCACCAGTACAATCAGATGAGCAATCAGGTCGCCTGCTTCCCGATGTCCGAGGCGATTTTCCGCACCAACGACCGGCAGTCGCATTTGTTCGGCCTGGAGCCGAATTTCGGCTGCTGCACCGCGAATTTCGGGCAGGGCTGGCCGAAGTTTGCGTTGAGCACCTTCCTGCGCGCGGAACACGGCGTCGCCTCCTGCGCGCTGGCACCCGCAACGCTGCAAACCGAGATCGACGGCGTCGGCGTGACCTGTGCGCTCGAAACCGATTACCCCTTCCGCGACGTCCTGACCTACCGCGTCACGACGGAGCAGCCGGTCGAATTCACCCTTTCCGTCCGCATCCCGGCGACGGCGGCAGCGGCGGAGATCGACGGCGTGCCCGTTCCCTGCGGCTCGTTCGCCCACCTTTTGAAGACCTGGAGCGGCACGCAGACCGTCACCGTCCGGCTGCGCTTTGAAACGCAGATTTTGCCCCGGCCTCAGGCGCTTTTTTGCGTCAAGCGCGGCCCGCTGCTCTACGCCGTGCCCATTCGCGAGGAATGGGAGCGGGTGGAGTACACGGCGAACGGCGTCGAGCGGAAATTCCCCTATTGCGACTATTATATCTTCCCGCGATCGAAATGGAATTACATGCTGACGAGCGACGATTTCACCGTCGAGGAGCGCGCCTTCGACCAACCCTTCCGCCCCGACGCGCCCCCGATCGTGCTGACGGCGCAGATGTGCGAGGTCGACTGGGGCTTCCACAACGGGCACTGCGACCGCCTGCCCGCCGACCGGACGCCGCGCAGCGACCCGCAGCCCGTCGAAATGATCCCCTACGGCTGCACCAACCTGCGCATGACCGAAATCCCGTTTCAAAAATAGAAAACAGGAGGCAGAACAATGAACCCGGCAAGCGAAATCACCACCGTGCTCTACCGACCGGACGACCCTCGCTATCGTGAGGAGATCCGCAGCTTTCAGG
This sequence comes from uncultured Clostridia bacterium, assembly GCA_947626485.1. Lineage (GTDB taxonomy): Bacteria > Bacillota > Clostridia > Oscillospirales > Acutalibacteraceae > CANQSG01. The sequence goes on along the minus strand of CANQSG010000102.1, from coordinate 2,679 downwards.
GCTGCCCGACCGTCGCCGTGACGAGGGGCGGCCGCATCTACGCGGGCTGGTATTCGGGCGGCACCCGCGAGCCGCACCCCGAAAATTATAATCTCCTGGTTTACAGCGACGACGGCGGCGCGAGCTGGTCGAAGCCGCTGCTGATTATCCCGAGCGACACAGATAACGGAATCCACGCGCTCGACATTCAGCTTTGGGTCGACCCGGACGGGCGGTTGTTCGTCTTTTGGGTGCAAAACAACATGTACAAGCTCGTCGGGACGCCGCCCGAGGCGACCCCGGAAAAGCCCTGCACGGTGAGCGACGGGTATGTTTTCTACGACCTGCGGCACACGATGTGGGCGGTCGTCTGCGACGATCCCGACGCCGCCGACCCGCAGTTTTCCGCGCCGCGCTGCCGCAGCGACATCGGCTTTCTGCGCTGCAAGCCGCTCGTTTTGCAGGACGGGCGCTGGTTCTTCTGCAACTACGACCAGATCGACGAGGGCGGCCGCTACGGGTTCAGCATTTCGGCCGACAAGGGCGAAACCTTCACCCGCCATTACGGCGCGAAGAAGCTGTCGACCTCCTTCGATGAGACGATGGCCTACCAGCGCAGGGACGGCAGCATTCACCTGCTCGCCCGCACCCACAGCGACGGCGTCTGCGAGACCGTCTCGACCGACGGGGGCATAAGCTGGAGCGAGGCAAGGCCGAACGTCCTGCGCGGCGCCGACACCCGGTTTTACATCGGCCGCACCCCGTCGGGTCGCCTGCTCGCCGTCTTCAACGACAGCCCGCTCCACCGCACCAACCTGACCGTCTGCCTTTCGGAGGACGACGGCGCGAGCTGGCAATACAGCCGCTGCCTCGACACCCGGTTCGACATCACCTACCCCGACGTCGATTTCCACGGCGACGAAATTTACCTGATCTATGACTACAAGCGCAGCGGCGACGCCGAGATCAACCTCTGTCGCTTTACGGAGGACGACATCCGCAACCCCGCTTCCGAGATCGAGATCCGGGTCATCAGCTCGCCGAAAAAAGCGCAAAAGTAACGATAGACAACGCGCGGAAAATCGGGTATAATAAAGGCAGAAAATTTGCAAACGAGGTGTCGGCATGGAACGCGCAAAGGTTTATTTTACCAAACAGATCACGCCGGAAACGGTCGTCGAAATGTACGGGCGGCTGGGCGTCCGGCTGCCCGGCAAGGTCGCCGTGAAGGTGCATTCGGGCGAGGAAGGCAACCAGAATTATCTGCACCCGGAGTTCATGCGCCCGATGGTCGAGGCGGTCAACGGCACCGTCGTCGAATGCAACACCGCCTATGACGGCGAGCGCAACGCGACCGACAAGCACCGCCGCCTGCTCGACGCGCACGGCTGGACGGCGCATTTCCCGGTCGACCTGCTCGACGCCGAGGGTCCCGATCTCTGCTTGCCGGTGAAAAACGGCAAGGTGCTGACGCAAAATCTGGTCGGTAAAAACCTCGCGCATTACGATTCCCTGCTGGTGCTCTCCCATTTCAAGGGGCACCCGGCGGGCGGCTACGGCGGCGCGCTCAAACAGCTTTCGATCGGCTGCGCCTCGACGGTCGGCAAATGCCTGATCCACTCGGGCGGAACCGACGACGATCAGACGACCGTCTGGGGGCACATGGCGCCGCAGGATATTTTCTGCGAGGCGATGGCGGACGCCGCGGCGAGCGTCGTCGAGCTGTTCCGCGGCCGCGCCGCCTATGTCAACATGATGTGCAACCTTTCGGTCGACTGCGACTGCTGCGCCGTGGCGGAGGACCCCTGCATGGCGGACATCGGCATCCTCTCCTCCCTCGACCCGGTCGCGCTCGACCAGGCCTGCATGGACTTGATCTATCAATCGGACGACCCCGGCAAGGCGCATTTCATCGAGCGCGTCGAATCGTTGCACGGCATCCACACCATCGAGGCGGCGGCAGAGCTCGGCTTCGGCACGCGGGAATACGATTTGATTCGCGTCGACTAAGCAGAACAACGCAAAAAAGCGGCACAGCACTCTTTCCCGGAGGCTGTGCCGCTTTGCTGTATTTTCGCTTTGTCTGCCCGGTCAGGGCGCGACTTCGAGGACGACCTTGCCGACGTTTTCGCTGCGATAGAGCACGTCCTGCGCCGCCTCGGCCTGCGTGATGGGCAGGATGCGGTCGATGGTCGGACGCACCGAGCCGTCGGTCACCTTCGGCCAGACGTCGCGCACCAGCTCGGAAAGCAGCTGCGCCTTGAAGGCCGGCGTGCGGGAGCGCAGGGTGCTGCCGATGATGCGGACGTTGCGCACGTAAATGTTTTTCAGGTCGATCGTCGTCTGCTGCCCTGCCAGCGCGGCGATCATGATCCAGCGCGCGCCGTGGGCGAGATACGGCAGGCAGTCCCCCATCGCGGCGCCGCCGAGGCAGTCGATCGCGACGTCGACGGGACGCCCGGCGGCGAGCTCGCTTTGCAGGACGTCGGTGATCTTCGTCTTCGAGGTATCGACGACGATATCGGCGTGCAGCGGGCGGATCGCCTCGGCGATTTCAGCCGACAGCACGGTGGTGATGATGCGGATGCCGAAGGCCTTCGCCATCGGAATCACGACGCTCGCAAGCCCGCTCGCACCGGCGTGCATCAAAAGGGTGTTGCCGGGCTGAATACCGCCCTCGTGGAACAGGTTGAGATAGGC
>CANQSG010000101.1 GCA_947626485.1 uncultured Clostridia bacterium | reverse complement strand
TAATCCGTGACGCCGTAGAACCCGACGCTGACCGAATCGGTCGCCCCCGCCATCAGCTTGGGCAGCGAGAGCACCGTGCCGACCGTGCTCGAAAGACCGCTGAGCAGGGCGATGAGCGCCAGCGCGGCGATCTTGCCGATCGCGAGGTGGCTGCGCTTCATCGGCGTGACGAGCATGGTGGCGATGGTGCCGCGCTCTTTTTCGCCGGCGATGGCCTCCGGCGCGACCGACACACAGCCCGAGAAAAGGAAGATCATCAGCAGCATCGGCATCATCATCGAGAAGAACTGCCCCGACAAATCGCGGTCGTCCGCGAGGTCGAAGCCGCCGTCGCCCCGGTTGACGTCGAAGCGGTTGGCAAGGCCGGATTCGTAGGTTTCGAGCAGGGCGTTCATCGTCTCGAAGGCGATCGCCGAGTCGTTGTCGGTCGAGTTGTAATAGAGCGCGACGTTGGGCGCCGGCTGCCCGGCGGCGGGGTCGTAGGACGCAACGGCGGCGTCGAACCCGTCGGGAAAAACGGCGAGCAGGGCGGTTTCGTGCTCGCGCACCGCCTGCTGCTCGTCCTGCAACGCCGCGGCGGACGCCGTTTCGACCGAAAAGGCGGCATGAAGCGGCGCTTGCAGCGAGGCGGGCAGCCCGATGACCCGCACGGCGGGTTTCTCGGTTTCCGGCTCGGCGGCAAATTGGCTCGTCAGCGCGCCGCCCATGACCGAATAGAGCAGATAGATCAGCAGCCCCGGCAGCAGCAGCGTCGTAAACGCCGCGCGGCGGTCGCTGAAAAAGCGTTTGAGCTCCTTGCGGAACAGAATGCCGATGCAGTTGCGCTGTTTCATAACACGTCCCCCACCGTTTCGCGGTAAATTTCAAAAAAGCGATCCTCGAGCGTCATGCCGTCGGTGATCTCCGCCAGCGTGCCGCAGCGCACGAGCTTGCCCTCGATTAAAATGCCGACGCGGTCGCAGAGCTTTTCGATCAGGCTGAAAATGTGGGTGGAGACGAGCATCGTCTTGCCCTGTTCCTTTAAGGAGAGCAGGTATTCGGTGACGGTGCGGGCGGTCAGCACGTCGAGCCCGTTGGTCGGCTCATCGAAGATGATGATGTCGGGGTCGTGGACGAGGCTGACGGCGAGCGAGACCTTCTGCTTCATGCCGGTGGAGAGGTCGGCGACCTTCACCTCGGCGAAGCTCTGCATGCCGAAGCGGTCGAAGATCGCCCGCCGCCGCTCCGCGCAAGTTTCCTCCGGCACCCCGTGCAGCGCCGCGAAAAAGGAAAAGAGGTCGTTCGGGGTGAAGACGGGGTCGAGCCGCAGCTCGCTCGTCAGAAAGCCGATCTTCGCGCGCACGGCGGCGGGGTCGGACAGAATGCTGCTCCCGTCGATCAAGGCGTCGCCGCTGTCGGGGCGCAGCAGCGTCGCGAGCAGCCGCAGCGTCGTCGTTTTGCCGGCGCCGTTCGGGCCGAGCAGGCCGAAGATTTCGCCCGCGTTCATCGAAAAGGTCAGGTGGTCGACCGCCGTCCGAATTTTGTCCTTCGTGTGCTCGAGCCGCCGCTGTTTGGACGACAGGCGGAACGATTTGCAGAGGTTTTCCACCCGCACGATCTCCTGCATAACGCCATCTCCTTTGCCGGAATGTCCGGTTTTTCGTTTCGTTTTTATCTTCCTTATTCAGTATAGCGAACCGGCGCGCCCGCGTCAAGCACAATTCTTAAAATTCGCCCGCTTCCCCCTGCCCTGCCGCGTCCGACGACGTAAAACGGGCGCGGTAGGCCTTGGGCGAGACGCCGCATTTCGCCTTGAAGACCTTCGCGAAATAGGCGGGGTCCTGATAGCCGAGGGAGCGGGCGAGCTCAGCGGCGGAGAGGTTCGTCTGTTCGAGCAGACGGCGCGCCTGCTCGATTTTCAGCCGGGTGATGTAGACGTGGGGCGTGACGCCGTAGCGCTGCGCAAAGGTCTTGATGACGTAATCCCGCGAGCGTCCCATGCGGTCGGCGAGCTCCGAAATGCTGTAAAGCCTGCCGGGCGCCCGGTCGATCAGCGCCTTGATGCGGGCGGCGGGGTCGCGGTCGACCGTCGGTTCGACGCTCTGCCACAGCCGGTGCAGAATGCGGTGAAATTGCAGCGCCAGTGCCTCCTGCCGCGCGTCCTCTCGCATCGGGCGGCGGGCGACGGCGAGCATTTCCTCAAAGAGCGGCAGCGTGCCGGTCGCGGGGAACAGATAGCGCGATTCGAGCTGATAGGCGCGAATCAGCTGGGTCGGCAGGGTGCCCTGCGCGTTGATAAAATGCTTGACCCAGGGCGTGCGGTCGTCGCTGAAATAGCGATGGTCGCTGTGCGCCGGGAGCAGGTAGACGTCGCCCGCGCGGGGGGTGAAGCGCTGGCCGCCGATCTCGAGCACGCCGCTGCCCTCGACGATGTATTCGAGCACCGTAAAATCGGAATCGCGGCGGGCGAGGCGATAGGAGCTGTCGCAATAGGACGTGCCGAGCAGCTCGCCGAAGAAGGGCACCGTCCCGCCCGGATACCGGAAAAAAATCAGGTCTTCCCACATAAAACCCGCCTCCCTTTCCTTTTCAGTATACCGCACTTCGCGCCCGGTGTCATTCTTTTTTTCGAATTTTTTGAGAAAAAATCGCAATTTCGCGCCGTTCGACTTCTTTTTTACCGAAAAAACGTATTTTTTCCGCTCGACAGCGGCGACGGCGTCTGCTATACTGAAAGCGAAAACCGGGCGAGCCGACCGCGCTTGCCCGACCGAAAGGAATGTCACGTTATGGAACTGCGCGCCCCCGCCTATCCGCTTTTCACCGTCGACCCCTATTTCAGCATCTGGTCGCCCGCCGACCGACTTTTCGACGCCGACCCGATCGTCTGGTTCGGCGAGCCCTATTTTCTCTACGGCGTCGCCGAGATCGACGGCACGCCCTACCGCTTCCTCGGCAAGGGGGGTGAATTCCGGCCGAACGATTCCATGCGGCAATATCCCGCCATGGAGCAGACCGACGTCGAGGTCACGACCTTCGAGACGGTCTACCGCTTCTGCGCGGGCGGCGTCGCGCTGACGGCGACCTTCACCTCTCCCCTGCTGCCCGACGATCTGACCCTCGTCTCCCGCCCGACCTCGTATCTGCACCTCGCGCAGGAATCGGTCGACGGCAAGGCGCACCGCGTGCAGGTGACCTTCGTCGTCTCGCAGGACGTTTGCAGCGGGCCGAAAAAGCTGCGCTGCGTCGCCGACTGCGCCCCCGCCGAGATCGGCGCCGGGATCGCCGCGATGCGCATGGGCAGCACCGAGCAGCCGGTGCTCGGGCAATCGGGCGACCGCATCGGCATCGATTGGGGCTATTTTTACCTCGCCGTGCAGGGCGGGGAGGTCGAACTGCGCGACCTTTGCGGCCGTTCCGCCCTCTGCGCGACGGCAGACCTGACGAAAAAGGGCGACGCGCTGCTTGTGCTCGCCTACGACGACCTCTATTCTCTGCGCTATTTCGGCGAATTTTTGCGCGCCTACTGGAAGCAGGACGGCACGACGATCGAGCAGGCCATCGCCGCCGCCTTCGCGGAATATCCCGCCCTGCGCGCCCGCTGCGCCGATTTTCACGCAAACCTGACCCGCGACGCGCAGGCGGTCGGCGGCAGCCGTTACGCCGAGCTGCTCGCCCTTTCGACGCGGCAGATCATGGCGGGGCACAAGCTGGTCGTCGACCCGGCGGGCGAGCTGCTCTTTATCTCGAAGGAGTGCATGAGCAACGGCTGCGCCGCGACGGTCGACGTCTCTTATCCCTCCTTCCCCTTCTTCCTGCTCTACAATCCCGTGCTGGCGGAGGCCATCGTGCGGCCGATCCTCGATTACGCCGATTCCGACCGCTGGCCGCTGCCCTTCGCGCCGCACGACCTCGGCACCTACCCCATCCTCAACGGCCAAGTTTACAGCCGCGGCACGATGCTCTACGCCCAGATGCCGGTCGAGGAATGCGGCAACATGCTCGTGATGGTCTCGGCGCTCGCCGCCGTCGGAAAAGACGACCTCGCGAAGGCGCACCCGGCGCTGCTCGCGCAGTGGGCGGATTATCTGCGGGAAAACGGCGCCGACCCCGCCGAACAGCTCTGCACCGACGATTTCGCGGGGCACCTCGCGCACAACTGCAATTTGAGCCTGAAAGCCATCGTCGCGCTGGGCGGCTACGGCAGGGTCTGCGAGCGGCTCGGGCAGGTCGAGCGCGGCAAGGCCTATTGCGCGGCGGCAGCCGACATGGCCGAAACCTGGAAGCAGAACGCCGCCGAGCCGGACGGCAGCTTCCGCCTGACCTTCGACAAGCCGGGCGCCTTCAGCATGAAATACAACGCGGTCTGGGATCGCCTGTTCGGGCTGGGGCTCTTCCCCGACCCGATGTGGCGCGCCGAGGTCGCGGGCTACGACAGGCAGCTTCGCCCCTACGGCCTGCCGCTCGACAGCCGCGCCGATTACACGAAATCCGACTGGATGCTCTGGACGGCGACCCTCGCGAACGACGACGGCTTCTTCCGCCGGATGGTCGACGCGCTCTGGCGCGCTTATCACTACTCGACCTCCCGCGTACCGATGACCGACTGGTTCTCGACCGTCACCGCGCTGCAAATCTCCTTCCAACACCGCACGGTGCAGGGCGGGCTCTTCATCCGCCTGCTGCTCGAATCCGGCAAGTGCCGCCTGTAACACCCGCAACGCCCGCCGAACAGGCGGGCTTTTGCCATACTTGCATTTTAAAATGATGCGTGATATAATAAAGAAAAAATTCGCAATTCAGTTGTAAGGAGTGGCGGAAGATGAAAAAATGGCTTTCCCTTTTTGCCGCGCTGCTCCTGACGGCCGGGCTTTGCGGCTGTCAGAACGGCGACGATTCCCTTCGGCAGCAGATCAGCGATCTACAACAGCAGCTCTCGAGCCTGATGCAGGCGGGCGCCGCCTCGGGCGACACGGCAAGCACCGACAGCACCGGCGCGCCGAGCTCCTCGTCGGCGTCCGAAACGACGGCGTCGCAGGGCGCCGCGTCCGCGCAGGCGACCGACCGCGCCGTTTCCGACCTGACGAAGCAGGTCGAGGCCTTTGAAAAGAGCGCGCAGACGGCTTCCGCCGCGCAGAGCGGCGATCTGGAGGCCTATTTCAAGCTGCGTCAGCAGTGCGACGAGATCGAGCGCAGCCTCGACGCACAAGAGGATGTCTTCGAGCAGCAATACCGCGCCGGCTCCCTCTCGCGGGACGATTACCGCGCCCTCGAACGCAAGCTCGACGCCCTCGAGGACAGGCTCGACAACGCCGAAGACCGATTAGAGCGCGCTTTCGGGATTTTAGACGACTGAAGATTTTTCGACGTCAAAACAAAAGCAGACTCCGCTGCCCGTCAGCGAGGTCTGCTTTTTTGAATCGACTGAGAAAAACCGGGCGCTCGTGCGTTTAAGAGGTGAAAGACAAGCGCGCGGCTACACCGTCGCCATGGAGGATTATTTCGACGGGTCGCAACACCACCGCTGTTTCACCCTGCACGCGACCGCCGACCAGTTACGGCAATTCGCGCCCAACGCGGCCTACGGCTGCCGCCTGCACCTCTACGACGAGCTCGTCGTGCAGCGCTGACCGCCAACCAAAAAGCCGCCGTCCCCCGACGGCGGCTTTTTCTGTCTTCCGTTAAAAAAAAGCGCGCCGACTTTCGTCGGCGCGCGGCTCTTAGTCGCTCACGTAGGGGAGCAAAGCGATTTGGCGGGCGCGTTTGATGGCGGTGGTCAGCTCGCGCTGATGTCTCGCACAGGTGCCGGTCGCACGGCGCGGCAGGATCTTTGCACGCTCCGAAACGAACTTGCGCAGACGCGCAACGTCCTTGTAATCGATTTCTTCCACCCGGTCGACGCAGAAATGGCAAACCTTTTTGCGGGGCTTTCTGCGCGCCGGACGATCTGTTCTTTCCATGAAAATGCCTCCTTTGTTTCAAAAATCAGAAGGGCAAATCGTCATCCGAGACAATTTCCGAGAATGCGTCGCTGCCGCTGTTGCTGAAGGAAGCGGGCGCCGCCTGCTGTTGGGGCTGGGGCTGCGCCGCCGCGGGCTGGCCGCCGGCGTTGTTATCCCGGCGGGACTCCACAAACTGCACGTTGTTCGCGACAACCTCGAACGCAGTCCGGTTTTTCCCGGTATCTTTTTCGACGTATTTGCGGGTCTGGATCGAGCCTTCAATGCCGATCAGACTGCCTTTGGAGAAGTATTTCGAGACGAATTCCGCCGTCTGTCTCCAGGCGACGATGTTGATGAAATCCGCCTGCCGCTCTTCCCCGGAGCGGTAGCGTCGGTCGACCGCGATACAAAAGGACGTGACCGGAATGTTTCCGTTCGTGTACCGCAGCTCGGGGTCGGCCGTCAGTCGGCCGGTCAGGACAACCAAATTGAACATACTTGCCGCGCCTCCTTACTTTTTCACGACCATCGCACGCAGAACACCGTCGGTGATCTTGGCGACGCGCTCGAACTCTGCCGGGAAATCCGGGCCGCTCGTGAAGACGGTGAAGACATAGTACCCATCGGGTTCGTCGTTGATGGGATACGCCAGGCGGCGTTTACCCCAATCGTCAACGTTCTCAATGGTACCGTGTTCTTCGACGAGCGCTTTGAACTTTTCGGCCAGCGCCTGTGCGGCTTCCTCGCCGCCGGCAACGGAATAAACCATCGCCGCTTCGTACTTGTTGGTAATCATTGCTTGTTGCACCTCCTTTTGGACATTTGGCCCTGCCGCGAAGGGCAGAACAAGGAGCTATCCGACGTCAGTTTTGTCAATAGCAACTTGTATTATACCAATCTTTCCCGCAAAAGTCAACCGCGAATTTTGCGGCGTCAGGCTTTTTCGGGGTCGGACGGTTCTTTTTTTGTCAGCGCGATCGAAAGCTCGGCGAGCTGGGCGTCGTCGACGGGGGCGGGGGCGCCGCTCATCGGCTCGCTCGAGGTCGCGACCTTGGGGAAGGCGGTGACCTCGCGGATGGAATCGCTGCCGGTCATGAGCATCGTCAGGCGGTCGAGTCCCAAGCCGACGCCGCCGTGGGGCGGGGCGCCGTAGCGATAGGCGTCGATGAGGAAGCCGAACTTTTCGCGCGCCTCCTCGTCGCTGAGTCCCAGCGCGAGGAACATCCGCTTTTGCAGCTCGGGGTCGGTGATGCGGATCGAGCCGGAGGAGAGCTCCACCCCGTTGAGCACGAGGTCGAACGCCTTGGCGAAGACCTGATCGGGGGCGGTGTCGAGCGCGTCGAGGCATTCGTCCATCGGCGCGGTGAAGGGGTGGTGCATCGCGACGTACTGCCCCAGCGTCTCGTCGTATTCGAAAAACGGGAATTTCGTGATCCACAGAAAGCGGAATTCGTCGGGGATCTGCCCGAGGCGGCGGGCGACGGTCTGGCGCAGCGCGCCGAGCACCGAAAGCACCGTCTTTTTGCGGTCGGCGACGAAAAAGACGACGTCGCCCCGTTCGGCGCCGGTGCGGGTGAGGATCGCCTGTAATTGCGCCTCGTCGAGGAATTTGCCGAAGGAGCAGGTCGGGGTCTCGTCGAGCCAGCGGATATAGGCGA
>CANQSG010000100.1 GCA_947626485.1 uncultured Clostridia bacterium | reverse complement strand
GCAGGTCGAAAATCAGTCCCTTGACGCCCTGCTCGACGAAGGCGTCGACCGCGGTTTTGAACTGATCGACGGTCGCGGCGTTGAAGGCGGTGATCTCGAGGTAGCCGTAATCGCCGATGGCGCGGGCGAAGACCGACTGAGTCTCGTAAGCCGCGCGGGTCACGGCGACGGTCTGACTCTGCCCGTCGCGGCTATACGTGATCTGCACCGTCTCGCCCGCTTTGCCCCGCAGGCGGTCGACCGCCGCGTCGTACCCGAGCGATTCGACCGTCTCGCCGTCGACCGCCGTAATGCAGTCGCCGGGTCGCAGACCCGCCTGCGCGGCGGGGGCGCCGTCGTAAACCCGCAGCAGGTAGACCGAGCCGTTGTCGGGGTGTTCGGTCACCGTGACGCCGACGCCCGCCGCCTCTCCCCTGCGCTGCGCGCTGGTCGTCTGGTTTTCCGTCGGGGTGTAATAGGTCGCGTAGCGGTCACCGAGGCCGCGCAGATAGCCGGAAAAGAGGGCTTCGTCCAGCGCCTTATCGTCGACCTCGCCGTAAAAATTTTCGCGGACGAGGCGGTCGATCGCGGAGAATTTCGCATACCACGCGCTGCCGCGCAGGAAAATCAGGGTAAAGATCAGCGCGGTCAGGGAGGCGGAGATCAGCGCGACGCCACAGAGCAGCAAGATTCGGCGGGTGCGGATCCTGCGTCGGCGGACGAGCGCGCCGACGGGTGCGGATTCCGAGGGCGCGGAAAATTGCGATTGCCGTTTCACTCGACTTCATCTCCAAAAAAAGAGCGGAAGGCAGCGCGAGCGGCCTGCCCTCCGCGGTTTGAAAAACGATTATTTTACTTTGTTGAAGAAGTTCATCGGGTTGCGCTTCGCGCCGTTGACGATGACCTCGAAATGCAGGTGCGGGCCGGTCGACCAGCCGGTCGTGCCGACGTAGCCGATGACCTGTCCCTTCTTGACGTGTTGGCCGACCGAGCAGGCCGTGCGGGTCATGTGGCCGTACAGCGTGCGGTAGACCGAGCCCTGATAATTGCCGTGGTCGATCATGACGTAGTTGCCGTAACCGCCGCCGCAGCCGCAGCTGCCGCTTTTGCCGTAATTATGGGTGCAGGGGTTTTTTGAGACGAGCACGACCCCGTCCGCCGCCGCGACGATGACGTGTCCCATGATGCCGGAGGCGGAAATGTCGATGCCGTAATGGTTGCCGCCGCTGCGCCCGCCGAAGCCGGAAACGACGCGGTAAATGCCCGGAACCGGCCAGGTGAACTGGCTGCCGTCGTAGACGACGCTCGACTGGTTGGAAATGGAGCTCAGCTCATTTTGCAGCGCCTTAATGTTCTTGGAAATATCGTTGATCTCGCCCTGCACGTTGCTCTGGTCGGCGTTGAGGGAGCGGATCACCGAATTGATCTCGTTCATCTGGCTTTGCAGGTTGGCGCGCTGCTGAGAAAGGGTCTGCTTTAATTCGACCTGCGCGCGGGATTTCTCCTCGATCTCGGCCTTTTTGACCTCGATCTCGTGCATCGCCTGCTTGATATCGTCGACGAGGCGGGAATCGTGGGCGGAGATTTTCGTCATGACCTCGCTGCGGGCGAGGTAATCGGAAAGATCCTTCGAGCCGAGGAGGACGAGCAGCGTCGAATTCGTGTTCGTCATGTAGATCGAGCGGATGCGCTGGCGGAAGAGGAACTTCTGCTCCTCCATCTCCTGTGTCTTTTTCTCGATCTCCGCCTCGCTCTTGGCGATCTCGGCGGTGTAGGTCGCGATCTTATTCGTGCAGAGGGTGATCATGGCCTGTGTGTTGTCGATCTGCTGTTGCAGCTTCTTTTGAATCTGCTGCTGATCGGCCTTTTTCGCCTTCAGCTCTTTCAGCTCCTGCTGATACTGGCTCGACTTCTGTTGCAGCGCGGCGATCTCGCTGTTGAGCTGCGACGCGGTCTTCGCCATGGCGCCGACGGTCGAGAAGCCGAGCGCCGTCACAAGGCAGAGCAGGATGCAAAGCCCCCTGCGCAGGCGGAATTTCCGTTTCAAATCGAAAGACTCCTTTCCTTTGAGCTCGCAGCGTCGCGCGTCAAATCGCGCGGAACTCGCTGCCCTCTTTGCGAAGATATTTGCTGATCATGATGAGACTGCCGACCGTCCCGGCGAGCACGCCGATGACGGCGAAGATGCCGAGCAGCTGCCAAGCCATCGCGGAAAAGCGGATCATGCCGCCGCCGAACTGGGATTTCAGCCCTTCCGCCGCAATGCGGTAGCAGAAGTAGACGACGCCCTCGGAAAGCAGGGCGGAAATCAGCCCCAGCGTGACGCCCTCGATCAGGAACGGGAAGCGGATAAAGGCGTTCGTCGCGCCGACCGCTTTCATGATGCCGATCTCGAGCTTGCGGTTGTACATCGTGACGCGGATGGTGTTGGAGACGATGACGAGCGCGATTATCAGCAGGATGGCGATGATCCAAACGCCGGCGTTGCCGACGACGTTTTTGATCGTGGTGATGGTCTGGGCGAGGTTGCGAACGGTATAGACCTTATCGACGCCCTTCACACTGCGGATGCTCGCGACGGTCTCGTCAAAGCGGGAAAGGTCGGTCAGCGTGACCTTCGCGCCGTGCGAAATGGGGTTGTCCTCGTCGAGCAGGGTCGTCAGTCCCCCGTCGCTGACGGTTTCCTTGGCGTTTTGCAGCCCCTGCGCGCTCGAGATGAATTCGACGTTATGGATGTTGTCGAGCTTGCGGATCTCCTCGCAGACCGCCTTGGCCTCGTCCTCGTTGTGGATGAGGTAGGCGCTCTCGGGGATCTGATACCGGTCGGTCGTCGCGGCGGTCGAGGCGGTGCTCGACGCCGTGGTCGAGGCGGTGCTCGATGTACTGCCGGAGGCGGTCGACGCCGTGCCCGACGCGTCGCCGGAGCTGTTCGCGGCGGCGAGGGCGGAGGAGAGGGTTTCGGAATCGCCGTAGAGGACGGAGTTGCGGTCGTTGAAATAGACCATGATCACGTTTTCGGTTTCGAGATTGTTCATCGCCTGGTTGACGTTGCTCGTCAGGAGCACCGCGAGGCCGATGAGGGTCATGCAGGCGATGAGGACGCCGATGGAGGCAATCGACATCAGGCGGTTCGCCCAGATGCTTTTGACGCCCTCCCCGGTCAGGTATTTGACACTGCGCAGCTTCATAAGACAGCCCCTTCCGCGTTATCCGCAACGATTTGACCGTCTTCCAGCATAATGACGCGGTGATGAAAATCGCGCACGAGGTTGTGATCGTGCGTCACCATCAAGATGGTCGTTCCCCGCTGGTTGATTTCGCTGAGCAGGGCGACGATCTCGTAAGACATGTTCGGGTCGACGTTTCCGGTGGGCTCGTCCGCGATGATGAGGTCGGGACGGTTGACGAGGGCGCGCGCCAGACCGACGCGCTGCTGCTCGCCGCCCGAAAGCTCGAGCGGCTTTGACCGCGCCTTGTTGCCGAGACCGACCTGGCTGAGCACGCGGGAGACCTCTTTTCGAATCTCGCGGTTGCCGGCGCCGGTGACGTGCATGGCGAAGGCGACGTTGTCAAAGACCGTCATGGACTCGATCAGGCGGAAATCCTGAAAGACGATGCCCATGGTGCGGCGCAGCATCGGAATCTGTTTTTTCGGCATCCGGCTGAGCGAAAAGCGGTTGACGATGATATCGCCGGTGTTGGCTTTTTCCTCCCGCATGATGAGCTTCATGAAGGTGCTCTTTCCGGCGCCGGAGGCACCGACGACGAAGACGAATTCGCCGCGGCGGATCGTGACGTTGACGTCGCGCAGGGCGTGTGTGCCGGTGACGTAGGTTTTGGAAACGCCCTTGAATTCAATGATGGGTTCCGGCGGCGTCTGGACAGGCAAATCCGTCGGGAGAAAGGCGGCTTCGTTAATGGTTCTCACTCGCTTTGCTTAATATTTGACCGGATTGGCCTTTAAGTATTTTTTCACCATCAGGGCGATCTTAAAGACGATCGCATGGTCAAATTCGCGCAGGTCGAGGCCGGTAATCTTCTTGATCTTTTCGAGGCGGTAAACCAGCGTGTTGCGGTGGACGAAGAGCTTGCGGGAGGTCTCCGACACGTTCAGATTGTTTTCGAAGAAGCGCTGGATCGTGAAGAGGGTCTCCTGATCGAGGCTCTCGATCGGGCCGCGCTTGAAGATCTCGCGCAGGAAGGTCTCGCACAGCGTCGTCGGAAGCTGATAAATCAGGCGGGCGATGCCGAGGTTGTCATAGCTGACGATGGCCTTTTCGGTGTCGAACACCTTGCCGACCTCGAGGGCAGTCTGCGCCTCTTTGAAGGAGCGAGCGAGGTCTTTGAGCCCCGAGACGGTCGTGCCGATGCCGACGACGACGTGGGTGTAGAACTCGCCGGAGAGGGTGTCGACAATCGAGCCGGCGAGCTGCAGCAGGTGCTGCGGTTCGATGTTGCGCTTGGTCTCCTTGACGAGGGCGATATCGGTTTCGTTGATGCTGATGAGGAAGTCCTTGGTCTTGTCCGGGAAGAAGTTTTGCAGGACGTCATAAACCGAAATGTCGTTGGGCTCGACGGTGCGGACTAAAATGACGGTGCGGGCGACGTCGCTGTTAAAATGCAGCTCGCGCGCTTTCAGATAAATGTCGCCCGGCAGGATATTGTCGAGGATGATGTTCTTGATGAAATTGCGGCGATCGTATTTCTCGTCGTAATAGAACTTGATATTCGAAAGGGCGACCGCGAGGACGGAGCAGTAGGTTTCGATCTGCGGGTCGTTGCCCTCGACAAAGACGTAATAGTCCGCGCGCTCCTCCGAGCCGAAGGCTTTGTAGGTGCAGTTGTTGCGGACGAAGCAGTCGGGATGCAGCCCGGACGAGGGGCTTTCCAGGTCGACGGTCTCCCCGATTCGGCCGAGCTCGCTGCAGGCGATGATGGTGTTATTTGTGTCGACGACGCCGATCAGATGGTCGATCGTCTCCTTCATTTGCTGAATGATTCCCTGAAATAAGCGGTTTGGCATTGACATCCTCTTCTTTCCGATTTATTCGTTGCAGCCGTGTGCAAAAAACCTGTTTCCATTATATACGGAACGCGCCGATTTTGCAAGCTATTTTCGGAAAATGTAACAATTTGATTACATTTTCGGCGGACGTTCGGCAAACGCGCCCGCAAAACGCGGGAAAATGGGCGAATATAAGAAAAAAGACCCGGGGGTTGCCCGGGTCCGACCGATTTATCAGTTGCAAATCGTGACTTCGGTTTCCTTATCAAAGATGTGGATTTTGGACGGGTCGATCGTGATCTGGATCTTGTCGCCCGGCTTAGCGGTCGAGGAGGGATCGACGCGCGCATTGATGCTCTGACCTTCGCAGTTCATATACAGATAGGTCTCGGCGCCCATGAGCTCGGTGACCTCGACGTTGGCCTCGACGATACCGTCGGGCATCGAAGAAAGGAAGTTGGCCTCGTCATGCACGTGCTCCGGACGGATGCCCATGATGACTTCCTTGTCGACGTAAGGAACGAGGGCGTCATTCTTGTTCTTCGACTCGGGCAGTCTGATTTTGTATTTGACGCCGGCGCGGGTCTTGGTGTCCTCCGAGCCGAATTCGACAAAGAAGGTGTCGCCCTCGCGCAGGAGCTTCGCCTCGATGAAGTTCATCTGCGGCGAGCCGATGAAGCCAGCGACGAAGAGGTTGCAGGGCAGCTCATAGAGTTTCTGCGGCGTGTCGACCTGCTGAATGAAGCCGTCCTTCATGACGACGATACGGGTACCCATCGTCATAGCTTCGGTCTGGTCGTGGGTAACGTAGATAAACGTGGTGCCGAGGCGCTGATGCAGCTTGGAGATCTCGGTACGCATCTGGGCGCGCAGCTTCGCATCCAAGTTGGAGAGCGGTTCGTCGAGCAGGAAGACCTTCGGTTCGCGGACGATGGCACGCCCCAGGGCGACACGCTGCCGCTGACCGCCGGACAACGCCTTCGGCTTGCGCTCGAGCAGGTGCGAAATGTCGAGGATGCGGGCGGCCTCTTCGACGCGGCGGCGGATCTCGTCCTTCGGGGTCTTGCGCAGCTTCAGGCCGAACGCCATATTATCGAAGACCGTCATGTGCGGATACAGCGCATAGTTCTGGAACACCATGGCAATATCGCGATCCTTCGGCGCGACGTCGTTCACGAGACGGTCGCCGATGTAGATCTCGCCGTCGGTGATTTCTTCCAGGCCGGCAACCATACGAAGCGTCGTAGATTTACCGCAGCCGGAAGGGCCGACGAGAATGATGAATTCCTTGTCTTTGATTTCCAGATTGAAGTCGGAAACCGCGGTCACGCCGCCGGGGTATTTTTTGTAGACGCCGCGAAGAGATAATCCTGCCATAGTACATGAACCTCCTAATTTCGAACACAGCAAAAAGCCATTATCGGTGTTTCCTATTATAACAAACCTCGCCCGAAATTACTATAATGTAAATATCCAAACTTCTGTTTTTTGAATTGTCTAAAATTCATAAAAGCCCGGTTTTTCCGCATTTTTTCGGTCTTTTTCCGTCAGCAGACGACAGCTTCCGGGGGCGAGATCGGGCGGCAATTCGAGGCCGCCGACGCGGATTCGGTGCAGCGCGTCAACCCCGTAGCCGACGGCGCCGAGCATGCGTTTGATCTGGTGGTACTTCCCTTCGCAGACCGTGATGCGCGCAAGGCGGGGCGAGACGATCTCGAGCCTCGAAGGACGGCAGCGGGTGCCGTCCGCCAGCGTGACGCCTGCAGCGAAGCGGGCGGGCTGCGACGCGTCGAGGTCGGCGTCGACGGTGGCGAGGTAGCATTTTTCGACGCCGCTTTTCGGCGAGATCAGGCGGTGGGCGAAATCGCCGTCGTCGGTGAGCAGCAGCAGGCCGGTGGTGTCCCGGTCGAGCCGTCCGACGGGAGACAGGCCGGGGCGGCGAAGGGGCGGCGGGACGAGGTCGAGCACCGTCTGCCGGGTGCGGTCGGTCGTCGCGGTCAGGACGCCGGCGGGCTTGTGAAGCATCAGATACAAAAATTCGCGGTAGACGACCTGCGCGCCGTCGAGGATGATCTCCTGTATCAGCGGGTCAATCTTCTGCGCCGGGTCGCGCGCCGGGTCGCCGTCGACGAGGGCCTGTCCGGCGCGGATGGCCTGTTTGGCGGCGGAGCGGGTCAGGCCGCCCTGCGTGGCGAGGAATTTATCCAGGCGTTGGGTTGCCATCGGTTCCCTCCTGCCGACAAAGCGGCGCCATCGACCCGTCGAGCGCCGGCGAACAGACGTCGCCGCCGATGACCGCGCCGTCGAGGACGAGCAGGTGCACGTCTCTCTCTTCAGACGCGGACGGGACGGGATAGGTGTATTGGGTGACGGTTTTGCCGCGGTAGGGCGTCAGGTCGTAGCCCGCCTCCCGTTGCAGCGCGTTATAGGCCGCGTAGACGTCGTTGAAGGTCTCGGGGATCGTCAGGGTGCGCACCTGCGCGTCGGCCTCCGAGACCGCAAAGCCGAGCTGCTGTAAAAACGCCTCGCGCTGCTGCGGCGTGAGCGCGTCACGCTTCGGGCGCGCACCGGCGCGCGCCGTGCAAAAATGCAGGGCGAGCAGCGCGGCAAGGGCGGCGAGCAGG
>CANQSG010000099.1 GCA_947626485.1 uncultured Clostridia bacterium | reverse complement strand
GGGTATAGCTCAGCTGGGAGAGCGCTTGAATGGCATTCAAGAGGTCAGCGGTTCGATCCCGCTTATCTCCACCAAAAAACCGACGATCCGTTTGGGTCGCCGGTTTTTTTATGCCGAACTTCGGCGTCACCCGACAGGCGGGTGCAAATTCATCGGTCGGCGATGTGCAGCTCCCGCTTCAACGCCTTTTGCAGGACTGCCGAAAAGTTCAGGTTTGCCTTTTCCGCTTCATAGCACAGCCAACTCGGCACCGTGCAATTTTTCTTGACGACGCGCAGCTCGTTTTTCCGGCGATATTCCGCGAAATCCACGTCGACAAGCGAAACGATTTCCCCTTCCGCCGGGACGATATCCTTCGCATCGGACGCCGCCGGGAGCGGTTTCCCGTCGTCCTCCATATCGATGCCCATGAGCCCGATCGCATCTCGCGCCATTTCGATCGCTTCCGTCAAGCTATCCCCTTGCGTGTTGATTTCAAAATCCGGTATAAATACCGTATAGCCCTTTTTTTCCGGTGTCAATAAAATCGGATAAGAATTTTTCATAATTTCCTCCACAAAACACTTTTATATGATTCTATATATTAGAAATCAGGGACGATAGGGGGCTTATTTCAGCCCCCGCCGTTTCAGAATTGCCTTTGCCAGATTTTCTTTGATCTCGCTGTGTCGCGGGATCGTTTCGCATTCGGTTCCGTTTGTGTAGATGTCATGTCCCCCGCCGTTTCTTTTCAGATACCAACCGTTTTTCTCGAGGATTTTAATTAAATCCGTCCGCTTCAATAGTATCACCCGCCCCCGCACATTCTATCATACGCCTTTAATGCGTATTTGTCAAGCAAATTCTAAAAGAATCGATCTTTTTTCCGCCTGCCCCGGTTTCGGCGCGTAAGTCGGGCTTCGTCGAGGTGGGGCGTTGCGCGTTTGCCGCCGGGAGGACGGAATATGATCCGATTTTTCGGTTTGAATAGCAGCACAAAAACCGGCAACCCGTTTCGGACTGCCGGTTTTTTGCGTGGGAATTTACGCCGAGAGCTGGCGGTTGAGCATGACGAGGTCGCAGACGTCGACCGTTTTGCTGCCGTTGACGTCGGCCTTGCTCTCGTTTTTTGGGACGTAGAGCCCGAGGATCGTCTTGCGCAGCAGCGCGCGATCCGTCGTGTTCACGACGCCGTTGCAGTCGACGTCGCCGACCGCGAACATATCGCTGAAATCGAATTCGCCGTCGTCGCCGTCGCTTCCCTGCGCAAAGGCCGTCGTCGCCGGGAAGACCGCCAGCACCGCGCAGGCGAGAAGGATTGCCAGTCGCTTTTTCATCAGAATTACCTCCTAATGTGATTATCCGGTGATGCCGATTTTGTCGATGCTTTGGATGAATTTGCGTTGGAGCAGGATGTACAGGATCAGCATCGGAGCCACGAACAGGACGCAGGCCGCCATCGTCGCCGACATGCTGATGCCGAAGATATCCCAGTAGCCGCGGGTCGTCAGGATCGACTGGATCTGGGTCAGCCCGACCGCGAGCGGGTAGTCGCGGTTGATGTACATGACGGCGAGGTAATAATCGTTATAGTGCCAAATCACCGAGAAGATCGTGACGGTGAAGATCACGACGGTGGAGGACGGGATGACGATGCGCAGGAAGGTCTTCAGCGGCGTCGCGCCGTCGATCCACGCCGCTTCCTCCAGCTCCTTGGGCAGCCCCTTGAAAAACTGAATGTAAATGTAGATCATCACGCCCGATCGCAGCCCGACGCCAAAGAGGCTCGGCAGCCAGAAGCAAAGGCCGGTGTTGAGGATGTTGATGCGAATTTGCGTGCCGAAAAGCCGATTGATAAGGCCGATGATGCCGAGGAAATCGAGCTGCGAATAGTTGACGACCTTCGGGACGATCGTCATTTGCTCGGGCACGAGGATCGTCAAAATGAGCATCACCATCAGGATTTTTTTGCCCCGGAAGCGGTAGCGCGCGAGGCCGTAGGCGGCGAGGGCGCAGCTCGCGACCTCGAGCAGGGCGCTGACGATCTCGTATTTCACCGTGGAGAGGGCGGCGACGCCGTAATTCAAACAGTCGATCGCCAGCCGGAAGCCCTCCGCGCTGATCGCGTGGGGCAGCCAGACGACCGACGGATTCGTAAAGTCCGCCGTCCCCTTGATCGAGGTCGAAAGCATGAAAAAGAGGGGGTAGAGCAGCACGTAGGCGATCGAGATGAGGAAGACGTGCCGCAGCGCCGACAGCAGCAGGGATTTCGTCGTCTTTTTCGCCCGGGCGCGGCGGCGCAGGAGCGCCACCTCGTCGGCGGAGAGAAGTCTTGTCTGTTCACTCATTCGCTCCACCTCCGACTCGCCGCCGAGAACAGCAGCAGAACGACGCCGAGAATCAGCGAAACGACCACGAAATAGAACCACAGCATCGCGTTGCCGACGCCGTACCGCTGGGATTCGAGGAAGGTGTAGGCGCCGCGCATCACGGCGTTGCCGGCGTCGGTCATGAGCTCGATGGCGGTAAAGACCGCGACGAGCAGCAGCACCCGCAGCAGCGACGGGACGGTCACAAACCAGAAGGTCTCCCACGTCGTCGCGCCCTCGACCCGCGCCACCTCATAATAGAGCTCGGGCACCGACTGCATGCCGGCGATGAAGAGGACGATCTGAATGCCGCATTTCCACAGCAGGTTCATGATCGAGCTGACCGCGATGTTCAGATAGGTCGAAATCGCGGTCGGCAGGCCGAGCATATCGAGCACGTCGTCGACCCGGATGACCTGCGCGAGCGAGCCCGAGCCGCCCATCGAATCGACGTCGGTCGTCGAGATCGTCAGCAGCAGGGTGATGACCGAGCCGCTCGCGATGATGACCGGCGTAAAATAGAGCGAACGGTAAAAGGTCCTGCCGTGAAACCGGCCGTTGAGCACGACGGCGAGCACGAGGCTCAGCACGATGATCAGCGGGAAGGAGTAGGCGAAGGAGCTGAGCGCCTCGCCGATGTTCTGGGTGTACTTCGCGTCGCCCGTGAAGATGTAGCGGTAATTTTCCAAGCCGACGAAGGTCGCTTGCAGCCCCTCGGCCTGAATCGAGACGTCGGCGAAGGAATCGTAGATCGATTGCAGCAGCGGGATGACGAAGAAGATGACGAGCCCGATGCACCACGGCAGCACGAAATACACGCCGTACCGGCTTTTCAAGGCCTCGATGCCGCCCTGTTTTTTGCGTTTCATTCTGTCACCTCCGCGCCGAAGCGATAGCTTTTCGCCGGGACGGTGCCCGCCGGGGAAGCAAAATCGGCGTCGCTGTAATTCACATAAACCGCCGTGCCGTTGGCGAAAACGGTGCGGTGGACGTCCTTTTGCAGGACTTCATTTTTCACGATCGCGGCGTCGCCCACCGCGGCGAAGCAGGGGGCGTATTCTGTCACCGTCTGCGCCAGCGCGTCGCGGACGGAGGCGTATTCGCCGCCGAAGAATGCCGTCTCTTCGAGGAAAAACAGGCGCTTGTCGAACGTGTTGTAAAGCGTGTAGCCGAGGCCGACGCCCGTTTCGGCGGCCTTTAAAACCATGCGCTGCGGGTCGGACGCGGCGTTGACGGCGGGGGTCGAAAGGCGGGCGGTGTCGCGAAAAACGAGCTGATAAAATGGCACTTCCTCCGCGATGAGATCGGACGCGTCGGCTTGCATCGGCGCCCCGAAAATGTGATCGGCAAGCGCGGCGGCGTAAGCGTTGGCCTCGCCCGTCGCGAGCCGCAAGCCCGCCGCCCGGCAGGAGGCCGCCATCGCCGCGAAATCCTCGGCGGCGGCGCCCTTGCTATAGGTGCGCGGGTCGCTGTAATCGGAATACGCCGTGGTGGAGAGGGTGTCGAGCGAAATGCCCGAAAGGCCGAGCTTCGTCGCGTTCGCCGTCGCCTGCTCGACGTAACCCGGCAGGTCGGCGCGGCGGTTCAGATAATAGGAGATGGCGGCGGAATCCTTCATGCGCGACCAGATATTCAGCCCGTACAATTTTAAGCGGTTGCCGTCGGCCGCCAGCGCCGAGCCGCCCGACGAGGTGTCGGTGACGACCTCGTAATCGAGATAGAGCCGGCCGCCCAGCGCGGCGACGGCGTCGGAAAGGGCGCGCGCCTGCTTCGCGCCGCCGAGCTTGCCCGCCAGGCGGTTGGCAGACGTCTTGCCCGGCGAGATGCCCGATCCGCCGAAGCCGGTCAGCAGCACGTCGAAGGGCTGCCCGACCTGCTCTGCGATCTGAGAGACGATCTGCGTCGCCTGCGACAGCGTCGTGACGGGCAGCAGCTTGCGGTAAGGGATGCCGAGGAAGGTCTCCTGCACGCGCACGGCGCCGAGCAGCTGCAACGAGAGAATGCGGTTTTTCTCGGCGGTCGGCTGCATGCCGTTGTCGCGCAGATAATCCCGGTAGCAGCGCGCCATGCCGTCATACCCGGCGGCCTCGCCGGAGAGCGGCGTGTAGGTGATGCGCAGCGGGTGGGTCGTCTTGTCAGCGGCGTAATACTGCCGTTCGGTCGGCGTCGCGAGCCCGACGCGCTGGATGATGTTCTGATAGGAGCGCAGCCGCCAGACCGCGCAAACCGAGGTGTACCCGAGGCGGCGCACGCCGGTCTGTGCCGAGACGAGGGCGGCCTCCGCCCCCTGCTCGACGACGGCGCAGATCGCGGTATTTCCTTCCGCCGCGCCGAAGACCGGCAGACGGCAGGCCTGCCGCAGGGTGAGCTGCGTCTGATAGCGCGGGGAGATCATCGGGTCGTCGCCGTAAAATTCCGCCTCATAGGTCAGGCCGACGGCGGATTCGGTGTTGCGCGGGTAAATCAGGCCGCCCGAGCCCGAGGGGACGAAGAGGTAACCGTCGGGCGAATCGTTGGAAATCGAGCAGAGCATCGGGGCGACGCTGAGCCGGTAAAGCGGGTTCTCCCCCTCCTCGATCTCGTTCGGGTCGATCGCGATCGTCAGGCCGCGCTCGCTTAACGTGTACTCCACCGGAATCGCGATCTCGGCTTTGTCGAAGCAATAGGTCACCCGCACGCCGTCGGTCAGCGGTTCGACGGCGTAATTCCCCGCCAGCACGGAGTCGGTATAGGACAGCGCGGAGGTGACGGTGCCGGTCGCGGACTCGATGTAATCGAGCAGCAGGGGCGAATCGACCTTCGGCTGGTTCTTGATCGGCATGCCGAACTCGTCGAGAAGCGTCTCCTGCGCGGCGGCGGGGGTCGTGCCGAAGCGGTTGCCGGTCGCCTTGTCGAGCAGGATCACGCCCGCCCGCTCGCCGTCAAATTGCAGGGCGTAACGGTCGTTTTCGGCGACGGTGCCGCTCTCGCCGGGGGAATTGCGCAGCGTATAGGGCGGCGTCTCCGCCGTTTTCGGCGCGCCGCAGCCGACCGCGCAGGCGAGCGCCAGACAGAGCAGGCTTAAGACGCTTTGTTGCATTCGTTTTTTCATCGACCCACTCCTTTAGTAGCGACGCGCTTCGAGCAGCAGCGTCTGGAGGAACCCGGCGAGCTGCTGCACCAAAATCACGAAGATGAAGAGGAAAAAGATGAGAATGGCGATCGCGAGCAGCGTCAGCACGAAGGACAATATCGTTTTCGAGAAGCTGAAATCGTGGATCACGATGTGCCCGACGAGCAGCAGCACGACCGTATACCCGATCGAGAGAACCGAGAAGACCCCCAAAAACGTGCCCTCCTCGGCGATGAGGACGTTGGAAAGGACGAGGTAGAGCAGGCTGTAAAGCATCATCGGGATCAGGCTGTAACAGACCGTGATGAAGATCTCCTTCATGCGCCCGAGGCCGCCCATCAGGGTCGTCACGAGGGTGTTCGCGACCGTCCAGAGGGCGATGAAGCCGAAGGTGCGCAGCAGCAGGAAAAGGGCGTTGCTCTGCGAGGACGAGGGCGTGGCGAACAGGAAGCCGCCGAAGTTCATCTCGAGCACCCGCGAGAGGTAGAACGCCACCGCCAGCGCCAGCGCGATGGGCGCCGAGCCCCACCCTTTATAGCGGATATTCGCGAAGCTGTCGAAGGGGTGGAAAATCAGGCTGCGCGCCGTTTGCAGCCGGACGTTGGGGGTCGCCGTCGCCGGTCTGCGCCGCCGATAGAGCACGACGAGCGCCACCGTGCCGCCGAGCAGCACGACGAGGCCGAGGGCGAGCCAGTTGAAATGCGAGCGGACAAAGTCGTTGCGGATGTATTTGAAGGCCTGCGAATACATTTCGCGGTCGTTGCCGAGCTTCGCGTAGCGCAGGGCGAGGTTGTATTCCTTCTCCGCATACGCCGCCTTGGCGAGGCCGACGTAGGCGAGCTGGCAGTTGCGGTCCTCGCGCAGCAGCTCCTCCCAAAGTCCGCGCGATTCGGTGTACTGTCCGGAGATCGTCATGCGCCGCGCGCGCAGGAGGCGGGCGCCGTAATCGGTGATGCGGAAGACGGTGACGCAGTTTTTGGTGCTGTCCGCCACGAGGACGTCCGACCCGTTCAGCTCGACCGCCTCCGGCATCTGGAAGGTGCCGAGCTGGTCGCCGAAGCCCATGCCGCCGCCGAAGGCCGAAAGCAGGCAATTCTCGCTGTCGTAGAGGAACACTCTGCCGTAGGTCGTGTCGAGCAGGTAGAGAAAGCCGTCGCCGTCGACCGCGAGGTTCGAGGTGTCGGGAATGCGGCCGATGGAGGCCTGCTCGTTATAGTACCAGATGCGCGAAACGTCGCCGTAAATCTGATTCGAGCCGCGCAGGACGTCGATGCCGCCGGGGCTGAGCTTGCGCACCTGCCCTTTCGAAACGCCGCGGCCGGTCGCGGTGTAGACAAAATTCGCGTCGTCGATATAGAGGTCGTTGAATTGATACGGAATGCTGCTGGCGGTTTTGGAACGCTTCTCGTTCGTCATCGTCAGCTTGTTCCAGAGGTTTTGCAGCGCCGCCAGCACGCCGCTTTCGGTCAGGTTCGCGCCGTAAAAGTTCAGAAATTCGCCGGTGTCGGAGCAGAGCAGGGCGCCGTAATAGGAGCCGTCGCAGAGGATGTAGACATACCGGTTGCTGTCGACCGCGACGCGGATCGGGCGGTAGGGGAAATTCTCGGGGATCAGCGGCGAGGCCGGGCGCGTGATCTCCTGTAACAGCCGCCCCGTCGGATCGGCGACCAGCACCCGTCCGCCGGTGGTATCGCAGAGGTAAATCCGACCGTAGCGACAATAAATGCCCTCGGCCTCGTCGAAGCGAACCTGCGCGCCGTCGCGCGTGAAGCCCTCGAGCGTGCGCTGTAACTGATACTGCGCATTCAGAATATAAATGCGGGATTGCGCGCTGTCGAGCAGGTAGATGCTGCCGTTTTCGTCGGTGCAGACGTCGCTGATCTTGCCGAGCGCGTCGCGCCCGAGATAGGCGGCGTCGATCGAAAAGGCGGGCTCGTAGACCGCGCGGCCGTAGGCGGGCTTGCCTTCCCCGCTGAAGGTCTCCCAGTAAGTATAGGACGAATAAGGCGTCTCGGATGCGCCGGTGCCGAGCGCCGAAGCGCCGAGGCTCCCGGCGGCCAGCAGACAGGCGGCAGCCAGCGCGAGCAGCCGTTTAAAAAAGCGTTTGTTGTCTCGCATTGTGCTCACCTATTCCTTAATTCCGGCGCTGCTCATGGATTCGACGATGTTGCTTTGG
>CANQSG010000098.1 GCA_947626485.1 uncultured Clostridia bacterium | reverse complement strand
GCGGATGGCCTCCTTGCCGCCGCGCAGCAGGGCGGCGTTGCCCGATTTCAGGCAGATGGCGGCGGCGTCCGCCGTGACGTTGGGGCGGGCTTCGTAAATGATGCCGACGACGCCGAGCGGCACGCTGACCTTGCGGATATGCAGCCCGTTCGGCCGCTCGAAGGCCTCGAGCTCGACGCCGACCGGGTCTTGCAGCGCGCAGAGCGTCAAAATGCCGTCCGCCATGTCCCGCACCCGCTCGTCCGACAGCCGCAGCCGGTCGAGCAGCGCCGGGGACATGCCCGCCTGCGCCCCCGCCGCGAGGTCCTGCGCGTTTGCCGCCAGAATTTCTTCGGTGTGCGCGCGCAGCGCCTGCGCCATCGCGGTCAGCGCCCCGTTTTTCGCGGCGGTGTCCGCCAGCGCCAGCACCCGCGACGCTTCCCGGACGCGGCGCGCCAAAGTCGTTACCGAATCAGTCATTTGCTTCTCCTTTGCAAAATACCGTGCCGACGGCACGTCCGTCAAATAAATCGTAAAGCCGCGCCGGGTGGTCGCCCGCCAGAATCGCGACGGCGATGTCCCGCTCCATGCAGTAGCGCGCCGCCTCCAGCTTGGTGCGCATGCCGCCGGTGCCCCGGTTGGTGCCGGTGCCGCCTGCCGACGCCAGCATCTCGTCGCTCACGCGCGTAACCCGGGCGACGAGCCGCGCGGCGGGGTCGGTGCGGGGGTCGCGGTCGTAATACCCGTCGATATCGGTCAAAATTACGAGTCCCTGCGCGCCGCAGAGCGCCGCCACGATGGCCGAAAGGTTGTCGTTGTCGCCGAACAGGATCTCTTCCACGCTGATCGAGTCGTTTTCGTTGATGATGGGCACGGCGCCCATTTCGAGCAGCGCCTCGATCGTGTTGACGGCGTTGGTCTTGCGCTCGGGCAGGTCGACGACGTCGCGGTTGAGCAGCAGCTGCGCCGTGACGTAGCCGAACTCCGAAAACGCCCGGTCGTAGAGCGACATCAGATCGCACTGCCCGACGGCGGCGGCGGCCTGCTTGCCCCGCGTCTCCTGCGGGCGCGCCGCCAGCCCCAGCCGGTTCACGCCGACGGCGATCGCCCCCGACGAGACCAGCACGACCTGCCGCCCGCTGTTTTTTAAATCCGAAATGACCTTCACCAGTTGGTCAATGCGCCGCAGGTGCGGCCGCCCGTTTTCGTAGGTCAACGTCGAGGTGCCGACCTTGACGACCACCCGCTTCATCTCCGGAAATTCCATACATCCGCCTCCGAACCGATCGGCAGGGTCGCGCCCGCCGGTCGGGTTTGCTTTCTTCTTTCTTTATTATAACGGTTCGCGCCCGCCGACGCAACCCAAATTTTCCGCCGCGCTCCGCTTTCCCGGCATTCGGGCGAAAACACGCCGCATTTTGCCGTCGATTCGGCGCGAAAACGGGGCGAAAAAGGCGCCTTTTGCGGAATTCGGCCGAATGCCCAAAATCTTATATGTAGATTTGGTATTGACAAACGCCCACAACATGTAGTATGATATACGGTGCAATCGCAAGACAAGACCTCGCGAGTAAACCCGGCAGCGGGTTCGACCCCGACGCGCGGCGGGAGAAGGGAGAATGCAGCATGAAAATCATCAAGAGAAACGGTTCCGAAGCGGTATTTGACATCACGAAGATCATCGCGGCCGTCACCAAGGCGAACAACGCCGACGAGAACGCCAAAGAGCTCTCGCAGGAGCAGATCCTCGAAATTGCGAACTACGTCGAGGAATACTGCAAGACGCTGTCCCGGGCGCTTTCGGTCGAAGAAATTCAGGATCTCGTCGAGAATCAGATCATGGCGCACGGCGCGTTTGAAGTCGCCAAACGCTATATCCGCTATCGCTACACCCGCACGCTGGTGCGCAAATCCAACACGACCGACAACCAGATCCTCAGCCTCATCGAGTGCAACAACGAGGAAGTCAAGCAGGAAAATTCCAACAAGAACCCGACCGTCAACAGCGTCCAGCGCGACTATATGGCGGGCGAGGTCAGCAAGGACATTTCCCGCCGCCTGCTGCTGCCGCCCGACATCGTCGAGGCGCACGAGCAGGGCATTCTGCACTTCCACGATATGGACTATTACGCCCAGCACATGCACAACTGCGACCTCGTCAACCTCGAGGATATGCTCCAGAACGGCACGGTCATCAGCGGCACCCTCATCGAAAAGCCGCACAGCTTTTCGACGGCCTGCAACATCGCCACCCAGATCATCGCGCAGGTCGCGAGCAGCCAGTACGGCGGGCAGAGCATCAGCCTGACGCATTTAGCGCCCTTTGTCCAGATCTCGCGCGAAAAGATCCGCAAGCAGGTGCTCGACGAGATCGCGGCGCTGCACGGCCACCCCGACGAGGCGACCGTCTCGCAGATCGTGGAAAACCGGCTGCTCGACGAGATCAAGCGCGGCGTGCAGACCATCCAATATCAGGTCGTCACCCTGATGACGACCAACGGGCAGGCGCCCTTCGTCACCGTCTTCATGTACCTCAACGAGGCGAAGAACGAACAGGAAAAGCGCGACCTCGCCCTCATCATCGAGGAATCGCTCAAACAGCGCTATGAAGGCGTCAAGAACGAGGCGGGCGTCTGGATCACCCCCGCCTTCCCCAAGCTCATCTACGTGCTCGAGGAGGACAACATCCACCCCGATTCGCCCTATTATTACCTCACGCAGCTCGCCGCCAAGTGCACCGCGAAGCGCATGGTGCCCGACTATATCAGCGAGAAGAAGATGAAGGAGCTCAAGGGCGACGTTTACACCTGCATGGGCTGCCGTTCCTTCTTAACCCCCGACCGCTTTACCGACGCCGGCGCCGGCAACGTCGCCAACGCCGGGAATTACGTGCCGGGCAAGCACAAGTATTACGGCCGCTTCAACCAGGGCGTCGTCACCATCAACCTGCCCGACGTGGCGCTCTCTTCGGGCGGCGATATGGAGGCCTTCTGGACCATCTTCGACGAGCGGCTCGAGCTCTGCCACCGAGCGCTGCGCTGCCGTCACGAGCGCCTGAAGGGCACCCTTTCGGACGCCGCCCCCATCCTCTGGCAATACGGCGCGCTGGCGCGGCTCAAAAAAGGCGAGCCCATCGACCGCCTGCTCTACGGCGGCTATTCCACGATTTCACTGGGCTATGCCGGCCTTTATGAATGCGTCAAATACATGACCGGCCGCAGCCACACCGACCCCGCCGCCACCCCCTTCGCGCTCGAGGTCATGCAGCACATGAACGACAAGTGCCTCGAATGGAAAAAGGCGGAGGACATCGACTATTCCATCTACGGCACGCCGCTCGAATCCACCACCTATAAATTCGCGAAATGCCTGCAAAAGCGCTTCGGCGTGATCGAGGGCGTGACCGACCGCGCCTATATCACCAACAGCTACCATGTCCACGTCACCGAAGAGATCGACGCCTTCACGAAGCTGGCCTTCGAGGCGCAGTTCCAGCACCTTTCGCCCGGCGGCGCCATCAGCTACGTCGAGGTGCCGAATATGCAGAACAACATCGAGGGCGTTTTGCAGGTCATGAAGTTCATCTACGACAACATCATCTACGCCGAGCTCAACACCAAGAGCGACTATTGCCAGATCTGCGGCTACGACGGCGAGATCAACATCGTCGAGGACGACGGCAAGCTGGTCTGGGAGTGCCCGAACTGCGGCAACCGCGACCAGGCGAAGATGAACGTCGCCCGCCGCACCTGCGGCTACATCGGCACCCAGTTCTGGAACCAGGGGCGCACGCAGGAGATCCGCGAGCGCGTGCTGCACCTTTAACGCCGAACCGGCAACCACACGACGCGCGGCTTTCCGGCATCTTCCCGCCGGGAAGCCGTTTTTTCCCCCGACCCGCGGCGGTCGGATCTGTTTCGGAGGGATTCTGTGTATTACGGAGAAATCAAAAAAACCGACATCGCCAACGGCTTCGGCGTGCGGGTCTCGCTCTTTGTCTCGGGCTGCCGCCGCCACTGCAAGGGCTGCTTCAACGCCGACACCTGGGATTTTCAGTACGGCGCCCCCTTCACCGCCCAGACCGAGCAGGAGCTGCTCGACGCCCTCGCCCCCTCTTACATCAACGGGCTGACGGTGCTGGGCGGCGAGCCGTTCGAGCCGGAAAATCAGCGGGTGCTGACCCCGTTTTTAAAGCGGGTGCGCGCCCTGCTGCCCGGCAAGACGATCTGGTGCTTCACCGGCGCGACGCTCGAGACCGAGCTTTTGCGGGACAGCCCCTCCCGCTGCGAGGTGACCGACGAGATGCTCTCGCTCATCGACGTGCTGGTCGACGGCGCGTTTATCGAGGAAAAGAAGGACATCTCCCTGCAATTCCGCGGCTCCTCGAACCAGCGCATCCTCGACCTGCCCGCGACGCTGCGCCAAACCGGCCCCGTCCTCTGGCACGACGTCCCCATTCCGATGGATCGGTAGTCAAAGCAATCATTGTGACCTGAATTGCGTTGACTAAAGCAACAAAAAACCGGCTCCCGAAAAAGAAGGGAGCCGGATTTTTTGTAGACAAACGCGGGTTATTTCGCGTCCTTTTGCTCTTTGAGCAGGTCGCGGATTTCGGCGAGGAGCTCGGCCTCGGTCGGGGCGGGGGCGGCTTCTTCCGCGGGTTCCTCGGCGGCTTCCTTGCGCTTGCGGTGATTTTCGAGCTTGTTCATGGCCTGCACGAAGAAGAAAATGCAGACCGCGACGATCAGAAAATCGACGATGTTCTGGATCAGGTTGCCGTAGGTGATGGACGAATCCCCGATCGTGACCGAGAGCGACGTGAAATCTACGCCGCCGGTGATGATCCCGATGAGCGGCATCAGCAGGTCGTTCACCATCGACGTGACGATCTTGCCGAAGGCGCCGCCGATGATCACGCCGACGGACATATCGATGACGTTGCCCTTAAACGCGAAGGCCTTGAAATCTTTCCACATATTTTTCCACATAACGACATTCCTCCCCATCGGTTTGCTTTATTGTACCATAGCCGCGCGAGAGAATCAAGTGGGAAATTCCCATTCGGAAAACTCGAACAGCTTCAAGTTGTAAACCATGGCGATCTCTTCGCCGCCCAGACCGACCAACAAAAATTCATCCCCCAAAGCGGCATCGTTGAAAACGCCTTTTTCGTCCATATCATCGCTCCCCTCCCGGGTCATTCCGCCTGCAACGGGTATTCGTCCTTCAGCGCCGTTTCGTCCCAGCCCTTCGCGCCCTTCGGGTAGTAGATCGTCGCGTTTTCGCCGAAGGGCTGCTTGCCGACCTTCTGCGGCGCGTCGCCGGAAAAGTAAACCTTTTGCACGTTGTTGTGGAACCCGTATCCGCCGAGCTCCTCGACGCTCGCCGGGAGGTGCAGCTCGGTGAATTTCGCGCTCCAAAACGAGGCGTAGGTGCCGACCTTCCGGATGCCGTCCTCAAAGGTCAGCGCCTCAATCGGGCAGCCGGAAAAGACCTCCATGCCCATTTCGTTGAGATTTTTCGGAATGTGCACCTTTTTCAACGCGCTGCAGTTGCCGAACGCGCGAGTCCCTACTTTTTCCAGATTTTCGGCAAGCCGAAGCTCGGTCAGCGCGGTGCAGTCCTCAAACGCGCTTTCCATGATCTCCTGCCGCTCGGTTCCGTCGCGGAAAATCACCTCTTTTAAAGCGGTGCAGCGCGCAAAGGCAAGTCTCCAGATCGACGTGACGGTGGAAGGGATGACGATCGTTTCGATGCCTCGGTCGGCAAATGCGCCGGTGCTGATCAACACCACCGGCTTGCCCTCGATCGTCTCCGGGATGACGACCGTTTTGTCGTCGCCGATATATTTTTTGATCGTAATTCCTTCGCTTCCGCTATATTCGAACGCCGAAGCCGGGGTCGCCTTTTCGCCCCCGCACCCGCCGAAACAAAGCGACGCCGCCAGCAAAAGCACCGCAAGAAAAAGCACCCGTTTTCTCATAAAATCGCCCGCCCTTTTTCATTTTTCGGAAATCGACGCCGGAATGGAAAACTCTTTTCTTTTATTATATCATAAAACCAAGGAAAAGCAAGCCTCCCGCTCCCTGCGCTCCTTTTTAGTGTGGATCGGTTCACAAAAAAGTGGAAAGGATGCATCGCTGCGACGCCTTTTTCTTTTCGCTCATTCCTCATAATCATCTGCATATTTTTCGTATTCCACATCCATATCACCATTTCCTGTGCTGTCATAACTGTAAATCAAATCGTTGGTTACAATATCAGTCGCTCTGTTGCGGATGTTGTCCATCCGTCTGGGCTCAGCTGTCACCTCAGTCGGTGCTTCTGCCTGCGACTGAGGTCGCCACCGGCGGCCCGCATCCTAAAATCCTGATTGACGGTTCCTTCTCGGCGGGTAATGCAAAATTAGGAAGATAGTAGCTGTCTTGCAGGATGTAGCTAATGTCCGTCTTTTCAGCAACAATTTATCTGTTCATCGCGTAATCCTCCAATATAATTGTTATCCCACATACCAATCATTTCGGTCGATTACAAAAGCCGATGGGAGAGAACTATCTTACGGAGCCTATCTCTTTGATTCTTTATCTACATTATTATCAATCTATGGTAGCTTCCCACATACAGATATCAAAAGCAACCCGCGAATTCATCTTAAATCCGCAGGCTGCTATTGGTCTGACACATCGACAATTCCGTTTGCGTTTCTGCTTTGGTTCAATTTCGTTTCCCTTGAAAACTCCCTTATAAGGCCGTCCGAACTTCATATTAACCCCCCCATAAAACCATATAACCGCTAATAACGGCTCGTCTTCGGAAATAGTCCGTAAATTCAAGGATTTTACGGATTTAATAACAACGAACAAACGACAATGCTAACCTGTGAAAACTCTACTTCAAAAAAATTTGCGACCTTTGATGATATCAAGTCCATCCAAACGGGAGGAAGGATCTATTCGCGCAGCGGTCGAATCTTACCGAAAGGCTGTATCGATTCACTGCTTTCATTCGCAGTTCATGCCGGTATCAGTCCGCCGGAGCCCAGGCGAGGAAGCTGCGTTCTTGTTCTTTGAGCGTCGCCGTGTAGAACCGTTTGCCGCGGTCAAGCGCTGCGATTTTTGCCATTTCTTCCGCGGTCAGCGCGAAATCGAAAATGGCAAAGTTGTCCCGGATATGCTGCGGGTTCGTGGATTTCGGGAAGATCACGTTGCCCGCCTGAATGTGCCAGCGGAGAATGATCTGCACGTTGGTCTTGCCGTATTTCTTCGCGAGTTCGGTAAAGACCGGCTCGTTGATCAGCCCCTTATCACCGTGGCCGATGGGATACCAGCTTTCGATGACCGTGCCGTATTTTGCGACGCGCTTTTTCAGATCGTTCTGCTGATAGTAGGGATGGCACTCGACTTGCAGCGCGGCGGGCTTGACGGCCGCCGCTTCGCAGACTTCCTCCAGCCGTTCGGATTCAAAATTGGAAAGACCGATGGAGCGCACCTTGCCCTGTGCGACGGCCTTTTCCATGTCGCGCCACGCGCCCATATAATCGCCCACCTGCTGGTGCAGAAGGAGCAGGTCGATATAACCGATATTCAGGCGGGAGAGCATTTTGTCGATGCCCGCCATGGTTTTTCCCTCGCCGTACTCGGACGGCCAGAGCTTGGAAGT
>CANQSG010000097.1 GCA_947626485.1 uncultured Clostridia bacterium | reverse complement strand
ACGCCCCGCACCTGCTCGACAAAGGAGCGGGTGACGGGCTGGTTGTAGGCAATCACGGCGAGCACCTCGAGGGCGGCCTGGGACAGGGGCGTCCGGCGGCGCAGCTCGAAGGCCTCGCGGATATAGGGCGCGTATTCCGACCGGGTCGCAAGCTGATAGGCGCCGTCGAGCTCGAGCAGCTGCAAGCCGCTTTTGCGCGCTTCCAGCCGGTCGGCGAGGGTTTGCAGCAAGGGGGGCAGCGTCTCGGGCTCGAGCGAGAACAGCTCGCACAGCCGGTCGGCGGCGATGGGCTCGCCGCTGGCGAATAAAACGGCTTCGCAGGCCGCCAAAAGTTCGTCGGGCGTCAAGGGCGGTTCCTCTCTTTCACGAGTTTGATGTCGGCGTCGGCGCCGTCCCCGCGCAGCTCCACGCGGTTGGCCTTGCAGAGCTCCAGCACGGCGAGGAAGGTCGCGACGAGCTCCGAGCGGCTTTTCGCCCCCTGAAACAGCGCCGACAGCTTGCGCGGCGCACCGCTCCAGAGGCGGCGCATGACCGAAACGATCTTGGTCGAAACGGCGACGACCTTTTTCGCGACGATGCGGGTGAAGGCGGTCGAGGGGGGCGGCAGGCGGCGCCGTCCCCGCCCGACGGCGGCGGAATAGGCGTCGAAAAGCAGCGCCGGGTCGTGCACGTTGCGGTAGGTCTTGTCCACCGGCAGCACGACGGGGCGGCGCACGAAGGTGTCGAAGCCTTCCGTCCGCGCCCCTAATTTGCGCGCGATCTGCTGGCAGAGCAGGTAGTCGAGCAGCTCGCCCGTCAGGGCTTCCTTGAGCACGGCGGCCTCCTCCTGCCGGGGCAGCAGGCTGACGGTTTTAAGGTAAACGAGCCGCGACGCCATCTCCAAAAATTCGCTGGCGATGTCGAGATTTTCCGACTCCATGCGGTGCATCTGTTCGAGGTACTGGTCGAGCAGCGCCGACAGGTCGATGTCGTAAATATTCAGCTTGTTGCGGGCGATCAGCTGGAGCAGCAGGTCGAGCGGCCCCTCGAACTGATCGAGGTGATAGGAAAGCACCGGTTCATCCATGGCAGGGCACTCCTTGTCCCGTCATTGAAACAGGCGGAAGGGCAGGGCGGTCAGATTGTAAAGGGCGGTGTAAATGCCGTTGACCGCGTAGCCGAGCGGCCGGGAAACGATGCCGGTCGCAAGCAGGAGGATCATGAGGAAATAGAGCTGGCGCTCGTACTGCATCAGCCGGTAATAGGCGCGGTCGGACAGAAACAGCCCTAAAATGCGGGAGCCGTCGAGCGGCGGAATGGGGATAAGGTTGAAAACGCAGAGGCTCAGGTTGATCGAGGCGAGGGACTGGAAAAAATGGTAGGTGTAAAAAATGACGGCAGCGGATGATTCGGATGTGGCGGGAAGGAACGCAAGCAGGAGATGATAGACGACCTGTCCGAGCAGCAGCGCGACAAAGGCAAAGCAGAGGTTCGAGATCGGCCCCGCCGCCGCCGTCAGCGCCATGCCGCGCTTCGGGTCGCGGAAATTGCGGGGGTTGACCGGGACGGGCTTCGCCCAGCCGAAGCCGAACAGCAGAATCAGCAGCGCGCCGATATAGTCGATGTGCGCCAGCGGGTTGATCGTCAGCCGCCCCTGATAGCGCGGCGTCGGGTCGCCGAGGCGGTTGGCGCTCCAGGCGTGGGCAAATTCGTGCACCGGCGAAGCGAAAAAGATGACGACGACGGCGGACAACGTGTAGACGAGGAGCCGTGCGATCAGACCGCTGCCGCCGGAGAATAATATTTCGAGCAAAGAAAATCACCTCATGTGCGGATTTCTGCTCCTTATTATACTACACCCGGCGGTAAAATACAAGAAAAACCGTCCGACAGGGTGTTTTTTCAGTTGACAGAATGCGCCGCGGATTTTATAATGAACAGGCAAGCCCGGACGCGCTGCGTCTGCGATTTTCCGCGCGCCCTGCGCGGCGACAAAAAAGAAAGGCGGTTGTTACGATGAGACTGATTTTTGCAGGCACGAGCCACGGCATCCCCGAACCCGACCGTTTTTGCACGGCGACCTTCCTGACGGTGGGCGACGCGGCCTACGCCGTCGACGCGGGCGCGCCGATCTCCAACCTTGTGCTGCGCAACGGCCTGCGGCATCAGGAGATGCGCGGCATTTTCATCACCCACCCCCACGACGACCATTTCGACGGCCTGCCGGAGTATTGTATCCAGACGCTCTGGTATTTCACCCCGCCCGTGACCGAGATCTACCTGCCGAACGAGGAAGTGAAAGACCGGATCTTTACCTGGGTCAAGCGGTCGGGGCAGCCCGCCGAGCAGTTAAAGCTCCACACCTATCAAAACGGCATCGTCTACGAGGACGACCGCATTTCGGTCACCGCCGTCGACACCCGCCACTGCCCCGACGCCCACGCCTTCCGGGTCGAAGCGGAGGGCAAGACCATCCTTTTCACGGGCGACATGGTTTGGAACTTCATGGATCTGCCCGACATCCTCGACGGCCGGCATTACGACCTCGTCGTCAGCGAGTGCGCGCACATCGCGTCGCTGAAAGCCGTCGCCCCGCGCCTCGCGATGGCAAACACCCCGCGCATGATTTTAACGCACATCGCCCCCGTCATGCTCGAAGGCCTCGAGGAAGTGCGCAAAGAGCTGCCCTTCGAGCTGTTCGCGGCGTCGGACGGCGACCGCGTGCTGCTGTAACTTCGCCCGTCAGCCGCGCCCGCGCCCCGCAATTTTGCAAACCGTCTTTTTTCGGTTGACAAAACGCGGCGCGGGTTTTATAATAGACAGGCAAACCCGGACGCGCTGCGTCCGCCATTTTCCGCGCCTTGCGCGGCGACATTTTTCGTGCGATTTGCACGGCGACAAAAGAAAGGCGGCTGATTGTATGAGACTGATTTTTGCGGGTACGAGCCACGGGGTTCCCGAAGCCAACCGTTTTTGCACCTCGACCTTCCTGACGGTGGGCGACGCGGCCTATGCCATCGACGCGGGCGCGCCGATCTCCCATCTGATCCGGCGGTACGGCCTGCGGCACCAGGATATGCGGGGCATCTTCATCACCCACCCCCACGACGACCACATCGCGGGTCTGTCGGAGTTCTACATCCAGACGCTCTGGTACTTCACCCCGCCCGTGACGAACATCTACCTGCCGAACGAGGAATTGAAGGATCGGGTCTTCGACTGGGTCTCGCGCGCGAAGCAGAACGCCGAGGAGCTCAAGCTCCACACCTATCAGACCGGTCCCGTCTACGAGGACGACCGCGTGAAAGTCACCGCCGTCGACACCCGCCACTGCCCCGACGCCCACGCCTTCCGCGTCGAAGCCGAGGGCAAGACGATCCTCTTCACCGGCGACATGGTCTGGAACTTCATGGATCTCCCCGACATTCTCGACGGCCGGCATTACGACCTCGTCGTCTGTGAGTGCGCGCACGTCGAATCCCTGAAGGTCGTCGCGCCGCGTCTGGCGATGGCGAACACCCCGCGCATGATCCTGACGCATATCTTCCCCGTCAAGCTCGAGGGCTTCGAGGAAGTGCGCGCCGAGATGCCCTTCGAGCTGCTCACCGCCTCGGACGGCGACCGCGTGCTGCTGTAACTTTCGCCCGTTTGCCGCGCCGATTTCAGAAAATGCTTGCAATCCGGCGGGAAGTGTGGTACAATTCCTTACAGTTGCAATGAAATTCCGGAGGTTGAACAAACGTGAACGCATTTGAAATCATCATCGGCATCGCCGTTCTGCTGATCTCGATCGCCATCATCGCCATCGTCCTGCTGCAACAGGGGCATCGCGCCGGCGTCAACGGCGCCATTTCGGGCGGCGCGGACACCTTTCTTTCCAAGAACAAGGCCCGCAC
The DNA here is from genome assembly GCA_947626485.1 of uncultured Clostridia bacterium. GTDB lineage: Bacteria > Bacillota > Clostridia > Oscillospirales > Acutalibacteraceae > CANQSG01. The sequence goes on along the minus strand of CANQSG010000097.1, from coordinate 3,790 downwards.
GGTCGACGCCAAGCTGGCAGGCATGACGAAATACATTGCGATCGCCTTCTTCGTGCTGGCGCTGCTCGCCAACGTGATCGCGCTGGGCAAATAGCGCGGCAGGCAACCCTTACGAAGCGAACCGGTCTGACGTTTTTTACGTGGCCGGTTCTTTTCTTATCTTGTCTTGCCCTCTGTACGTTGTGCCGGGAATCGCTGACGCCCGTCGCTTTTGCCAGTGCGCGAAATTTTGCCGCGCGCGATTTTGGGCAGAAAAGAAAATATGCAGAAATCGGAAATAAATATGCAAAAACTATTGACAAATCGCGATTTATGTGCGATAATCCATGTATATTTATTCAAAACGGATTGCATCCCGCCGGTTCGACCGGCGCGAAGAAAGGGAGTTCGGCCTTGAAAACGAAGGTATATATCGACGGGCAGGAGGGCACCACCGGCCTGCGCATTTACGAGCGCATCGCCGCCCGCGCCGACGTCGAATGGATCCGCATCGACGCGCAGTCCCGCAAGGACCCGGCGGCGCGCCGCGATTGTATTCACGCGTCGGACGTCACCTTTCTCTGCCTGCCCGACGCGGCGGCGCGCGAGGCCGTGGTGCTCGCCGAGGGCAGCAAGACCCGCCTGATCGACGCTTCGACGGCGCACCGCACTGCCCCCGGCTGGCAGTACGGCTTCCCGGAGCTCTCCGGGGCGCGCCGCGCCGCGATCGCTTCCGCCGACCGGGTGGCGGTGCCGGGCTGCCACGCCAGCGGCTTCTGCGCGCTGGTCTATCCGCTCGTCGCGGCGGGCGTCCTGCCTGCCGACGCCGCCCTGACCTGCTTTTCCCTGACCGGCTACACCGGCGGCGGCCGCCGCATGATCGAGGCCTACGAAGCCGCCGACCGCCCTGCCGCCCTCGACAGCCCGCGCCAGTACGGCCTGACCCAGACCCACAAGCACCTGCCCGAGATGCAGGTTGTCTGCGGCCTTGCGCAGCCGCCGCTCTTTTCGCCCGTCGTGGGGGATTTCGCCTGCGGCATGGAGGTGACGGTGCCGCTCTTCGCGTCGCAGCTCGCCCGGCCGCTCTCCCGCGCCGATCTTCGCGACCTGCTCGCCGCCCACTATGCCGGCGCCGCCCTCGTCACGGTCGCCCCGCTCGACGCCGAAATCGAGCGGCAGGGCGGATTTCTCGACGCCGGGGCGCTCGCGGGCTGTGACGGTATGGAGCTTTACGTCGCCGGGAACGATGAACGCATGCTGCTCATCGCCCGCTTCGACAACCTCGGCAAGGGGGCGTCGGGCGCCGCAATCCAATGTATGAACCTGATGCTCGGGTGCGAAGAGACGACGGGGCTCGTCGAGCTGCCCGCCCGTCAATAAGGAGAAAAAGAAATGAAAGAGATCAAAGGCGGCGTCTGCGCCGCAAAGGGATACGCCGCGGCGGGTGTGCACTGCGGCATCCGCAAGAACAAATCGAAATACGACCTCGCCTATATCCAGAGCGAGACCCGCGCCGCCGCCGCCTGCGTTTACACGCAGAACCTCGTCAAGGGCGCGCCGCTGCTCGTGACAAAACAGCACGTCGCCGACGGCTACGCCCGCGCGATCCTCTGCAATTCGGGCAACGCCAACACCTGCAACGCCGACGGCGTGGACGTCGCCGAGCAGATGTGCCGCCTCGTTGAAAAGACCTTTGGGGTTGCGAGCGACGACGTCATCGTCGCCTCGACCGGCGTCATCGGCCAGCCGCTGCCGATTGAACCCATCGCATCGGGCATGCCCTTGCTGGCGGACGCCCTCAGCCCCGCCCACGGGGACGACGCCGCGGCGGCGATCTTGACGACCGACACCGCCGACAAGCAGTACGCCGTGACCTTCCGGCTCGGCGGCGTCGACTGCACCCTCGGCGGCATGGCGAAGGGCTCCGGCATGATCCACCCCAACATGGCGACCATGCTCGTGTTTTTGACCTGCGACGCCGCGATCTCGCCCGCGCTGCTGCAACAGGCGCTGCGGGAGGTCGTGCCCGACACCTTCAACATGATCAGCATCGACGGCGACACCTCGACCAACGACATGGTCGCGCTGCTGAGCAACGGTATGGCGGGCAACCCGCCGGTCGAGACGCGCGGCGAAGATTACGAGACCTTCAAGGCGGCGCTCTTCGCCGTCACCGACCATTTGAGCCGCCGCATCGCCGCCGACGGCGAGGGCGCCACCCGGCTGTTGCTCTGCGAGGTCACGGGGGCTGCCGACCGCGACGCGGCGCGCACCGTCGCGAAATCGGTCGTCTGCTCCTCGCTCGTCAAGGCCGCGATCTACGGCCGCGACGCGAACTGGGGGCGCGTGCTCTGCGCCATCGGATACAGCGGGGTCGACACCGACGTTGCAAAAATCGGCGTCCGGCTCGCTTCAACCGCGGGCGAGATCGAGGTCTGCCGGGACGGTGCGGGCGTCGCCTTCAGCGAGGAACGGGCGCTCGAAATTTTAAGCGAGGACGAAATTCGCGTGCTCGTCTCGCTCGGGGACGGAACCGCCGCCGCGACGGCTTACGGCTGCGACCTGACCTGCGAATACGTGAAGATCAACAGCGATTACCGCAGCTGAATTTCCGATCGGGAGGCAACAATCATGCAGCTCACGAACGCGCAGCGCGCCGAGGTTTTGACCCACGCGCTGCCCTATATTCAGGAATACGCCGGCAAGGTCGTCGTCGTCAAATACGGCGGCAACGCCATGGTGAATGAAGAACTCAAACGCGCCGTGATGGGGGACATCGTCCTGCTCTCGCTGATCGGCATTCGGGTCGTGCTGGTGCACGGCGGCGGCCCCGAAATTTCGGAAATGCTCGCCCGCGTCGGCAAGCAGACGACCTTCGTCGACGGCCTGCGCGTGACCGACGCCGAAACGGCCGAGATCGTCCAGATGGTGCTCGCCGGGAAGATCAACAAAAACCTCGTCAGTCTGCTCGGACAAATCGGCGGCAGAGCCATCGGGCTGAGCGGCCTTGACGGCGGCATGCTGCACGTCCGCCCGGTCGACGAGCGGCTCGGCTTTGTCGGCGAGGTCACCGACGTCGACCCCGCGCCGATCCTCGACGTGCCCGAAAAGGGCTATATCCCGGTCGTCTCGACCGTCGGCTTCGACGAGGCGGGGCAGAGCTACAACGTCAACGCCGACACGGCCGCCGCCCGCATCGCCGGCGTGTTGCAGGCCGAATGCCTCATCTCCATGACCGACATCTGCGGCCTCATGCGCGACCCCGGCAACCCCGACAGCCTCATCCGCAAAATTTCGGCGAGCGAAACGCCGGGGCTGATGCACGACGGCGTCATTTCGGGCGGCATGATCCCCAAGGTCGAATGCTGCACCGAGGCGATCCGCCGCGGCGTGAAAAAAGTCTTCATCCTTGACGGCCGCGTGCCCCACGCGATCTTGATCGAAATTCTGACCGACGAAGGCCTCGGCACGATGTTTGTCTGAGCCGCGCGGAAAGGAGCCTCTTTGTTTATGGATTGCAAACAACTCGACCGGCAGTATATCGCCGGCACCTATCGGCGCTTTGACCTCGCCCTGACCGACGGGGCGGGCGCCGTGGCGCACGATGCAGACGGCGCTTCGTATATCGACCTCGGCGCCGGCATCGCGGTCAACACCCTCGGCTATGCCGACGAGGGCTGGGTCGCCGCCGTGACCGCCCAGCTGCACACCCTGCAGCACACCTCGAACCTCTATTATTCGACCCCCTGCGTCCGGCTGGCGGAGGCGCTTTGCCGCCGCACCGGGATGCGGCGCGTTTTCTTCTCGAATT
>CANQSG010000096.1 GCA_947626485.1 uncultured Clostridia bacterium | reverse complement strand
GACACCGCGATGGCGTCGGCGCTCTTCCGCATTCTGCCGGGCATGCGCCGGACGGATTTCTTTTACAACACCGGGTCGCTGACCCCCTGCTTCGAGGCCTTTTACGCCGTCCGCCACCGGTACGACGCGGTGCTGGCGGTCAACGACATCGCCGCGGCGTCGCTGCAGCAGGCGCTGCTCTCGCGCGACAGCGGGTATTGGAACGACCGGTTTCTCATCAGCTTTTCGGACGATCGGCTGGCGGAATTCTGCGTCCCGTCGCTGACCTCCGTGACCTACGACTGGGTCGACCTGATGCAGGCGGTCATGACGACCTATCGCGTGCTGGTGCGCCACCCGGGGCAGTTCGACTCCTTCTCGCTCACACTGAAGGCCAAGATCGCCGTCCGGGAATCGACGCAGAATTGCCCGCCGCTGCCCCGCACGCAGGACGACGCGCCGCTGCTGCTGCCCCGCGCCCTTTCCTACCCGACGGAGCGCTTCATTCCGGCGCTCTACATCGACGACCCGTTCACCCAGGCGTCGATGCGGCTCGCGCTGCTGCTGCGCCACCTCGACCCGATCGACGCCGAGATCCTGCTCGCGCTGCTCGACGGCGAGAGCAACGAGCGCATCGGCGAACGGCTGTTTCTGACGGTGCGCGCCGTGCTCTACCGCATCACCCGCATGACGAAGCTCGTCGGACTGCAAGAGCGGCGGGAGATCATCGACCTCGTGCGGGAGAACCTCGACCGCGACCGGCTGGCGGCGTATTATAAAACGCTGACGGACGCCGACGCTTCCGAAGAAGCGCGGGCGCCCGCAAGAGTGGAATTGTGACCGCCGTTATTTGTTCTCGGGCGGCCAGAAGAGATTTTTCTTGTTCGGGTCGCCGAGGTGCAGCTCGGTGCCCGGTTCGTTCGCGTCCTGATAGAGCCGGATGTACTCGATATCGTAGCAGATCGGGAAGCGGGTCTCGTCGTTGACAAGGGCGCCCGCAGGCTTCCATTTCATCGCCGGCGTGAACATCATGTTGTTGACGATGACGTAAAGGCAATCGTGAAAGCCGCGCATCTCGCCGTTGCCGTCGAAATCGTCGGCGTCGGTCAGGCCGTGGCTGTAAAAGGGCTTGCGGTCGACGTAGAAGGTCATGGCCTTCGGCGTCCACTCCATGCCGTAGGTGTGCCAGGTCGCGTCGGGCGAGGCGTCAAATCGATAGACCCGCGAGCCGACGCCGGTCTCGTCGCCCGGCAGCATCGTGTGGCGGCCGTCGGCGTACCATTTGTGCAGGTTGCAGGAGAGCGCCGTCTCGTTCGAGAAGACCTCGAGGACGTCGATCTCGGCGAAATATTCCGGGCACCGCCGCTCGCACAGGCAGGGCAGCGACTTCATCCAGAAGCCCGGCCAGGCGCCCTGATGATAGGGCAGGCGGGCGCGCATCTCGACGTAGCCGTAGCGATAATTCATCGTGTCGTAGGTCGAGAAGGAATAGGCGGCCTGAAAGCGGGGCGAGCCGTCGGCGGCGTTGGGCAGGCGCAGGGTGCGCAGCTTCAAAATGCCGTCCTCGACCTGCGCGACGGGCGGCTGATACGACAGCTCCACATCGTCGGCTGCCATGTCGCACTTGAAGCACCAGAGCGCGGGGTCGATGCCCCCGGACTGAAAGTTACCGTCCCACACGAGGCGGTAATTTTTGTTTGCGGATCCTTCGAATTTTGGCATAAAAAATCATCCTTTCAAAAACAGCCCCCGGAGGCGTGATTCTTCCGGGGGCTGTGCGTTTGCGCGTGCGGCAACCGGCCGGGGTCAATGGGCGGTGAGGTACGAGAGAATCTGATCCTTGATCGTCGTCATGCCCGAGACGGTCGGGTGATTGTCCTGCGTGTTGAAGTTCGAGAGCATCAGGTTTTCGACGCCGTAATGCGCGCAGATCGTCTGCATGCCGCTCTTGATCTCGCCGCTGAGCAGGACGTTGACGATGTTGAGCACCCGGGCGTCGGGCAGCTCGGTTTGAATGCGGTCAAGCAGATAGGCGAAAGCGGGCAGCACCTGCTTTTTGTCCTGCGCCGTCCAGCCCTCGTATTTCGCCTCGCCGACGGGGGAATTCGCCCAGGTGTCGTTCGTGCCGCCCAAAATCAGGACGGTGTCGACGGGGTGGCGCTTGAAATAATCCTGTTCGACGAGGGCGTCAAACCGGGTGATGAAGGAGCTCGCCGAGCCGGTGGCGGAGGCGTTGCCGCCGTTGTAAGCGGTGTCGCAGATCGTCGTGCCCGACCAGCTGTCGTTGCGGCAGAGGGAGGCGTTGGTCGCGTCGATGAGCTGCCGCCACCAGGTCTGCGAAACGTCGGTCAGGTCGAGCTTGCTCCCGTTGTAATAGGTTTTGTAGCCCTCGGGCAGCCAGCCCGAATAGGTCGAGTAGCTGTCGCCGATGATCAGCACGTTGCCGAGCCGATACGCGCGGGCGGCCGCGCTATCCGCCGTAACGGACAGCGCAGCCGCGTTTTCATTCAGATAATGGCCGCGGACGAAATCGAGGATATCCACGGTGTCGTCGTTTGTGATCTTGCCCTGCTTGCCGGTCAGGGAGTTTTCGAGAATTCCCTTGCGCAGCGCCCCGGGGTCGGCCTCGGTCAGGGAGCCGTCGCCGTCGGCGTCCCAGCCGCCGAAGACCTCGTCGAGCGGGGCGTAGGCCTCCTTCACCGTCGAGAGGGGATCGGGCGCCGTCGTGCCTACCGCGGCGCGGCTGGTCGCCACGCCGAGCCGGACGACGCTGTAGATTGTCTCGCCCTCGGTCGTCGTCACGTAGGCGACGACGGTGTAATCGGTGGCGGCGTCGGGGGCGGCAAGGGTCAGCTCGGCGTCGAGCCCGCCCTGATTGTCATAGCCGACAACCGAGATCGTCTGTTTCGCCTCGGCGTTGTCGACCGTCAGCGGTTTGTCGCCGAGGGTGTCGGTCGCGGCGGCGAGCGCGCCGATCTCCTGCACGCCGGTCTCGCCGTCCGCCGTCTTCACGCCGAGCACCGAAACGCCGAACGTGTCGGCGCGGTAGAGCAGGTCGCGATAGCGCAGGCGGAAAACGAGGTCATTGTCCTTCGCATAAGAGCCGACGACGGCGAGCTGCGAGGTCGCGGCGGTGAGCGACTCATTCTTGTAAAGGTGGGCGGGGTGACCCTCAGGCAGGCCGACGGAGGTCGCGTGCGCCGCCTCGTTGGTGAGGGCGGGCATCGTCAGCGGGTCGCCGGCGTAGCCGGTGGTCTTTTCGCCGTCAAAGTCGGCGGTCACCTGCGCCGTCACGTCGATGATCTGGATGTTATCGACGATCGTGACCGTGGAAAAGCGCGCCAGAACGATGTAGAGGTAGCCGGTCGACGTCGCTTCCATCTCGAGGACGGCGTGGCGGAAGCCGTTTTCCTCCACGGCAAAGGAGGAGGGCGACGCCTCGGCGTATGCCGTCAGATTCGAGTTGTTGTTGTCGGCCTTGTTGGCGAGGTAGATCGACGCCTGCGCATGGAAGGATGCGTCGGGGTCGGAGGGCTTGAAGTCGAAGGAGACCTTATATTTGTGCCCCTTCACCTGATAGAAATAGCTGCCGTCCGAATTGTTGATAAAGAAGTTCGGGAACCATGTCCAGTGGGCTACATTTTTCGTCATGATGAACCCGGCGGATCCGTCCACACCGATCCCGTCGCGCTTTTCAAAGCAGCTCAGCAAGATCAGTTGATCGTTTGCGACGGTGTCGCCGTCGGCCGTCGCCGTGTTCCATTTTGCCCAGTATTCGGCGCCATCTTTGATGAAGGCGTCGATCCTTTGGGTCAGGGCTTCGTCGGCGTACCAGCCCAAAAAGGTGGCGCCGGGCAGCGGCGGAACGATCTCCATCGGGTCCTTGTCCTCGGCGACGAGCTGGTGCATATCGTCGCCGCCGTTATTGGGATGCAGCGTCACGTTATAAGAATGCCGCTTGACGATGCGGATGTTGTCCAGCCGCACGTCCCAGTCGTTCCAGTTGCTCAGCCAGGTGTCGTTATGATGCGCTATGATAAACATTGTCTTGTTGACCGGGGCGGTGAAGGTCGTGCTCACGTGCATCCATTCGCCCGACGCTTCCGAGAAATTCGTCAGCTCGATGCCGTTGGTATCGCGGGCGTTGTGGTCGTAATTCGTGTAGGCCTTGGCGCCGTCGTCAAAGGCGATGAACACCCGGATCGGGACGACGGTATCGTAAATCTTCACGGCCTTAAGGTCGAATTCGATCTGGTATTCGGCGCCCTTTTCCGCGACCATCGGCACGCCGCCCGCCTGATACAGGGCGACGCGGGCAGGCCATGCGTCGGCGTTGTTAGTGCCGGTGCCGTTGCGGTTGATGTGCTTAATTTGCAGCACGCGTGCGTGACCCTCCGCCTCGTCGATGACGGGCTCTTCCGTCACGGTTTGCGCGGAATAGCCGTCGACGAAATAGAACTTCTGCTGCGCCTCGGTGTCAAAGGTGATGAGGTCGGTGCTCTCCGAAAGGTCGCGCAGTTCGACGTTGTCGATCCAGAGGTCGACCGCCGCGTTCATCCAGGGACCCTGCACCGCAAGATAGGTGCCTCGGGAAAGGAGCGTGTCCGAAACCGTGTCGGGCACGGAGAAGGTAAAGGTGTAGTGGACAAAGCTCGTGTCTAAGGCAGAATAAAGGGTCGTCAGCGTGTAGGCGTTGGCGGAGGTCAGCCCGTCGGCCGCGTTGCTCAGGTTGTTGCCGAACGCCATTTTGATGATCGCCCGGTTACCGCTATTGCTTTTGAAGACCTCGCCGCGCTTGGCGTCAAAGGAGATCTGATACCCGACGCCGTGCTTCAACACAAGCGGCGTCGACCCGTCGGCGTTTTTCAGGTACAGATAAGCCGGCCATTGGCCGCCCTGAGCGACGGCTTCGCCGCCCAGCGTGGAGATTTTGCCGGCGCCCTGATGCGCCGGGTCGCCGGTGTCGTCATAGATGAATTCCCGGTGATCGTACCCGCCGACCTGCGCGGCGTCGTTAAAATCCTCCGAGAACAGGACGTTGTCGTCCTCCTCCGCCGCGACCTGCAAGAGGGTCGGTGAAAGCGCCAGCGAGCCGACGAGCACCGCGAGCGCGAGTGTGCAAGCCAACCATTTTTTCAACATAGCTAAAGCCCCCGTTTCACAATGGAAAACATTTTGTGCATATCCATGTAACCATTATAAATGAGCGAGCCGCGCCTTTGCAACTGAAAAATCCCGCGAATTTTTTCGCGTATTTTTTTCACACCGGGCGGCGATCAGCCGAAAATCCGCCCTTCTCCCGGCTTGAGGCGGGCGCAGGCCTGCGCGGGGTGGCGCGACGCGCGGCAGGCTTCGAATTCCGCCGGGTCGGCGCCGTTGACGTCGTAGAGATCATAATGCGCGGGCAGGAACAGCCCCGCCCCTGCCTGCTCAGCGAGGGTCAGCGCCTCGTCGGCGTCGAAACAGCCGATGATGTCGAGCGTTTTGGTGCGGTATTCGTCCCGCCCGTTGATCGGGGCGACGAGGACGTCGCAGCCCGAAAGATGATCCGCCAGCCCGTCATAAGGGCAGCAGTCCCCCGTGTGGCAGAGGACGAAATCGCCGAGGGTGATGCGGTAGCCGACCTCGGCGTAGCCGCCGGCGCCGTCGGGGTGGAGCTCCTCGTGCGCGGCCGGAAAGGCGACCGCCGAAATTTCATCGGTCAGCCGATAGGTCTCGATGGGGTCGGCGGCGGGCGGCGGGGCGAAAAACCGCGCGCGGGTATTGACCGCCGCGAGCCCCGCGATCGTGTCGGGGTCGGTGTGGTCGAAGTGCGCGTGGGTGCAGAAGACGAAATCGACAAAATCGAGGTCGCGCGGCGCAAGGGGCGGCGCGTATTTGCGTTTCCAGTGCACCTGCGGCGTGCAGCAGTTGCGGTCGACGTAATCGGTCAGGTAGCCGTCGATCATCAGCCAGCTGCTGCAGTGGCGGGCGAGGATCCCCATCTGCCCGGTGTAATACAGGGCGGTCTGCTTCGGATTTAAAACGAGAGAATCGAGTTCTTTTCGCATTTTTTCCACTCCTTTGGCTTTTTCCTTGACAATTATAACACGCGGTGATATAATTGTCAAGAACCAAGACGCCGCCCGGTCTTTTCTTGACGAAAAACCGTCGGAATGTTATATTTATTATAATGTAAAGCGACAGCGGGCTTTTCGGACGACAAAAACCAGGCGGAAAGGATGGACCTACCTTTGCGGAAATTTATCAACCAGCAGGAAATGAAGCGCGCCAACGCGGCGGACATCTTCGCCCTGATTCGGGAGAACCCCGGCATCACGCGCAAGCAGATCGAGCTGATGACCGAATTCAGCTGGGGCGCGGTCTCGAACATCACCGGCCGCCTGCTGGAGCAGAATTTTATCGTCGAATACAAAAACGAGGCGAGCGCCGGCGCGGGGCGGACGCCCTACTGCCTTTCGGTCAACGAAAAGGCGCATTTCGCGCTGGGGCTCGACCTCAACAGCTCGGGCTTTTCCGCCGTCGTGATGAACCTGAAAAACGAGTGCATCGCCTCGGCGACCCGCGCGGTGCAAAACGGCGACCGGGATTCGCTGCTGGCGCAGATCGGCTCCTTTGTCGCCGAAATGCTGGCGCGCAGCCGGGAGACCCACCTCGTCATCGGCGTCGCCATGCAGGGCATCGTCAACGCCGAGGCGGGCGTCTCGGTCGAGCTGCCCCACTGCCCCGACTGGAAGGACGTGCCGCTCGCGGCGCTTTTGACCGAGCGCTTCGGCATTCCGGTCTTTCTCGAGCACGACCCGAACTGCATCCTCTACGCCCACTCGAAACAGCACGAGCTCAACGACGCGCTGCTGCTGCGGGTCGACCGCGGCATCGGCATGTCGGTCATGCTCGACAGGCGAATTCAAAACCGTCTCGGCATGTATGAGATCGGGCACACGAACGTCGTCCGCAACGGCGCGCTCTGCGCCTGCGGCAAGCGCGGGTGCCTGGAGGCCTACGCCTCGATGCGGGGCATGGAACGCCGCGCGGGAATGCCCTTTGAAGCGCTCGCAACCGCGGCGGCGGCGGGCGACAAGACGGCGGCGGGCTACTTTGCCGAAACGGCGGAATACCTCGCCGAGGCGGTCGCGAATTCCGCGCGGCTGCTCAACGTCTCCAACGTGCTGCTCTGCGGCGAGATTTGGCGCTATCAGTCGCTTTTTTACCCGCATTTTCTCGAAGTGCTCGCAGAGGTCTCGCAGCGCAACATCCCGACCTGCACCGTCATCGAAAGCGGCGGCGCGGCGCGCGGGGCGGCGCTCATCGCCGTGGAACGCAGCCTGAGCACGATGCAATTTTCTTAAAAATGCAACCCGATAAAACGACAGACGGAGGGAATCCCATGAAAGCAATTCAAATTTCCGCCCCGCACCAGATGGCGCTCATCGACGCCCCGGTGCCGCAGCCGCCGCCCGGCTTTGCCCGCATTCGGGTCAAGGCCGCCGCGATCTGCGCGACCGACCTCGAGGTGCTCGACGGCAACATCCCGGCGAACTATCCGCTCATCCCCGGGCACGAGTGGAGCGGCATTGTCGACGCCGTCGGCAGTCCCGAGGACGCGGGCTGGGTCGGCAAGGCCGTCATCGGCAGCAACGACGTCGTCTGCTTAAAATGCGACGCCTGCCGCAGCGGCCAGTGGCGCTGTCCATAAAATGTAATACTCCTTAAAATAAAACGTAGAAC
>CANQSG010000095.1 GCA_947626485.1 uncultured Clostridia bacterium | reverse complement strand
CGGCGAAGCGGGCATACAGCGGGGCCCGCCGCTGCCACAGCTCCCCCAGGTCGGTGCTCTGGGAGATGGGCCGGCCCTTGGTGGGCAGGCTCCCCAGGCTCCGGGTCACATGGATGATGACGCCGTTCTGGTGGAGGGGGGCGTAGTTCTCTTCCCGGGTCACCACGCCGCCGCCGCAGTACACATAGGGTCGCCGGCAGGCGCGGATAAGGGAGAGTGCCTCGTCGACGTCGGCCTGCCGCAGGGCGGGGTGGGGGAAGGGCGCGACGACCGGCGCGGGTTCGTAGGGCGCGGTGTGAATCTGCACGTCCTTCGGGATGTCGATGAGCACCGGACCGGGTCGCCCCGATTTCGCGATGGCAAAGGCCTCGCGCACCGTGTCTGCCAGCTTTGCCGTGTCCTTTACAATATAATTGTGTTTCGTGACGGGCATCGTGATGCCCATGATGTCGACCTCCTGGAAGCTGTCGCGCCCGATGAGGTTGCAGGAGACGTTGCCCGTGATGGCGACCATCGGCACCGAGTCGAGGTAGGCGTTGGCGATGCCGGTGACGAGGTTCGTCGCGCCGGGGCCCGACGTCGCCAGCACCACGCCGACCTTGCCGGACGCGCGGGCGTATCCGTCGGCGGCGTGCGCCGCGCCCTGCTCGTGCGCCGAGATGACGTGCTTGATGCGGTCGGCGTTCAGGTACAGCTCGTCGTAGATGTTGAGCACCGAGCCGCCCGGATAGCCGAATACGACCTCGCAGCCCTGCTCGATGAGGGTCTCCACCAAAATTCGTGCGCCGTTGAGTTCCATCATGTTCCAATCCCTTTCTTTTTTCGAGAAACAAAAAAGCCTATGGTTGTTCGTTAAACCATAGGCTCGAAAGTTTGTATCCTGTCTCGGTTTTTTGCTCCGCCTGTTCAGCGAACCGATTGACAACTTTCCTTGCGCATGCCGGCATAACGAACAACGCTATCGCTGCTAATTCGTACAAGTACGAGTAGGATAACGGCAAGGATAAGTCGAAGGTTGGCAAGCGTAAACAATGCGTTCATAAAAATGGCCTCTGTTGAACTTTGTTTTTATCAGTTTACCATAGCTTTCGGCAAAATGCAACGCCTCCCGCGAATTTCTTGCAATTTGACAAAAATCGAAAAACCGAAAAACTCTTTTTGTGAAATTTTTAACCGCTTTCCCGCCGTTTTTCGCCCTCGCTTTGCCGGAAAAGAAAAACGACAAAGACGGTTGCTTTTTTCGCCCCGCCGTAGTATGATACAAATAAAGCATTATTTTTATTTAAGGAGGGCGCTTTATGCAAAAATGTCTGCTCTGCGGCGCGGTGTTCGAGGACGGCGTTACGGTCTGTCCCGTCTGCGGCGCCGGACCCGATCAGTTCGTCCCGGTGGAAAGCGGGAAGGCCGCCCCGCCCCGCGCCGACAGCGCCGAGCGGTTCTTGATCCTCGGCGGCGGCATCGCCGGGCTGCGGGCTGCCGAGGCGATCCGCACCCGCAACCGCACGGCGGGCATTGTCCTCGTTTCCGACGAGCCGGTCTCGCCCTATCGCCGCCCGATGCTGACGAAATCGCTGCCGGGGGCGGCGGTCGACGAGCATCTCGCGGTGCACGACGCCGACTGGTACGCATTGCAGAAGATCTACCTCGTCCTCGGCCGCACCGTGCGGGCGCTCGACCCGGCGCGGCGGGAGGTCACACTCGACGACGGCACCTGCTTTTCCTATTCGAAATGTATTTACGCGCTCGGCGCGGAGTGCTTCCTGCCGCCCCTGCCCGGCAGCGATCTGCCCGGCGTCTTCACGGTGCGGCGCCTGGCTGACGCGGCGTCGCTCGCCCGCGCGCTGCCGGGTGCGGCCAATGCCGTCGTCATCGGCGGCGGGGTGCTCGGGCTCGAAGCGGCTTGGGCGCTGCGCCGGGCGGGGCTGGTCGTGACGGTCGTCGAAGCCGCCGACCGCTTCATGGGGCGGCAGCTCGACCCCGCGTCGGCGGGATTCCTGCGATCGCTGGTCGAAGCGCAGGGCGTTCCCACCCGGCTGTCCGCTTCGGTGACCGGCCTGACCGGGCGGGAACGGGTGACGGGCGTCTCGCTCGCCGACGGGACACGCCTGCCCGCCGACCTCGTCGTCTTTTCCTGCGGCGTGCGCGCCAACAGTAAGATCGCCGCCGAGGCCGGGCTGGCGGTCGGCAGGGGCGTGAAGGTCGACGCCGGCATGCGAACGTCGGAAGAAAATATTTTCGCCTGCGGCGACTGCGCCGAGCTCGACGGCACGGGCTGCGGCCTCTGGAACGAAGCGGCGGCGATGGGGGAGACGGCGGGCGCCAACGCGGCAGGCGACGCCCGCAGCTTCACGCCCGGCAGCAATCCGCTCTCCTTCACCGGCTTCGGAACCTCCGTTTTCGTCCTCGGCGACCCCGCCGCGCCGACCGAAGACGTCACCGTCGAGGAGCAGCGCGACCCCGCCGCCGGCACCCTGCGCCGCCTCGCCTACCGCAACGCCGCCCTCTGCGGCATCACCCTCATCGGCGACCTGACCGACCTCGACGCCCTAACAAAAAAGATGTCGGCAACCCCGACATCTAAAAAATGATGTTACCTTCGGTAATGATGCAGACTTCGTCTATGATGTTTGCCCTACGGGCAAATGATGCGTGCCCTGCGGGCACATGTTATATCCGTCCGCGAAGCGGACACATCACTTTTTCACTCTTCACTCTTAGTTCTTCACTTAAAATCTACAACGAGCTCAGCTCGTTGTAGATTTTTCCCATCTTCTCCGCCTGCCGGTCGATGTCAAATTCCGGCGGCAGGCTGCCGGAGCTTCGTTCGCCCCAATCGCGCAGAATCGCGTCGACCCAAAGCGCGGGGTCGTCGGTCAGGCTGCGGAAGACGACGGGCTCGGTCAATTTGACCGCCGGCGTGATGCGGTCGGAAAAGATACAGGGCAGCCCGGCGGCCTGCGCCTCGACGCCGACGACAGGCAGTCCCTCGTAGCGCGACGGCAGGACGAGGACGTCCATCGCCGAATAGAGCCGGGCGACGTCGTCCCGGTTGCCTAAAAACCGAATCCGTTCGGACAGCCCGCGCACTTCGACCAGCTGCTCGACCGCCGGCCGGTCGGGGCCCTCGCCCACCAGCAGCAGCACGGCGTTCGGCTCGTGTTCGAGCACCTGCGCGAACAGGTCGATCAAAAACGGGTGATTTTTCTGGTAACAAAACCGCCCGATATGGCCGACGACAAAGCGGTCGGCAAGCCCGAGCGCCGCGCGGGTCTCGCTTCTCGCCTGCGCGTCAAAGCGAAAGCGGTCGCACTCGATGGCGTTGTTGAAAATCGTCACGTCGCCGCGCACCATGGTTCTTTTGCCGAACAGCCATCTGCCGGCGAGCTCGGTGCAGGCGGCGTAACGCGTCGCGAATACTTTCGCAAAGGGGCGCAGCGTGTATTTCAAAAAGTTCTTCTTGCCCTCGCCCGGCGCCGCCGTCGAATGGTTGTGCGCGATGCGAACCGGCACGCCGCAGCACCACGCGACAAAGAGCGGGAAGACGTTCAGCGTGTTGATGTGGGCGTGGACGATGCGGTAACGCTGTTCCCGAAACAGCCGCCGCAGCGCCGCGAGATAGCTGGGGAGCTGCTCATACCGCGGGACGACGAACACCCGCCCGCCGAGCCGCTCGATCTCTTCATAAGGGATCTGCGTCGAATCCGCGTCGACGATGAAATCGAACTGGATCGCGCTGCGGTCGATGTGGCGATAATAATTCATCACGACCGACTTGACGCCGCCGGTGTGCATCTTGCCGACGACGTGCGCGACCCGCAGGACATTTCCGTCCTGTGCGTCATTCTCGCGTTCTGCTGTCATGCGTTGCTCTTTTTCGCGCATTCTGTTTCTTCTCTCCCGATCAAACAGTTCCGGCAGTGCGAGAAGCAGACCCTACCCCCGGCAAAATCAAACCAGACCCTTCTGCCTCCATTATACACGCTCGCCGCGACAATGTCAAATGCGAAATCTGACAGAAAAGACAACGCAGAAATCGTGATTAGCGACAGAATTTAGTAAAAAAGCAAAACGCACTTCCGTCCCGAACGCCCGCCCGAACGCCGCGCCGGAATTTTTCGCGACGTTTTTTGAAAAAAGACTTGATTTTTCCGCCCGAACCGATATAATAGAAGAGACCGCTGTTCACGGAGAGATGGCTGAGCTGGTCTAAGGCGCACGACTGGAAATCGTGTTTGGGCTTATACCCCAACAAGGGTTCGAATCCCTTTCTCTCCGCCAAAAATCGGCAGAGCGCCAGCTCTGTCGATTTTTACTTTTTCACTCTTCACTTTTCACTCTTCACTCTTCACTACGCGGCGGTGCGGTGTCCGCTTCGCAGACGATTGAAATTTCCATCGTGAGGGTTCAAGTCTTGCCACCAAAAAGCCGAAAAAATCTTTTTTATAGTCTCCGCCACGTCGTCGCGGACGCAAGTATCGTTCGCGACGACTTTTTCATATCTGCATGAGGGAAGCTCCCATGGATCGATAAGGAAGCGTCGCAGCGATGCGGCGCTTTTCGCTTTTTTGGGAACGATCACGGAATACCCTTGACAAACAGTTCCTACAGGTGTAGTATATAGAAAGATACTACACCTGTAGGAGGCGCGGGAGATGAAACTGTCTGAACGGGAATGGACGGTACTCAATGCTCTTTGGGAAACAGGCGGTGCAGAGCTTGGGACGGTCGTTAATATCTTGCTCCCGGATACCGGTTGGAGCAGAAACACGGTGCATACTTATCTGACCCGTATGGAAGCAAAGGGATTGGTGCGGATCGACAAAGAGACATTTCCGCATACGTATCACGCAACGCTTGACAGAGGGAGCTGCCAACAGCAGGAGCGTCAGAGCTTTCTCAACAGAGTATACAGCGGCTCGACCGGAGATTTGATTGCCGCTTTTTTGAAAGAAGAACCGATCTCTCCGGAAGAAAGGGAAAAGCTGCGCAAGCTCCTCGATGATATGGAGGTGTAAAAATGTTTGACATGTGGGGATTTCTGCTTCAAACACTTACGGCTTCCGGCGTCGCCGGATTCCTGTTAGTCATCAAGGGTTTATTCAAGGATAAGCTGCCGCCCAAATGGCATTTCTTTGTGTGGAGCGCCCTCGGCCTTATGGTATTGCTGCCCACCGGACTGCATGGACGATATACGCTGTTTCGGTGGCAGATCGTAATCGAGATCATCAAAGGCTGGTTTGGTGATTACAGCTTTACACGGGTTTTGTTTCCGATTCCGATTTTGAATGCGGTACCTAAGACGTTTTTGGATTGGGTATTTGTGCTATATGTCCTTGGCGTTGTTTTCTTCGCGGCGAAATATATGATTTCCTATGTCAGACTGCGCCATGTGCTGAGTAAGGGAACAATACTGCGCGACGGAGCGTTGGATCGTATGCAGCAGATTGCAGCCGGTCATAAAATAAAGCTGTGCAAGGTAATCGAAGTGCCCGGTCTTCCCGGCGCGTTTGTATGCGGCGTCATCCGACCGATCTTGGCAGTCCCGGCGGAAGGCGAGCTCGATGACAAGATCATTTTACATGAACTTTTTCATCTGAAACACCGGGATACTTTTTGGAACGTTGTGATATGCCTGCTGCGTTGTATTCACTGGTGTAATCCGTTGCTTATCTATTGCGCAAATCGTGCGATCAATGATATGGAATCGCGCTGCGACCAGTATGTTCTTGCATGCCTTGCGGGCGAGGAACGCAGGGACTATGGGCGAATCCTCTTGTCAATGTCGAATGACCGATTTGTAAAAACCCCCGGAAGCACCTGCATAAACAACGGTCGGAAAAACATCCGGGATCGAATCGAGGCCATCGCCAGATTTAAGAAGTACCCCGTCGGCATGGGGCTTGTTTCGAGCTGTGTGATGATCGTTTTGATTCTTTCGTTGGCAGGCGGCGTACAGGCGGAAAGCCTTTACGGTTCCGAAAACTCCCTGCCGATCGCGATGGCATATGCAAGAAGTACGCCCTGCACTACCTACGCCGGCGCCTTTGACGCCTATGCAAAAGCGATTTTGGATCAAAACGGCGTGTATAGGGCGATGTGCGCGCCGGCCTCCATGCAGGCGGATATCGTAAAGGAGATGCATACGAAGGAATATGAGGAATCCGTTGATCCGATCTGGGATTGCGGTCTTAACAGTTGGCCGTCAACCAACAGCGGCTATTACATTTATAACCTGAAGCATATCGAAAAGGATATGTATGAAGGGTTGTTGGTAATACGGGTGAATTACCCTCCGGACGGTCAAGCCGAGGAAGAAGAGAAACTGTATTTGGCAGCCCAAAAACTCCGCGTCGAGAAAGAGAACGGCAGATTTATAACGGTTCCTTTAGAGGATTTTCGTAATATTGCGGTTGCAGAGCAATCCTTAGAATGGGGATGTCCCGCTCTTTCGGGCTTTACCTATTCCGGAACAGCATCCGACATTCAGATCGATTTTACGGTGCAGACGATGTATTATGTGGACAATCGGACGGGCGAAAGCGATGACGCCTTTTTTATGTTCGGTTCCGGTCCTATGTTCGGCTCCTACACAACCTTTGATACGACGCCCAAGCCAAACGCCGAATTTTCATCAGCCTTTCGAACGCAGTTCAGCAACCTGACGCATCTCGGAACCGAATCCGAAAGGAACGGGATCCGACAAATCGGTCTGTCCGTTGCGCCGGTTTTTGCCGGCGAGGAGCGTCCTGAACATTTACACGCAGCAGTCGGAGATTCTTCGGGTGGCAGCAGTGACGGAGAAACGTGGTTCAGCTGCATAGCAAATTCCGGCTTGGAGCCGACGTTCTGCCAGCCCGGCAGCGGCGGCAGCTTTGATCCGGTGCGAGACAACGTGCTTCCGGAATACTATGCGGCCGATCTGTATATAAACGATACGCTGACGGCGCAGATTGATTTGCGTTTGCAGGAAGGGGCGAGAGAATGACTGACTACCGAAACCTGTATGATGGCATTTCAAGGGCTGCGTGGGGTTATTTCTTTATCTACATTGATTTCAAAATTAACAATGTCAGCATTTTACCCGCATTTATAGGATACCTGCTGTTTTTATCGGCTATCCGTTGTTTGCAGGATGAGGAGCGCGAGCTGTCGTTACTTTCTACGTTAGGCGTTATTCTTGCGATGTGGCATGGGATAGATTGGTTGGCCGGCTGGTTTTCGTATGAACTTGACGGATTGTGGCAGTTCCCGGATGTTCTCATCAGTTTGGTGAATCTTTACTTCCATTTTCAGCTTCTTACGAACCTCGCTTCCATCGCAGCAAAATACCAACCGGAAGGGTATGAACTGGATTCCAAGCTTTTGCGATACAGGACAATACAAACCGTAATCCTGACAGCAATGACGATAATCCCGCATTTTCATTCTCGGCTGATGGCAATATGGACATTCCTTTCCATCCTTATGGCCATCGTTTATCTAATCATTGCAATCTGTTTGATGATAGCATTATTCAGCCTGAGAAGATGTTTACCCGCGAATAATGAACCGGGATGAAATAATTCGAAATATGTTGTACATAAAATTATTATAAGGAAGTCCGCGAAGCGGACACCTCAACTCTTGCGGTGCCCAAAAAAGCTCTCGGGCGCCTGCCGGCGCTATTCCTCGGCTTTTTTGACCGCGGCGCGAACCTCGCCTCGCTGCATCGCCCACCGGGCGCGCTCGGCGACGTTCCTTCA
>CANQSG010000094.1 GCA_947626485.1 uncultured Clostridia bacterium | reverse complement strand
CCCGCTGCACGTCGAAGAGATTGCCGGTCGGCTTCGGCGGGGCGAGCAGGGAATCGGCGCCCGAATCGGCAAGCCGGCAGCCGGACAGCGCGCCGCAGAACGCAAGGCAGAGCATTAGGCTAACACAGGCTTTCGCGCGCACGGCGGCATCTCCTCTCCGGCGCCGCGCGGCGGGCGGCGCAATTTCGGCATTGTATAATAATCTATTCTAATTATAGCATGATGTGCAAAAAAAAGAAACCCCCATTTTCCCGGAATTTCCGTTTTTTCTTATCCCTGCGGCGGGATTTGTGAAAAAAGATTGCATTTGTGCGCGCGGGGCGGTAAAATAGAAAACGAGCCTTTCCAAAAAAACCGGGCGGGCTGCGGCGCGCCGGGTTTGCTATTTTGCTATTTTGAGCGGGTGAAAGTATGACGCAATCCAAACGGTCGCTCTTTCTGCGCGGCGCGCGGGACGGGCTGCCGATCTGCTTCGGTTATCTCTCGGTCGCCTTTGCCTACGGCATCCATTCCATCGAGGGCGGGCTGCCGGTCTGGGCGGCGCTGACGGCCTCGCTGACGAATTTCACCTCCGCCGGGCAGGTCGCGGGCACCGACCTGATTTTGGCGGGGGCGACGCTCTTCGAGATCGCCGTGACGCTCTTTCTCATCAACCTGCGCTACGCGCTGATGTCCCTTTCGCTCTCGCAGAAGCTCGACCCCGGCATGTCGGTGCTCGAACGGGCGGCGCTGGCCTTCGGCAACACCGACGAGGTCTTCGCCGTCGCGATGCGGCGCCCCGGCGTGCTGACGACGCCGTATCTCGCCGGGCTGATCTTCACGCCCTACGTCGGCTGGTGCCTCGGGACGCTCTTCGGGGCGACGGCGGCGGGTCTGATGCCCGCCGTGGTGCGCAGCGCGCTGGGGCTCGCGATCTACGGCATGTTCCTCGCGATCATCCTGCCCGAAGCCCGCGCCAACCGGGCGGTCGCCCTCGTCGCCCTCGTCTCGGCGGCCGTCAGCTGCCTGTTCGCCTGCCTGCCGCTGCTGCGCCGGCTCTCCGCCGGGTGGGTCATCATCATCGCCTCGGTCGCCGCCTCGTCGCTCGGCGCCTTCCTCTTCCCGATCCGCGAAACGTCCGACGAGCCGGACGAAGCGCCGCAAAGGGGTGCCGCACAATGAACCAAAACGCCGCCCTTTCCGCCGGCATTTCCACGGCGTCCGTCCTGCTCGGCATCGCGGTGATGGCCGTCGTGACCTACCTCATGCGAATGCTGCCCCTCGTGCTCTTCCGCCGCCGCATTCGCAGCGTCTGGCTGCGCTCCTTCCTCGCCTATTTGCCCTACGCGGTGCTCGCCGCCATGACGGTGCCCGCCGCCTTTTTCGCCGGGGGCAGCCTGCCCGCCACCCTCGCCGGCCTCGCCGTCGCCGGCGTGATGTCCTGGTTCCGCATGGGTCTCTTCCCCGTAGCCGCCGCCGCCTCCACCGTCGCCTGCCTTTTCTCTTTAATTCCGGGTCTTTCGTGATGCAAATTTGCACCCCGGTTCCCCGAGCCGGAAGAACCCGGTAAATTGCAGCGGCTACCCCGGTTTCCGGAAGAAAAATTTTTATCCCGGGTATTTCGAGAAGCAAATTTGCAACCCGTTTCCCCGAGCCGGGAGAATGCGTTAATTTGCAGCGGCTACCCCGGTTTCCGAAAGAAAAAGGAAAAATTCCACCCTATTCCCCGAGCCGGAAGAACCCGGTAAATTGCAGCGGCTACCCCGTTTCCCGGGAAAAGGAGGAAACCCGTCACCCCTGCCCGCCGGAACCGGAATATGCCCCTTTTTATCCCATTTCAGCTCCGGGGAATCAACTACGCCACGCACAGACGGCCCCGAATAAAAAACTTTTTATCCCGTTACAGCTCCGGGGGATAAATTACGCCACGCACAGATGGCCCCGAATGAAAAAGCTCCGGGGGATAAACTACGCCACGCACAGATGGCCTCGAATGAAAAAAGCACCCCTTTTTCAGAGGTGCTTCTTTTTTTAGGATTGCGGGATTTCTTGGTTTTTGGAGACTTTGTCGAGGTTGTCGAGGAGTTTGCGGTAGGTTTGCTCGGTGATCATGCCGAGGGGGTTGCCGTCGACTTCGATCTGGTAGCGCTGCTCGTAGGGGCGCAGCTGCAGCACGGTGTCGGCGACGCCTGCGGCGTGGTGGTGGAGCCGGACGGTCAGAGCCGGCGAAACGCTGCCGAGCGGCTTTGTGTCGTAGCTGACGACCTCGAGCCCGACAAAGAACTGGTAGAAGGTCTGGAATTTCGACTGGTCGATCTCCTTGCCGTCGACGAGGATGTCGAAGTCCTCGCCGGTGTCGGCCTCTTCGTCATAGGCGATGCTGAAATCGAAGGTCTTGTCGGCGGTCTGCGCCGTGAAACGGTCGAGGTCGCTGAGCATCTCGAGCACGAGGAACTTGCTGTAATAGGTCGAGGCGGAGGTGTCGGCAAAGGCGAGCGTCGCGACGCCGATCTTGAAGATGGCGCGGCGCTGGTCGTCGATGGCGGCGTAATAGAGTCCTGCCTCCCCCTTGCCCTGCGCGTCGGCGGGCGGCTCGCAGACCTGAATCGTGCGGGTGACGGGGCCGACTTTGATCGAGAGCGTCGCCATCGGGTTGCGGAAGCCGAAACGGTCGAGGTCGGCCTGCGTCGGATGCAGGACGTAGGCGCCCTCGCAGGTCGTGTCGGTCGAGGCGAGGGTCAGCAGGGTGTCGATCTTGTCCGCCATGCGCCTGACCGGCGACTGGACGAGATAGGTGGCGAAGGAGGTCACGTCGTTGTCGACCGGGTTGGGGACAAAGACGTGGGTCGGCATGTTGCGGTTCGTCAGCGAAATGCTTTCGCAGGAGGTCAGGGTGCCGTTGTCGAAATACTTCGACGTCGCGTCGGTCTCGGTCATGGCGTGGAAGGCGGTGTGGGTGGCGTAGTCCACCGGGCGGGTGTGCAGCGGCGAAAGGTTCGCGCTCTCCACCAGATAGACGGCGCTTTCCCCTTCGACCTTGACGTAGGAGCCCGTGCCGTCGGGGGACTCGGCGCCGACGAGCAGGCGGTAGGGCGCGAGGCCGTTGCGCCCCTCGACCGCGACGGTCAGCACCGGCTTCGCAAAGCCGTAATCCTGGCTTTCGTCGGTCATCTGCCGCACCGCCGCGAGGGAGGCGGCAGCGCCCGCCGCCGATTCGACCGTCGTCTCGTCGGTCAGGTCGCTTTCCAGCCCGTCGAGCGACCAGGTCATCACGTTCGAGCCGGAGGAGGCGGTGTCGTCGGGCTTCGAGGTGCCGCGCACGGAATTGCCGGACGCGTCGGTGACGGTAAAGGCGGCGATATCGGCTTTTTCGTGGTCGACGACCGTGACGGTCGGCGTGGAGCTCGTCTCATCGTCGGTCGGCACCGGGATGAGCCGCACGACGGCCAGCGAGCCGCCCGCCAGCACCGCCAGCGCCAGCAGCGCGGCAAACACATTGCGCAGCCGCTTCTGCCCCTTCGGGCGGGTGTTTTCTTCATGCACCGGCGCCGAAAAGACGGTCGATTCCGCCTCGTCGTCGGCAGGGCTTGCCGGAGCTTGCGGGGCTTGGGGGGTTGTTTCGGTTTCCGGGGTTTCGGGTTCCGCCGGGACTTCCGGGGTTTCCGGGGTGATGGGATCGGTCGGATTCTGCATTATTTATTCTTCCTCCTGATCCAGACGACGAGCGCCAGCACGAGCGCCGCGACGGGCAGCAGATCGCGGAACAGCACGCGGAAGGTGACGACGACCGAGTTGGCGGGCACGTCGGAGAAGGCGCCGGACGCGACGGTCTTGTCGGCGAAGGAAATGCCGGTGCTGCCGACGCCGGCGGCCTGGTTGGCGACGGTGACGACGAAGCCGATGTTGTCGATGTCGGTGTAGGCGTCCCACTGGGTCGAGATCAGGTCGGCGCTCGCGAAGGCGGCGACAAAGCTCGACGCGCCGTTTTCGCTCTTTTCCTCGGTCAGCAGGGCGGCGGGGAAGGTGCCGGTCTGGGCGTCGGCGGCGGGCTTATAATTCTCGTCCGCGCCGACGGGGGCGGCGATGACGCTTTCGGTGTAGGTCGTCAGCAGCTCGTTGGTCGTGCGCCGCTCGAAGGATTCGTAGGCGGTCTTCATCGGCACGAGCCCGCTCGCGACGAGGCCGGTGCCCTTGTTGTTGTAGTCGGCGGTGAAGTCGGTCGCCTTGTTGAGCAGCAGCATCTGGGTCGGCTTGCCGAGCAGCCAGGCGCTTTCGTCGGTCTCAAACAGGGTGCCGGTCTGCAGCTCGATGCCCCAATCCTCGAGGAAGGCGTTCAGCCGCGGCGTCGCGGGCGAGGCGGTCGAGGCGAAGAAGAGCAGGCCGTGTTCGTCCTCCCCGTGCGCGGCGAGGAATTCGTTGATGCGGGTCAGCTCCTCGGGGGCGAAGTCGGCGCCCGGCGCGGCGATGACGATGAGGTCGGTGCCCGCCGGAATTTCCTTCAAGATGCTGTCGGACGTCGTCGTGACGGCGTAGTTGTTGAGCTCGAGGGATTCGGTCAGCTTCGCGGTGTCGACGGAGGAGCTGCGGTCGATGACGAGGGTCTGCACCGTCTTGTCGGAGGTCACGGTGTAAATCGCGCTCGTCAGGGCGGTCTCGATCTTCGAGCCCGTGACGGCGTAATACCCCATGCCGTAGGCGGCGTAGCCCGAGGAATCTTCGAGGGTGTAGACGTCGTTGAAGGTCAGAATTTTATAGCGGTCGATCGTCTTGCCGTTGACCGGCAGGCTGCATTCAACGAGAATGTCGCCGTAGCTCCAGCTCACGCCGGGGTAGCGGTTGCGGATCGCCGAAAAAGCCGGCTCCTGCGGGTCGGAATAGACGACGTTGATGTGGTCGTTATAGGACGCGTAGGCGTTGATGAGCTGCAGCGTCTGGTCGTAATATTTCCCGGTGGAATCCTGCGCGCCGTAGAGGCTCGAGGCGTAGTAGTTGAGGAAATCGCTGTAAGCGTCCTCGGCGGCGCAGATCGTCACCGTGACGTCCTTGTCGACGGCGCGCAGGTAGTCGACGTTCTCCTGCGTGATCGAGTTGCTGTGCTCGGCCGTCAGGTCGACGGTCAGGTGGAACCGCTGGCCGAGCAGCGAGACGAGGACGTTGAGCAGGATCGCGACCGCCAGCACCACGACGGTGATCGCCACGGCGTAGACCCGGTGCTTCGCCCGCACGCGGCTGCGCAGCCGTTTGCGCAGGTCGGCGCGCGCCTGCCGGGCTTCCTTTTTGTCGGCCTTTGCGGCGGATTTTTCTTCCGCCTTTTTCCTGGCCTTTTCGGCTTTTTCGTTCGCTTCGGTCGCGTCGACGGCGTCGGTCGTCTCGACGTTTTCCGCCGTTTCGACCGCTTCGCGTTCGGTTTCGTTCGGTTCGGGGGTGTTGCCCTTGTTCGGTTTCATGCGTTCCGCCTCCTTTATGCCCATCTCTTTTTCTCGAGCGTCCGCACCGTCAGGAACAGGAAGACGGCGGTGATGCTGAGGAAGTAAACGACGTTGCTGACGTCAAACACGCCGGTCGTGAAGGTGTTGAACCGGGCGCTGAAGGAAATCTGCTCGACGAAGGTCCGCAGCCACGACACCGAGATCATGCTCGCCAACCCGTCCGCCAAGATCAGCAGGAAGGAGACGAGAATGCCGAGGATGGCGGCGAGCGCCGGGCTTTCGGTCAGGGACGAAAGAAAAATGCCGATGGCGATCAGGCTGCTGCCGAGCAGGCCGATGCCCAGCAGATTGTTGAGGTAGAGCAGCCAGCTCGCGTCGGAGTAAAAGGTGAGCACGACCTGGAAGATGAGGGTCGCCGAGAAGCCGAGGCCGAACAGCGCCATCGCCGCCCAGAACTTGCCCAGCACGACGCTGCGCAGCCGCACCGGCGCCGTAAAGAGCGCCTGGTCGGTCTTTTGCCGCCGCTCGTCGCTGAACAGCCGCATCGTCAAAATCGGCACGAGGAACATGACGACGATCAGCATGCTCGAAAAGACGACCGAGATCATGGCGTAGTTATTCGAGAAGAGAAGGTTGAAATAAAGCCCCGAGAAAAAGAAGAAAAAGGCCAGCACAAGATAGCCGAGCGGGGAAGTGAAGTAGGCGCGGAGTTCGCGCTTGAAAATGGCGGACATCAGGCATCACGCTCCTTTTGTTCTGCGTCGGGCGCGTCGTCGGGCAGGATCGGCTCGTCGCCCCTTGTTTCCGTCACAACGGCGGCGGCCTGCGCGCGCACCGACTCGTCCGGCGCGGGCTGCGACTTGCGGAAGAGGGCGGCGCCGTCGCCCGTGTCGTCGGTCAGGCGCAGGAAGATCTGTTCGAGCGAAAGCTCGTTGGTCTGCAGCATCAGCAGCGGCCAGTTGCGGTCGCTCAGCCGTTCGAAGACGGCGCGGCGGACGTCGGTCTGCCCGTCGGGTTCGATCAGGAAATCGTTGGATTCGCCCTCTTTTTTGCCGAGGCAGGTCACCCGCGACACGCCGCGGATCGAAGCGAGCAGCCGGGTGATCTCCCGCGCCGGCCCGGCGATGCGGGCGACGAGCGAATGGTCGCCCGAGAGGTTTTTCGAGAGGTTGTCGGGCGTGTCGTCCGCGACGATGACGCCCCGGTTGATGACGATGACCCGCTCGCAGACGGCCTGCACCTCGGAGAGGATGTGGGAGCTGAGGATGACGGTGTGGTTCTTGCCCAGCCGGGAGATCAGGCTGCGGATCTCGATGATCTGCTTGGGGTCGAGGCCGACCGTCGGTTCGTCCAGAATCAGGACGTCGGGGTTGCCGATGAGGGTCTGGGCGATGCCGACGCGCTGGCGGTAGCCCTTCGAAAGGTTCTTGATGAGCCGGCCGGCGACGTCGTCGATCTTGACGAGGCGGCAGATCTCCTCAAGGTGGGGCTTGCGCGGCAGCCGCACCTTTTTCAGGTCGTAGACAAACGAGAGATATTCTTTCACCGTCATGTCGGGGTAGAGCGGCGGCAGCTCGGGCAGGTAGCCGATGCGGCGCTTGGCCTGCTCGGGGCTCTCGATGACGTCGAATCCGTCGATCTGCACCGAACCCGTCGTAAAGGACAGGTAACCGGTCAGAATGTTCATGATGGTGGATTTCCCGGCGCCGTTCGGCCCCAGAAAGCCGACGACCTCCCCTTTCTCGATCGAGAAGGAAACGTCGTCTACCGCAAGGTGGGTCCCGTATCGTTTGCTCAGATGCGATACTTCGATCATGCTGTTACCTCCTGCGTGCACACAGTGTGTACAGAATTACATCCTTTAGCATAACCGACAAATTTGTGGAATTTGTAAACGGTTTCTAAACAAACCCCCGGGAGGGGGAGGATAGGGTTATTATACAACATAGAGTTGAAAGTAGCAACGAAAATTTTCCGTGGTGCGGAAAATTTTCGAGTGAAGAACTAAGAGTGAAGAGTGAAGAGTTGCGGTGTCCGCGTTGCGGACGGATTATAACATGTGCCCGAAGGGCACGCATCATTGCCGAAGGCAACATCATTACCGCAGGTAACATCATTTACCCGCAGGGTAAACATCATTTTGCCCGCAAGAGCAAACAAAATATTTCCGGGGAATATGTCTCGCCCTCTTGTAAAAAGAATCCGGGGATGGTATAATGGGGGAAAATGGGTGAAAGGTGGTCTTTTTTGATGCGAAAAATTGATCGCGGGATTTGTTTGGGGCTTTGTTTGGCTTTGGCTTTTGGGGTTGCCGGTTGCCGGGGGAAGGGCGACGCGGGGCTGAACGGGGCGGCGGACGATGCTTCCGGGGGGGGTACTTCCGGCGCGCATGTGCATGACTACGCGGTCGAGGTGATCGTCGAGGCGACCTGCTTCGAGAACGGCCTGTATCGCTATACCTGCAAATGCGGGGACACTT
>CANQSG010000093.1 GCA_947626485.1 uncultured Clostridia bacterium | reverse complement strand
CGCCCGTCCTCGTTTACCTCATCTCGCAGGGCAGCATCAAGGAGACCATGGGCTCCGCCGGGATCAAGGGTTAAGGAGGCGCCGCTATGAAAGTTTCATTTCGCCGATTCGCCGCCTTTGCCCTCCTGCTCTGCATGCTCTTTTCGACCCGCGCCTTCGCCGCCCAGCAGCGCACCGACGCCGCCGGCACCGACGAGGAGCCCTACCGCAGCTACACCTATTGGGAGGACTACACGGCGGGGGATAAGACCCAGGCCTACAGCCGCCCGATG
Organism: uncultured Clostridia bacterium; assembly: GCA_947626485.1. GTDB lineage: Bacteria > Bacillota > Clostridia > Oscillospirales > Acutalibacteraceae > CANQSG01. The sequence goes on along the minus strand of CANQSG010000093.1, from coordinate 7,654 downwards.
TACACCGTCGCGCAGGTCGTGACCGGCGCGCAGATCGGCGTCGACGAAGGCTGCAAGCTCAACGATATCGACACCGCGCCCGACGGCCGCATTTACCTGCTCGACGGCGGCACCTCCCGCATTTTCGTGCTCGACAAGGACTATCGCCCGGCGGGCACCCTTTCCGGCTTCAGCTATCAGGGGGAGGCAATCGACTTCACCGGCGCGCGCGGCATCCTCGCCGCCGCCGACGGCCTGCTCTACGTCGCCGACACCGAACACGCGCGGGTGCTCGTGCTCGACACATCCGGCGCCGTGCAGCAGGTGCTGCTCCTGCCGGAATCCGACCTGATCCCGACGAATTTTGTCTATAAACCGACCAAGGTCGCGCTCGACTCAAAAGGGTATCTCTACGTCGCTTGCGACGGCAGTTATTACGGCGCGATTTTGCACTCGCCCGCGCGCGAATTCCTCGGCTTTTTCGGCGCGAACACCGTCCGCGCTTCGACGCTTGACGTGCTGCAAAGCCTCTGGAAGCGGCTGACCTCCAACGACGTCAAGCGCGCCGCCGACATGCTCTCGCTGCCCTACACCTTTACCGACATCGTCGTCGGGGCGCACGATTTCATCTACACCGCCACCGGCAAAAGCGGCACGGAGGACATTCAGGTCGGCCAGATCGCGATGCTCAACCCCGGCGGCAAGGACGTCCTCGACGAGCAGGCGAAAAACTTCGCCGACAACGCGGTCGGCTCGCTGCGCCGGGTGCGGCAGGCGCAGGACCTCGGCTGCTTGACGGTCGACGCCGACGGCTTCTTCTACGCGATGGACACGACCTACGGCCGCATTTTCTGGTATGACGCCGAGTGCAACCTGCTGTCGGTCTTCGGCGGCAGCATGGGGGACGGCAACCAGCAGGGCACCTTCGGCCTGCCGGGCGGCATCACCCTGTCGGGCACCGACATCCTCGTCAGCGACAACCAGAAAAACAACGTCACGATCTTCCGCATGACCGATTACGGCGCGCTGGTGCGCGGCGCCCAGATGCTGACCCTCGCGGGCGATTTCGCCGCCGCGAAGGGCGCCTGGGAGCAGGCCGCCGCCGTCGACGCCCACAGTCAGCTCGCCTTCCGCGGCCTCGCCAAGGCTTATTATGATCTGGGCGACAACCGCGAGGCCATGCGCTGCGCCAAGCTCGGCGCCGACCGCGAGACCTACGCCAAGGCCTTTCAGGTGCGCCGCACCGAGGTCATCGAGGCGAATTTCTACTGGATCGCGCTGGCGGCCGTCCTGCTGATCGCCGGGCTCGTCGTGCTGCGGCTGCGGCTGCGGCGCAGCGGGCGGGTGCTCGTCGGCAACGCGAAGCTCCGCACGGCGCTTTCCTGCGTGCCTCACCCGGCCGAGAGCTTCCGGCTCGTCAAGGAAAAAGGGCAGGGCTCGCTGCTCATCTCGTGCGTGCTGCTCGTGCTGTTTTACGTCGTCACCGTCCTGTGCGACACCGCCGGCGGCTTCGCCTTCACGGTCTTCGATTCCCAGAATTACAACGCCTTTTACGTGCTGCTGAGCACCGTCGGCCTCGTGCTGCTCTGGACGGTCTCGAACTGGCTGGTCTGCACGCTGGCGGGCGGCATCGGCAAGCTGCGCGAGATCTTCACCGTCACCTGTTACAGCCTGCTGCCGATTTTGTTCGGTCGGCTGCTGCAGCTCGTGCTGACCCACATTTTAGTGCCCGACGAGGCGGCCTTCCTCGGCATCTTCGTCGCCGCCTGCACGCTCTACGCCGCCTTCCTGCTGATCGTCGGCATGATGCGCATTCACGATTACGAATTCGGCCGCTTCCTCTGGACGACCGTCTTCACCCTGATCTTCATGCTCATCATCCTGTTCCTGCTCTTCCTGCTGTTCTTGCTTAGCCAGCAGGTCTTCGGCTGGCTCGGGACGCTGTTCGTGGAAATTTATTACAGATGAGGAGGGGCACCGTGAAACGAAGCATTTCTTTCTTTGGCAAGGGTCTCGCGCTCGGCGCCGCGTTTTGCCTGCTGCTGACCGGCTGCGGCAAGGGCGCGACGGCCGACCGCCCGAACACGCTGCGCTACGGCGAGCTCTCCTTCGTCGATCACGCCGTCGAGACCGGGACGGTCTGCGAAAACGCGCGCTATTCGCTTTCCTGGGACGCCGAGACCATGCAGGTCTCGATCACGGATAAGACGACCGGCGCGGTCTACGGGACGACGCCCGCCGCCGCCCGCACCCCGCGGCAGGACGCCGAGGGCAATGTCATCGCGAACAACCCGCAGGTCGATTCGCCCGTGATCGTCACCTATTACGACAAAAAGACCCTGATGGAGAGCACCGCGCTCGCCAAGACCGAGGCGATCGACGACGACGCCGTCGTCACCCAGCGCATGAAAACCGGCCTGCGGGTCATCTACCGCTTCACCCTCTCGGAGTTCACGGTTCCGGTGGAATACACCCTTTCGGACGACTGCTTCAACATCACCGTCCACCCCGAGCAGATCTCCGACAACGGCGTGAATTACGTGACCGGCGTGTCGCTCGCGCCCTTCCTCTGCGGCCTGCAAAACGGCGCGTCCGACAGTTATCTCTTCTATCCCGACGGCTGCGGCGCCCTGATCCGCCCGACGGCCTACAGCCAGACCGGCTCGCAGGGCAAGGCGCACGTCTACGGCGAGGATCAGACCGTTTACGCCTATCACATGGTCTCCTACACCCGCCAAATCCACCTGCCGGTCTTCGGCAGCAAGCAGGGGTCGAACGCCGTGCTGGGCGTCATCACCTCGGGCGCCGAGCAGGCGAGCATCGAGTGGAACGTCGGGTCGAAGACGATCGGCTATTCCTCCGTCTACCCCTCCTTCCGCATCCGGGGCTATAACCTCATCGAGGCGCCGGAGGGCTACGCCGGGACGGCATTCGAGGTTCCGGTTTTCGACAATTTCGTCACCGAAACGCCGCTGCGCGTCTCCTATTACACCCTGTCGGGCGACGATGCGAACTACATCGGCATGGCGAACACCTACCGCGACTATCTGCTGCAAAACGAGCTGCTCGACAAGGGCGAGTCGACCGAACCGGCGCTTGCCGTCCGAATGCTCGGCGCCGCGCAGAAGCGCGCCTACACCTTCGGCGTGCCGCACACCGTGCTCGAACCGCTGACGACCTTAAAGCAGGCGCGTTCCATCGCCGAGGCGCTGCGCGGGACGGTCGACGGCAACATTCTCATCGACCTCGTCGGCTTCGGGCGCAGCGGGCTTGACCCCGGGCGCGTCGGCGGGGGCTTTACCCTCGCGTCGGCGCTCGGCGGCAAGCGGGACGCGCGCGCCCTGACCGATTACTGCGCGCAAAACGACATCTCGCTCTTCCTCGATTTCGACCTCATCGCCTTTTCCGATTCGGGCGGCGGCTTCTCGGCGCTGCGCGACGGGGCGAAGATCCCCTCCGGCCAGACCGCTTATCTCACCGGGTACGATACCGTCACCCGCAAGCCGTCGGGCGTCCGTTACGAAATGCTGACCCGCGACCGGCTGGCCGACGCGGTCGAAAAGGCGGTCGCCGCCGCGACCAAACGGACGATCCCGGGCGTCTCCTTCGGCAGCCTTTCGAACACGATGTATTCCGATTACGGCAGCAACCTCCCGCTCACCGAGCAGATGGCGACGCAGACGGCGGCGCTGCTGCGGCAGGCGGACGAGAGCGCGTCGGTTTGCAGCGTCACCGCCAACGGCTACGCCGCCGCCGTCAGCGATCACGTCCTCGAGGTGCCGGTCACGTCCTCGAATTACGACATTCTCGATTGCGATATCCCGTTTTATCAGATCGTCTTTAAGGGCTACGTTTCGATGAGCGGGCCGTCCTTCAACCTCGCCGCCGACGCGCGGCAGGTGCTGCTGCGGTGTGTGGAATCCGGCATTTCGCCCGGCTGCACGCTGCTCGAGGACGCCGGGACGGAGCTGCTCGCGAGCCCCTACGCCGCCCTTTACGGCGCCGCCTTCTCCGGCCTGCGCGACAGCCTCGCCGAGACCGTCGGCGACGTCTCCAAGGCGGTCGAACGGGTCGCCGGGGCGCAGATTATTTCGCACACCGTCGAGCCGTCCGGCCTGCGGGTCACCGATTTCAGCAACGGGGTGCGCATCGCCGTCAACGAGACCGACGCGCCGCTGTCCTTCGGCGGCAGATCGGTCGCAGCGCATGATTTCGCGGTAGAGGAGGGAACGAGATGAGCAAAATGAAATCGCCGGCTTCGCCGCTTCGCAAGCGGCGCCGCGGGGTCGAGGCGCTGCGCGCCCGCTACGGCGCGCTGTTTATCCTGCCGTGGAGCATCGGCATGCTGCTCTTCTTCCTCGTGCCGATTATCAAATCGGTCTATTACAGCTTTGCCGAGCTCGAGATCACGGCGGAGGGCATCGCCTCCCACTTCGTCGGCACGGAGAACTTCCACGATATGCTCTATGTGGACACGAACTATACCGACGACCTGCTCTCGGCCTTCTCCTCGCTGTTCGCTTCGCTGCCCTTCATTCTGGTCGTCAGCATGGTGCTCGCGCTGCTGCTCAACGGCAACTATCGCGGCAGGGTCTTCTTCCGCGGGCTCTACTTCCTGCCCGTCATCCTCTCGAGCGGCGTAGCCTTAAGCATCTTCCTCGAGGCGGGCACGACCCACGCGACCGAGGCGAAAATTTCGAGCGCCGTCTCCTTCAACATGATCGACTTCAACGCGATCCTCGAGGGGCTCAACCTGCCGTCCTCGATCGAAGGCTACCTCTCCGCCGCCCTCAACAGCATCTTCCTGCTCGTCTGGCAGAGCGGCATTCAGACGGTGCTGCTCATCGCCGGGCTGCAATCCATCCCCGACCTGCTCTATGAGGTCGCCCGCGTCGAGGGCGCGACGAAGTGGGAGGAATTCTGGTTCATCACGCTGCCGATGCTGCTGCGCACGATGCTGCTCGTCGTCGTCTTTACCGTCGTCGAGCTGGTCTCCTCGAACACCAACGCCGTCGTCGACCTGGCATATAATCAGTTCAACAACCTGAAATACGGGTCAGGCTCGGCGATGCTCTGGTTCTATTATTTGCTCGTCGGGGTGCTGTTGAGCCTGCTGTTCCTGCTCTACAAGCGGTATTTTGAAAAGAAATGGGGCTGACGGTATGAGAAAGCGAACTTCAAAACCGGCGGGCGGCGCCGAAAAAATCCGCAAGCGCTCGATCTTCCTGACCGCCCGGGCGTTCCGCTATTACATGCTGATCATCATCGGCTACATCGTGCTGTATCCGCTGCTCTTCATGATCAGCACCGCCCTCAAATCCAACGACGCGCTGCTCGACGTCACCTATGCCTGGCTGCCGCGCTATCTGACGGGGGAATGGTTCTCCATCGCCTACGATTCGCTGAACTTCGTCGCGGCGCTCCAACGCACCCTCACGCTGCAAATCCTCTCGGCGCTCGTCGAGGTCTTCTCCTGCGCCGTCGCGGCCTACGGCTTCGCGCGGTTCCGCTTCCGCGGCAGGAGCGTCGCGATGTTCTTTCTGATCCTCTCGCTGCTGATCCCGACCTCGCTTTACAGCATGTCGCTCTCGGTCAACTACCGCCAGCTCGACGTCGTCGGCATCCTCGGCCTGTTTGACCGCCTGACGGGGATCGACCTGCGGCTCAACATCTTCAACACGAACTGGACGTTCTGGCTGCCCTCTTTGCTTGGCGTCGGCGTCCGGTCGGGCATGCTCATCTACATCTACATTCAGTTTTTCGCCGGCCTGCCGCGCGAGCTGGAGGACGCCGCCTATGTCGACGGCGCCGGTCCGCTTAAGACCTTCTTCCGCATCGCGCTGCCCTCGTCGAGCGTCGTCATCGTGACGGTCACCGTCCTGTCGGTCATCTGGCACTGGAACGAGACCGCCCTTTCCTCGCTCTGCTTCTTGACCGACGACTGGCCGCTCTCGGTCGCCATGGCGAACATCTTCCAGACCCTGCAACAGCAGGGGCACTGGATGGGCTCCGGCCCCGAGACCCCCTCGATCGTCTTCGCCTCGATCCTCTTTTTTGTGATGATCCCGCTGGTGCTCTACCTGATTTTGCAGCGCCGCTTCATCAAGAGCATCGACCGCGTCGGCATCACCGGGTAAATTTCATCGCCGCCCGCAAAAAAAGGCGGAAAAAAGGCGGGAAAAGCGCCAAAAAACGGTTGCTTTTTCCGCTTTGTCGTAGTATGATATTCGTGGTACGGCAAAATCTTCAAAAAGGAAGTTATTTGTACTATGCGACAAGAAGAACGCTGGGATACGGGGTGGAAATTCCACCTCGGCGATATTCCGATGGAACGGCCGGTCGAAAAGGGACCGGTCTACGGCCAGTCCAAAAATCAGCGCAAGATCATCGGCCCCGCCGCCTACCAATACGCCGACAATTCCGACGTCTATCTGCAAGAGGGCGGCACGATCGGCACCGGCCGTTGGGAGACGGTCACGCTGCCGCATGATTACGTGGTGCGGCAGGATCTCGACCCGCGCGAAAACAATGCCCACGGATACCTCCATTATGAAAATGCGTGGTACCGCAGGCATTTTTCTCTGCCCGAAGGTCTGCGGCGCGACGCGCGCATCACGCTGCTGTTCGAGGGCGTCGCCGGCTGGTCGACGGTCTATCTGAACGGCGCGCTGCTGGCAAAAAACGCTTCCGCCTATAACACGTTTGAGGTTGACATCAGCGACAACGTGTATTATGATAGGGACAATGTGCTCGCCGTCTACGTCGACACGCAGGAGTACGAGGGCTGGTGGTATCAGGGCGGCGGCATTTACCGCGACGTCCGCCTCGTCATCACCGACCCCGTCGCGATCGACCTCTGGGGCGTTTACGCGCCCGCCCGCAAGCTGCAAGACGGCCTGTGGCAGGTCGATTTCGAGACGACGGTCGTCAACAGCTCTTACACCGACGCCGCCGTGCGGGTCGAAAGCCGGATCTTGGCGGCGGACGGCAGCTGTGTTGCGACGGCGACGGGGGAGGGGAGCGTCGCCCTGCGCGAGCGCGGCGTGCTGCGCTATTCCGCCACGGTCGAGCACCCGCACCTCTGGGACACCGAAAGCCCCAACCTTTACACTGTCGAGACGACGCTGACCGCCGACGGGGACTGCACCGACTGCACCCGCACCCGCATCGGCTTCCGCACGGTCGAGATTTCGCCGGAGCGCGGTCTGCTGCTCAACGGCAAAAAAGTCTTTATTCACGGCCTCTGCTCGCACCAGGACTTCGGCCTGACCGGGCTTGCCGTGCCCGACAACATCGCCCGCTATAAGATCGCCCTGCTCAAGGAGATGGGCGCCAACGGCTACCGCACGAGCCACTATATGCAGTCCGCCGCCACGATGGACGCCCTCGACGAAATGGGCTTCCTCGTGATGGACGAGACCCGCTGGTTCGGCTCCTCCGAACAGGATCTGCGCCAGCTCGAGGCGCTTGTCCGCCGCGACCGCAACCGCCCGGGCGTCATCTTCTGGTCGACGAGCAACGAGGAACCGACCCACATCACCGACGTCGGCCGCCGCATCCACCGCGCCATGGCGGCGCGCATCCGCAAGCTCGACGCGACCAGCTGATAAGGAAACAGACAAAGTATCTCCCTCTTTCATTCCTACTATTTCTTTTAAATAAAGGAAAGACATCT
>CANQSG010000092.1 GCA_947626485.1 uncultured Clostridia bacterium | reverse complement strand
CATCCGATATCAGGAAAGCGACCGCCCCGGCGTCTTTTCCGAGACGATCGCCCGTATGGCGGACGCGCTGCGCACCGCTGCGGCGGCGAAAAATTATCCGATGCCGCAGCTCTATCTCGAACCCGGCCGCTCGATCGTCGGCGCCGCGACCGCCACGCTGTACCGCGTCGGCGCGGTCAAGGAGATCCCCGACGTGCGCACCTATGTCTCGGTCGACGGCGGCATGACCGACAACCCGCGTTACGCGCTTTATCAGGCGCCGTATGAGGTCGTCGTCGCCAACCGGGCGGGCGAGCCGCGCGATTTTGTCGCCACCGTCGCGGGCAAATGCTGTGAAAGCGGCGACCTCATTCAAGAGCACGCCGCGATGCAGACGCCCCACCCCGGCGACCTGCTTGCGGTGCTTGCGACCGGCGCCTATAACTATTCGATGGCGAGCAATTACAACCGCATTCCGCGCCCCGCCGCCGTCTTCCTGCGCGACGGCGAAGCGCGCGAGATCATCCGCCGCGAAAGCTATGAGGACTTGATCCGCAACGATCTTTAAGTCATTTCAGTGCAAAAAAAATGGCGCGATCCCGTTTCTTGGGATCGCGCTGCTGCTTTTTTGTCCGTGTTACCGCCGGTTGTTGGAGCGGTTGACGAGGGCGAGCAGCCGCAGCAGCTGGGCGAAGGCGACCGCCAGCGCGGCGACGTAGGTCATGGCGGCGGCGGAAAGCACCTTGCGCGAGCCGGTCACCTCGTCGTCGGCGAGCAGGCCGGTGTCGGTGATGGCGCGCAGGGCGCGGCGGCTGGCGTCAAATTCGGTCGGCAGCGTCACGAGCTGAAAGATCACGCAGAGCGAGAAACAGGCGACGCCGAGGTAGGCGAGGACGGCGAACGCCTGCCCGAAGGAGGACAGCAGCAGTCCGACGAGGATCAGCGGGATCGAGAGCTTCGAACCGAAATTCGTGATCGGGACGATCGCCGTGCGCAGGCGGATGGGCTTGTAGCCGACCGCGTGCTGGATGGCGTGCCCCGCCTCGTGGGAGGCGACGCCGATGGCGGCGACCGAGCTGCTCGAATAAACGCCGTCGGACAGCCGGATGACCCGCGCTTTCGGGTCGAAATGGTCGGTCAGATTGCCCGCGACGCGCTCGATGCGAACGTCGTACAGGCCGTTGGCGTCGAGCACCCGGCGCGCCGCGTCAAACCCGGTCACGCCGCTGCGGGAGTAGACGTCGGAATACTTGCGAAACACGCGGTTGACCCGCCCGCTCGCCCAAAGCGAAAAGAGCACCGCCGGCAGGACGAGGATGATATACGTCCAGTCGATCCCGTAATAATACAACATACAAAAACTCCTTTTTGCGCCGTCAGCGCGCGTCGAGCGGCAGGTATTCCTGCTCCCGGCTGACGCTCAAATAAGCCGGGCGGATGATTTTGCCGCCGCCCGCCAATTCCTCGAGCCGGTGGGCGCTCCAGCCGGCGATGCGGGCGATGGCGAAGATCGGGGTGTAGAGCTCGCAGGGCAGGTCGAGCATCCGGTAGGCAAAGCCGCTGTAAAAATCGACGTTGGCACTGACGCCCTTGTAGATCTTGCGCTGGGCGCCGATGACCTGCGGCGCAAGCCGTTCGATGCGACTGTAAAGCTGATATTCCGCCTCGTGCCCCTTTTCCTGCGAGAGCCGCTCGACGAAGCCGCGCAGCACCACCGCGCGGGGGTCGGAGATGGAATAAACGGCGTGCCCCATGCCGTAAATTAAGCCGGAACGGTCGAAGGCGTCCTTGTTGAGGATGCGGGTCAGATAGGCGGAGATCTCCTCGTCGTCCGTCCAGTCGCGCACGTTCGCCTTGATATCGTCGAACATCTGCACGACCTTGATGTTCGCGCCGCCGTGCTTCGGGCCTTTGAGCGAGCCGAGCGCCGCCGCGACGACCGAATAGGTATCGGTGCCCGAGGAGGTGACGACCCGCGTCGTGAAGGTGGAATTGTTGCGCTTCGAGCGCGGTGAATTTGCTGTCCGGCCGCAGCATCAGCAGGATATTTTCTGCCGTCGACATCGTCGGGTCGGGCGCGTGGATATAGAGGCTCTTGCCCTCGCAGTAGTGACTGTAAGACTGATACCCGTAGACCGAGAGCATCGGGAAAACGGCGATGAGCTGTAAGCACTGCCGCAGGACGTTTTCGAGCGAAATGTCGTCGGCATTCGGGTCATAGGAAAAGAGGGTCAGCACGCCGCGCGCCAGCGCATTCATAATATCCCCGCTCGGCGCCTTTAATATGACGTCGCGGACAAAATTCGTCGGCAGCGTGCGGTAGCTCGCGAGCAGATTCCGGAAGCATTCGAGCGTTTCGCGGTCGGGCAGGCTGCCGAAGAGCAGCAGGTAAACGACCTCCTCGAAGCCGTAGCGCCCGTCCTTCAAAAAGCCGTCGATCAGGGTCTCGACGTTGATGCCGCGATAAAACAATTTTCCTTCACAGGGTACGGTCTGCCCGTCCACGATCTTGTTCTGGCGAATTTCGGAAATATCGGTCAACCCTGCCAAAACGCCCTTGCCGTTGATGTCGCGCAGGCCGCGCTTGACGTCGTGCGCGGCATAGAGCGCCGGGTCGATTTTGCCGCGTGCCTCACAGAGCGCGCTGAGCGCCCGGATGGCGGCGTTCGGGTCGGGATAGGTGTGGTTCATCGTCAATTTATGTACTCCTTTCCGCATCTGTCTGCGCCGGATGCCGACCAGACAAGTTTATTTTACCACAGTCCTGCAAAAAAATATAGTTAAAATTGTTAACAATTTGCGTCGAATGGTAGCGAACGGGAAAAAACGCGGGAAAAACGGGAAAAAGAAGCAACGCAAGCCCGGAGAACCTGCGTTGTCGGTCGGAATGTTCGGAAAAATGTGCGGGAGAAAATTCGCTTTTTTGATTCACTGTGCGAGGTCGGACATCGCCTGCTCCATGGCTTGCCGGCAGCGCGCCGTAAGGTCTGCCGTCGCTTCGCGGCGGGGCAGGGCGGGGTCGGGGAAGACCGGTTCAAGCAGCGTCAGGCGCATGCAGGGCTTGCGCTTCCAAAGCCGCAGCAATCCCGCCGGACGGCGATAGGTCACGACGGCGGGCAGGACGGGGAGCTGCCGCTTCGCCGCGAGGTGAAAGGCGCCGTCGCGAAAGTCTTGCAGCCCGTCGGCGTAGGGCTTCATGACGCCCTCGGGGTAAATTTGGACAAAGCAGCCGTCCTTCGCCGCCGCCGCCATTTCGTCGAAGAGCTCGCAGACCCGGCGCGGCCGTTCCGGCAGGGGAACGCCGCCGAAAAAGCGGATCAAATGGCGGGCGATGGGGATGCGGAAATTCGATTCGAGCGTTAAATAATAGACCCGGCGGGGCAGCAGGGCGAAATCGAGAAAGGTGCAGTCCATCGGGTGAACGTGGTTGCAGACCGTGACCGCGCCCGAGCGCCCGAGGGAACGCAGATTCCGCCGTCCCGAGACGCGCAGGCCGAACATCAGATGATTGAAGAGGTAAAGAAACGGGTGGAGCGCCAGCCGCACGAGGTAATAAAAGAAATCGTGGACGGGGTGGCGCAGGCGGTAATCGTAACCCGCCGGCGTTTCAAACCGAAAGGGCTTCCAGAGGTGCAGGACGTGCTCGGTCTCGTCCTCTTTGATATGTAAATCCATGGCTTATCCGTTCTGGGTCGCGGGCTCGTCGGCGGGGCAGTCGACGTCCTCGGCGAAGGCGGCGAGCGTCTGCGGCCGGGTTTCGCGGATGGCCTCGCGGAACATCTCCTCCGCCTGCCGCACGCAGTCGTCGAGGTTGTAGCGCTTGGCGTAGGCGCTGTATTCGCGCTCGACGCGCTTGCGCTCCTCCTCGTGCTCGATCCAGTAGTCGATCTGCTTCGCGAGATCGTCGCTGTCGTCGACCCGGAAGAGGTTGCGGCTGTCAAAGGCAAATTGCGGCGTCGCGGAGCGGTCGCTGTCGGCGATGATGGGGACGAGCCCGCCCGCAAAGGCCTCCATGCAGGACATCGCCTCGATCTCCATCGCGGCGGCGTGGACGTAGAGGTCGCTCATCGCGATGAGGTCGAGCAGCTCTTCCTTTTTGAAAAAGCGGATGACGGCGGGGTTCGGCAGCCGTTCGGCGCGCTTGCGCAGCATGGCGGCCTGCGGCCCCTGCCCGGCGAGGACGAGCTGAATTTTGTCGGCATAGCGCGAGCGCGCGACGGCGTCGATAAGCACCTTCTGCCGCTTTTCGCCCGACAGCCGCCCGACCATCAGCACTAAAAATTTCCCGTCAAATTCCGGGCTTTTCGGTAGCTTGCGATAGGTGAAGGCGGGGTCGATGCCGTTGGAGATGACGTGCAGCTTCGCGTCGTAACCCGCCTTGCGCAGGTCGTTTGCGATGAACTCGCTCGGGCAGTGGATGTGGGTGCAGTATTGATAAACGTAGTTGTAAAAGAAACGGTAGATCAGCCGGTTGAGGAAGCGGAAGCGGTCGAGGTGGATCGAGGCGGTGATGTTCTCGGGCTGGACGTGAAAAGCGGCGGTATAGGGCACGCCGAGCCGCCGGGCGATGGCGATGCCGTGGTGGGCGAGGGCGAAGGGCACCTGAAAATGCACGATGTCCGCCCAGGAGGTCGCCTGCGCGAGCAGCTCGTCGTCCGGCTTTGCAAAGGTCATGCCCTGCGCCGTGACAAGCCGGTCGAAGACGGGAATGTATTGCTTCTGCATGAGATAGGGCGTGTCGCCCGACTTCCCGGTGCTGACGATGCGCACCTCGTTGCCGTGCGCCCGCAGGCATTCCGCAAACCGGCGCGCCGAGATCGTCATGCCGTTGTTGGCGGAAAAGAACTGGTCGGCTACAAGCAAGATTTTCACAAGGATCCCTCCGTATTTCCCGCAGAATCTTTCAAATGTGCGTTCAGCAGCGCCGCGACGGAATCGCGCAGATAAGGGCGGATTTCCGCATAATCCGCCGGATAGTGGTGCGCTACCGCGCTGTAAATCGCGCCGCCCGCCATTTCGGTCAGCAGAAAGAGCAGCAGCGCGGGCGAATCGGCCGTTTTCCCGGCGTCGCGCAGCATCGTTTCAAATCGCTCGGAAAGCCGGAACCGTTCGGACGAAAAGACGGTTTGCAGCGCGTCCTGAAAGAGGTCCCAGCTCAGATTCTTGACCGTGAACCGCAGAAACATGCCGCTGTGCAAAAAGGCGTCTGCCGTCGCGTCGATGAGGAAAAAGACGCGATCGTTCAGGTCGAGCGGCTCGCTTTTTGCCTGCGCCGCCTCGACGGCGTCCAGAATCTTTTCGGCCTGCTTGATGAGAATGCGGTTGCGAATGTCGGCCTTGTCCTTAAAATACAGGTAAAACGTGCCCTTGGCGACGTTGGCCTTTTGGGCGATGTCGGCGATCGAGGTCGCGGCGATGCCCTTCGTCGTGAACAACTGGTAGGCCGTCGCGAGCAGCGTCTCGTATTTGTGCTGTTTTTTGATTTCGACCTTTCCCACGGCGTTTCGCCTCCCTGCGTCGGAATTCGACCTTTCTAATTACCATTATATCAAAAAATGACCTTTAGTCAATCTTTTCTTTTCAAAATTGTCACCCAAAATCGAAAAGACAGGTTGACGACCCGGCGGCGGTGGGGTATACTGGAAGAAATCGAACGCCGGACGACCGCAAAACCGCGCCCGGCCGTCTGCAAAAAAGGGGAGAACGCCATGCGCGAAACGACAACGAAGGATGCCGTCCTCGCTTACCTCGCGGCACACAGGCAGGCGCCCGTTTCGGGGGAGAAGATCGCCGAACGGCTGCACATCACGCGCAATTCCGTCTGGAAGGCGGTCTGCCGCCTGCGCGAGGAGGGCAACGAGATCGCCTCGACGCCCAACCGCGGCTATCAGCTCCTGCGGGAATCCGACGCCCTCTCGGCGGCGCGCATTCGCGACAGGTGTAACGCAAGCCTCGGCGACCCGATTTATTGTTATGCAAAGCTCGCCTCCACCAACACCACCGCGCGAGAGCTCGCCGGGCAGGGCGCGCGGCACGGGACGGCAGTGCTCGCCGACGCCCAGACGGGCGGCCGGGGACGCATGGGGCGCGGCTTCTTCTCGCCGCCCGGCTGCGGGCTCTATATGACGGTGCTGCTTCGCCCCAAGCTGCCGCCCGAGCAGGTCCCGTTTCTGACGAGCTGCGCCGCCGTCGCCGTCGCCCGGGCGATCGAACGCGTCGCGCCGGTCGAGGTCGGCGTGAAGTGGGTCAACGACCTGTTCATCGGGCAAAAAAAGGTCTGCGGCATCCTCTGCGAGGCAGGCGTCGGGCTGGAGAGCGGCACGGTCGATTTCGTCGTCATCGGGTTCGGCGTCAACGTCCGGGCGGCGGCGCTGCCCGCCGAGCTGCTGCCGATCGTCACCTCGATCGAGACCGAAACGGGACTTGTCGTCTCGCGCAACGACCTCGCCGCATGCGCGCTCGAGGAGCTTGAAACGGCGATTGCGCAACTGCCCGACGGCGGATTCCTGCCCGAGCTGCGCCGCCGGTCGATCGTGCTCGGCCGCCCGGTGCAGGTGCTCTGCGGCGGCGAAAGTTATCCGGCGGTCGCCGAGGCGATCGACGATGCCGGGCATTTGATCGTGCGCACCGAACAGGGGAGGCGCACGCTGTTTTCGGACGAGGTTCGCGTCCGCTTTCAGGAGGAAGCAAAATGAAAGGAAAAGATCTGACCCTGACCGCGCTGTTTACCGCCGTGTTCTGCGTCGTCGCGCCGTTTTCCGTCCCGCTGCCCTTCGGCGGCGTCCCGCTGACCCTCGGCACGCTGGCGCTCTATCTTGCCGCCGCGTCGCTGGGATTGAAGCGCGGCACGCTCGCGACGCTCTGCTATCTGCTGCTCGGCGGGTTCGGCCTGCCGGTTTTCTCCGGCTTTACGGCGGGCTTCGGGCGGCTGGCGGGGCCGACCGGCGGGTATCTCGTCGGCTATCTCGGCTGCGCGGCGATCGTCGGCTTCTTTGCCGACCGATTCGAGATCCGCTATCTGCTTCACGTCGCCGGCATGGCGCTCGGCACGCTGCTGCTCTACGTCTTCGGCACGGCGTGGTATATGGTGCAGGCGCAGGTCGGCCTGCTTCCGGCGCTGCTCGCCTGTGTGCTGCCCTTCCTGCCGGGCGACGCGCTGAAAATCTGCGCGGCAGCCGGGGTGAGCTCTACGCTGCGCCGCCGTTTGCGGCTCGGCGCGGTTTGACCCCGTAAAATCAAAAAAATCGGCGTCCGGAACCGTTTTGGCTTCGGACACCGATTTTATTTTTGCGAAATTTTCGGATTTACGCGCTGACCGGAATGCGGCGGCCGCGGTGGATGATGTGCTTGATTTGCAGCGCCTCGTCGAGCACGAGCAGATCGGCGACCTTGCCGGGTTCAATGGAGCCGACCTCGCTTTCGACGCCGAGGGAGCGCGCCGGGTTGCGCGTCACCGCCAAGACGGCGTGCTCGAGCGGAATGCCCATCTCGCGCACTGCGATGCGCATGCAGGAGAAAAGGTTGGTGACCGAACCGGCGAGGGTGCCGTCGTGCAGCGTCGCGCGGCGGCCGCAGACGTGCACCGGCAGCTCGCCGAGGGTGTAGTCGCCGTCGCCGGGCATGCCGGTCGCCGCCATGCTGTCGCTGATCAAAATCATGCGATCTTTCCCGAAAAGCCGGAAGGCGGCGCGCACCGCGCTCGGGTGGATGTGGATGCCGTCGCAGATGATCTCGGCAAAGACGCCGGGCGCGTCGGCAGCCGCCCCGATGACGCCGGGCGCGCGGTGGGTGAAGGGCGGCATGGCGTTATAAAGGTGGGTGACCTGTCCGGCGCCCTGCGCAAAGGCGGCGGCGGCGGTGTCATAGTCCGCCGTCGTGTGCCCGACGCTGACCCGCACCCGGCCGCGCAGCGCCGCCAAAAATTCGGCGGTGCCGGGCAGCTCCGGCGCGACCGTCACAAGGCGGACAAGCCCGTTCGACGCCTCCTGCAACCGCAGCAGCATCGCGGCGTCAGGCTCGCGAAGATAGGCTTCGTTC
>CANQSG010000091.1 GCA_947626485.1 uncultured Clostridia bacterium | reverse complement strand
GTAAGCGCCCGGCTCGCCGGAAAAGTTCATATAGGGCGACGGAAAGCTGAAATGCGCGGTGTCCCAGACCGCGACGGGAAAGAGCCACTCCCCCGTGCGCAGCACCGTCGGCTTATTCATCATGACGTTGTGCCCGATGAGGAAGGGCTTGCCCCAGCGCAGGGTCTCGGCGTCGGGGTCGTCGCAGATCGCGCCGTACACGCCGTCGTCGGGGTGCAGCCCCCAGGTGAACCAGAGGCGGCCGAGCGGGTCGATCCAGAGGTTCGAATCGAAGCAACGGTGTTTATCGTCGAGGTAGGCGGCGGCGATGGGCTCGCGGAAGGTTTTGCCGCCGTCGTCCGAGACGATGACCGGCGCGTAATTGCCGATCTCCTCGCGGATGCCGCCCGAATAGAAGGTCAGGAAAATGCGACCCTTCGGGGTGACTTCAATGCTCGGAATGCCCTGCCAGGCGCGTTTTTCGGTTGTGATCGTGGAAAGAAATTTTTTGTCGGTTCGCAGCATGTTTCTTCACCTCGCCTTATACTATACCAAATGAGAACGCGCCTGTCTATAACATTCTTGACAAAAAAATCGGCTGAAGCAAGCGCGGCGGCTCGCCTCTGCCGATGTAGCGTGTGCGTCCGGCGGGCTTACAGGCGGAAATAATCCACCGCACCGCGGAACATCTGATTGTCCTTGACGCCGTCGACGTTTTTATAAACGTTGTCGCTGAAGCGTTCGGAATGCCCCATCTTGCCGAAGACGCGGCCGTCGGGCGAGGTGATGCCCTCGATGGCGTCGATCGAGGTGTTGGGGTTCGCGCGGACGTCCATCGAGACCGCGCCGTTGAGGTCGACGTACTGCGTGGCGATCTGGCCGTTTTTCGCCAGTGTTTGCAGCATTTCCTCGCTTGCGACAAACCGGCCTTCGCCGTGGGAGATCGCGACGGTGTGAATGTCGCCGACGTTGCTGTATTGCAGCCAGGGCGACAGGTTCGAGGAAACGCGGGTGCGGACGATCGAGGACTGGTGGCGGGCGATGGCGTTGAAGGTCAGCGTCGGGCAGTTCACGTCGGTCTCGACGATCTCGCCGAACGGCACGAGCCCTAACTTGACGAGCGCCTGGAAGCCGTTGCAGATGCCGCACATCAGGCCGTCGCGCTGTTTGAGCAGCGTATGCACCGCGTCGCGAATGCGGGGGTTGCGGAAGAAGGCGGTGATGAATTTGCCCGAGCCGTCGGGCTCGTCGCCGCCCGAGAAGCCGCCCGGGATCGCGATGATCTGGGCGTTCGAAATGCGGCGTTCCATCTCGGCGATCGAAGCGCTCACGTCGCCCGGCGTCAGGTTCTTGACGACGAAAATTTCAGGCTTCGCCCCTGCGCGGGCAAAGGCGCGCGCCGTGTCATATTCGCAGTTCGTGCCCGGGAAAACCGGGATCAGCACGCGCGGCGAAGAGACCGAAACGGCGGGCGCAACGCGTTTTTCCGCCGAGAAAGCATAGGTGCGCGGCGGCTTCGTCTCCTCGTGAATTTGCACCGGGAAGACGGGTTCGAGCTTTTGCTCGTAGGCGCGCAGCAGCTCGTCGAGCGACAGCCCGCAGAATTCGCGCGCGGCGATCGTCTCGCCGACGGTCTCGGCTTCGGGCAGCAGCGACGCGTCGGCGAGCTCGAGGACAAAGCAGCCGTGCAGCGCGGCGAAGAGCTTTTCCTCCGGGAAAGCGTCGGCTTTTTTGAAACCGATGCCGTTGCCGATCGCCATTTTGAAGAGCGCTTCGGCGACGCCGCCGTAACCCGGAACGTAGGCGGAGCGAACGCCGCCCTGCGCCATCAGCGCAGCGACGGTGTCGAAATTCGCCTTCAGACTCTCGACGTCGGGCAGGCCGTTTTCGCGGTAACGCGGGGCGAGCAGGACGACGCGGGAGCCGGCGGCCTTCCACTCGTTCGAAAGAACGCGGTCGGTGTTCGCGGGGGCGATGGCAAAGCTGACAAGCGTCGGCGGGACGTCGAGGTTTTCAAAGGAGCCGGACATCGAATCCTTGCCCCCGATGGCGGCGAGGCCGAGATCGAGCTGGGCGTCGAGGGCGCCGAGCAGGGCGGAAAGCGGCTTGCCCCAGCGCTGCGGCTGGTCGGAAAGGCGTTCGAAATATTCCTGGAAGGTCAGATAGGCGTCGCGATAGGGCGCGCCGGCGGCGACGAGACGGCAAACCGATTCGACGACGGCGAGGTAGGCGCCGTGGTAGGGACTCGCCTCGGTCAGATAGGGCTGATAGCCGTATGCCATGACCGAGCAGGTCTTGGTCTCCCCTTCCGTCAGCGGGATTTTCGCCGCCATGCACTGGGTCGGCGTGAGCTGATATTTCCCGCCGAAGGGCATGAGCACCGAGCCGGCGCCGATGGTCGAATCGAAGCGCTCGGAAAGCCCGCGCTTCGAGCAGACGTTCAGATCGGTTACCAGCGCCCGCATCCGCGCGGCGAAATCGTCGCCCGCAATCTGCCGCGTATAAGGCTTTGCAGCTGCGACGGCGGCGCGGACATGCTTTTCGGCGCCGTTGGAATTGAGGAAGGTGCGGGAGAGGTTGACGATCTCGACGCCGTTCCAGGTCATGACGAGCCGGGGCGATTCGGTCACGACGGCGACGGGCGTCACTTCAAGGTTTTCCGCGGCGGCAAGCCGGATCATCGCGTCGACGTCCTCGGGCGCGACGACGACGGCCATGCGCTCCTGCGATTCGCTGATGGCGAGCTCGGTGCCGTCGAGCCCTTCGTATTTTTTGCGCACGGCGTTCAGGTCGATGCGCAACCCGTCGGCGAGTTCGCCGATGGCGACGGAGACGCCGCCCGCGCCGAAATCGTTGCAGCGCTTGATTTTCAGAGTGACCTCGGGGTCGCGGAAGAGGCGCTGCAGCTTGCGTTCCTCGGGGGCGTTGCCCTTTTGGACCTCGGCGCCGCAGGTTTCAAGCGAGGAAAGGACGTGCGATTTCGAGGAACCGGTCGCGCCGCCGCAGCCGTCCCGCCCGGTTCTGCCGCCGAGCAGCAGGACAACGTCGCCCGCCGCCGGCGTCTCGCGCCGGACGTGGTCGAGGGGCGTTGCGCCGACGACGGCGCCGATCTCCAGCCGCTTCGCCGCGTAGCCGGGGTGATAAATCTCGTCGACCAGCCCCGTCGCGAGGCCGATCTGGTTGCCGTAGGAGCTGTACCCGTTGGCGGCAGTCTGCGGCAGCTTGCCGGGCATCGTCTGATCGACCGGCAGCAGCGGGTCGGCAGCGCCGGTGACACGCATCGCCTGATAGACGTAGCTGCGGCCGGAAAGCGGGTCGCGGATGGCGCCGCCGATGCAGGTCGCCGCGCCGCCGAAGGGCTCGATCTCGGTCGGGTGGTTGTGAGTCTCGTTCTTGAATTGCAGCAGCCATTTCTGCGGCTTGCCGTCGACGTCGACGTCGATCACAATGCTGCAGGCGTTGATCTCGTCGGATTCGTCGAGGTTTGCGAGCTTCCCGGTCGATTTCAGATATTTCGCGCCGATCGTCGCGACGTCCATCAGGGTGATCGGACGGGTGCGGCCGAGGGATTTGCGAATGGCAAGATACCGTTCAAAGGCGCGCTGCGCGTCGGGATTTTCGAAGGTGACGTCGTCGATGACGGTCAAAAAGGTCGTGTGGCGGCAGTGATCCGACCAGTAGGTGTCGATCATGCGAATTTCGGTGATCGTCGGGTCGCGCTGCTCCGTTTTGAAATAATCCTGGCAGAATTTAAGGTCGTCGAGATCCATCGCGAGGCCGTACTGCGCCAAAAACGCCTTGCGCTGTTCCTCGTCGAACGAAAGAAAACCGTGCAGCGTTTCGACCGTCGTCGGAATTTCAAAGGGGGTCGCGAGGGTTTCGGGCTTTTCGAGCGACGCCTCCCGGCTCTCGACGGGGTTGATGAGATATTTCTTGATCGCAGCGATGTCGTCGTCGGTCAAATCGCCTTCCAGCAAATAGACCTTCGCACTGCGGACGGTCGGGCGCTCGCCCTGCGAGACGATCTGCACGCACTGGGCGCAGGAATCGGCGCGCTGGTCGAACTGCCCGGGCAGATACTCGGTCGCGAAAACGGCGGCGTCGGTCTCGGGCAGATCGTCATACGTGACGTCGAGCTGCGGCTCGGAAAAGACCGTCTGCCGGCAGGCCTCGAAGGTTGCGGCGTCGACCCCCTCGATATCGTAGCGGTTGAGCAGGCGCAGGCCGGTCAGGGCGGGCATTTGCAACAGTGTGCGGATATCCGAGAGCAGGTGCCGCGCCTCGACGGCGTACTGCGGCATTTTTTCGACGTAAATGCGGAAAACTGACATAGGGTTCACTCCTGTGCCGCCTGCAGCGCGCGGCGGCCGATATCGGTACGGTAAAAGGAATCGGTGAAGGAAATGCGGCGCACCTGCTCGTAGGCGCGCTCGATGGCAAGCGAGAGGGTCGGCGCAGTCACCGTCACCCCGAGCACGCGGCCGCCGGAGGTGCAGAGCCCCGCGTCGGTCTGTTTGGTGCCGGCGTGATAAACCCGAGCGCCGGCGACGTCTTGTAGGCCGGAAATCGGATACCCGGTCGCGTAGGACTGCGGATAACCGCCCGAGGCGAGCACGACGCAGCAGGCGGAGTCGGCGGAAAATTCCACGGGGATCTCGGCGAGCCGTTCCTCGACGACGGCGCGCATCACGGTCAGCAGGTCGGTTTTGAGCAGCGGCAGGACGACCTGCGTCTCGGGGTCGCCGAAGCGACAGTTGTATTCGATGACCTTCGGACCGTCAGGCGTGAGCATCAGGCCGAAATACAGGCAGCCCTTGAATTTGCGGTCGAGGGCGTTCATGGCGCGCACGGTCGGCTCGAAGATGGTCTTGCGGCAGAGCTCGGCGATCTCGGGCGTGTAATACGGGTTGGGCGCGACGGTGCCCATGCCGCCGGTGTTCAGCCCCTTGTCGCCGTCGAGCGCGCGCTTGTGATCCATCGAGGAGACCATCGGGACGATCGTTTTGCCGTCGGTAAAGGCGAGCACCGAGACCTCGGGACCCGTCAGAAATTCCTCGACGACAATGCGGCTGCCGCTTTGGCCGAAAATGCGGTCGGTCATAATGGAAGCGACGGCGTCGAGCGCTTCGGACTTATTCTGCGCGATGATAACGCCCTTGCCGAGCGCAAGGCCGTCCGCTTTAATCACGACCGGGAAGCGGGTCGCGGCTTCCAGAAACCGGGTCGCCTCCGCCGCGTCGGAAAAGACGTTGTAGGCGGCGGTCGGAATGCCGAAGCGCTGCATCATCTCTTTGGAAAAGACCTTGCTGCCTTCAATAATAGCGGCGCGTTTGTTGGGGCCGAAGGCGGGAATTCCGGCGGCTTCGAGCGCGTCGACCGCACCGAGGACGAGCGGATCGTCGGGCGCGACGACGGCGAAATCGACCTTCTGCTCGACGGCAAAATCGACAATCCGGTCGATCTCCTTTGCGCCGATGGGCACGCAGGTCGCGTCGGCGGCGATGCCGCCGTTTCCGGGCAGGGCGAAAATTTCCTCCACCTGCGGATTTTCCTTTAATTTCTGAATGATCGCGTGTTCGCGGCCGCCGCCGCCGACAACAAGCAGTTTCACGGTTCAGCTCTCCCCTTCGGTCAATGATGGAACAGACGGATGCCGGTAAACGCCATAACCATGCCGAAACGGTCGGCGTCGGCGATCACGAGGTCGTCGCGAATCGAGCCGCCCGGCTGAATAACGTACTGCACGCCGCTGCGGTAGGCGCGCTTGATGTTGTCCCCGAACGGGAAGAAGGCGTCGCTGCCGAGCGAAACGCCCTTGACCTGCGCGAGGTACGCCCGCTTTTCCTCCGCCGTCAGCGGCTCGGGGCGGGTCTTGAAATACTGCTGCCAGACAGCGTCGCCCAGCACGTCGTCGCTTTCGTCCGAGATGTAGACGTCAATCGCGTTGTCGCGGTCGGGGCGGCCGAGCGTGTCGGCAAACGGCAGGGCGAGCACCTTCGGGTGCTGGCGCAGGTGCCAGATGTCGGCCTTGTTGCCGGCGAGGCGGGTGCAGTGAATGCGGGATTGCTGCCCAGCGCCGACGCCGATGGTCTGCCCGTCCTTCGCGTAGCAGACCGAATTGGACTGGGTGTATTTCAGGGTGATGAGCGAAAGGATCAGGTCGGTTTTAGCGGAATCGGGCAGCGTCTTGTTGGCCGTCACGATGTTCGCAAAGCAGGAATCGTCGATTTTTAACTCGTTTCTCCCCTGCTCAAACGTGATGCCGAAGACGTCCTTGTGCTCGACCGGATCGGGCTGATAGTCCGGGTCGATCTCGACGATGTTATACCCGCCCTTGCGCTTCGATTTCAGGATTTCGAGGGCGTCGTCGTCGTAGCCCGGGGCGATGATGCCGTCCGAGACCTCGCGCTTGATCAGCAGCGCCGTCGCGCGGTCGCAGACGTCGCTCAACGCGATCCAGTCGCCGAAGGAGGACATCCGGTCGGTTCCCCGCGCGCGCGCATAGGCGCAGGCGAGCGGCGAGAGCTCGTCGAGGTCTTCGACGAAATAAATGCGTTTCAGGTCATCTGAAAGCGGGCGGCCGATCGCGGCGCCGGCGGGGCTGACGTGCTTAAAGCTGGCGGCGGCGGGCATGCCGGTCGCGGCTTTGAGCTCCTTGACGAGCTGCCAGCTGTTGAGCGCGTCGAGAAAATTGATATAGCCGGGGCGACCGTTGCGCACCCGCAGCGGCAGCGCGCCGGCCTTGCAGAAGATTTTGGCGGGAACCTGATTGGGATTGCAGCCGTATTTCAAAAGCAATTCGTTGGACATAACCCGTTCCTCCCGGATGTTTGATTTCGCCGCAGGGGCGATTATTGATATTTGTTGACGATGCGGGTCTCGGTCGCGCCGGTGTCGAGCGCGATGTAGCGGACAAAGAGCGCGACTTTATTGTCGGCGTTCAGGTTGTTCCAGAGCGTGTCGGTCAACTCGTCGATCGTGTCGGAAAGGGCGACGCGGGTCGGCTCCCCTTCAAACGACGGGATCGGGTTGCCGTCGCAGCGATAAGTGTGCAGGAAATGCCCCTCCCCCGCGAGCGGGTGGGCGTATTCGAAGAAATAGCGGCGGCAGTCGGCGTCCGAGCCGTCGGCGCTTTTTAAGATGCTCAATCGATAGGAAAAATCGCCGTCTTTGAGAGTGACGATGCCGCTGATACGCGGGGTGAAATTCGGGGCGTCCGGCTCGAATTTCCGCGTGCGCAGCGCCGCTTCAAAGCTCTCGCCGCGCGCGAGAAAGTCGAAAATCGTGTCGGTCTGGTCTCCGTTCGTGACGATCGTGTCCTGCCCGTGTACCCGCACCGGCGCGTAGATGATGAGCGAGGGGTCGGTCAGCTTCGAGGGGTCGTGCGCCTGCGTGCGGATGCCGTCCGCGTCCGGGACGAAGACGCGGTTGCGGCTGTTCTCGCTGCGTCCCATGATAAAATAGGCGATCACGGCGTTTTTGCCGTCGTGCGAGCGGCCGAGCAAAATGCCGCGCCCCGGATAGGTGTTCCGGGAAAGTTCGGTTGCAAGTTCAAGCTGTTTCATCTTGTCCCTCCCGCCGCGTTCGCGGCAATTTTCCGGCAGACCGTTTCGACGGCCTGCGGCAGCAGTTTCCATTCCGCTTCTTCCATCACACGGCGCTGGAGCGTCTGCGGCGTGTCGTCCCGCCGCATTTCGACCGCCTTTTGCAGCAGAATTTCGCCCCCGTCGGGGATCTCGTTGACGTAATGCACCGTCGCACCCGTGACCTTCACGCCGCGTTGCAGGGCGGCCTCGTGCACCTTTAACCCGTAAAAGCCTGCCCCGCAGAAGGACGGGATGAGCGAGGGGTGGACGTTTAAAATCCGGTTCGGATAAGCGCGGACAAAGGCTTCGCTTAAAATCGTCAGGAACCCGGCGAGCACGATCAAATCGATCTGCTTTTCCCGCAGCAGCGCCAGCAGCGCATTTTCGTAAGACGCCTGGTCGGCATAGTCCATGCGGGCGACGACGGCGGCGGGAATGCCGGCCTTCGCCGCGCGCTCGAGGGCGAAAACGCCGGG
>CANQSG010000090.1 GCA_947626485.1 uncultured Clostridia bacterium | reverse complement strand
TCCGCCGCAACCGCCGCCCTTGCGGATACGAAAAAATTTCTTTTTCTACTTGACAATCGGACGGAAACTTGGTAAAATAACAAAGTCACGGAGGCATAGCTCAGCTGGTCAGAGTGCCTGCTTCACACGCAGGAGGTCGCAGGTTCGAGCCCCGCTGTCTCCACCAAACACAGGAAAAACCCGCTGATTCGGCGGGTTTTTCCTTTTTGGTGTGCGAAAAATGTGTACGAATTTTTCGGGGTTGTTGGGTGGAACGGGGGTTTTGTGCGTCGGTGGGGCGGAAATGTTGCGGTAAGATTGCGCCTCGCTCCGGATTTGGGGCGGGGTGCGGGATTTTTGCCGGGCGGGTCAGGCGTTCAGGAAATCTTCCACGGCTTTTTTGATGATCTGCGCCTGTGAAATGCCTTCCGCGGCGCATTTGGCTTTGAACGCTTCCGCCATCTCTTTCGGCAGGCTGGCTCTGACGGTGTCGTAGACTTTTTCGTTGTAGCGGCGTTTGACCGCCGTCGAGGTTTTAGTCTTTCGTTTCGTTTCGCTCATGGAAAAGCCTCCTCGCTTGTTTTGCGACGTCGAGCAGAATGACGACGGCGTTTGCGGCGATTGCGATTCGGAGCGGCAGGATCAACCCCGTGTGTGCCGATATGATGAGCAGCGTGCACAGGGAAATAAACCAAAAACTTTTACTTTCCACTTGAAAAACTCCTTTCGTTGTGTTACAATAAAAATGCCCACCCGAAGGGGGAGGGGGTTCCACCCCTCCTTTTTGTGGCTACCACCATTTGATTGCGGTAATCAAAGCGGCTATTGCTGCTAGCGCTTTGTTGATTAAATCCGCGACCACAATGGTGGTATTTTTCTGCCTTGATTATACCATATCTCCGCTCGCATGTCAAAGCGATTCGGGCGAAATTGTTTCTTTTTCAAGCATAATATGTCGAATCATATTGTGGAAAAGCAATCTAATAATCTAAAATCAGTTAAAATAATTCTAAATTTTCAAAATTTAATCAAAAGTCCTCTTGCAACGACAGAAAAATGTAGTACAATAGAAAATAAGAAATGCAGGCATTTGCCACGGCTTTCATGTCGGGCGGCGGGTGCTTTGGCGGGAGGGTGCTTTATGGCGACAAAATATAATCCGCATGCGGGGCATCGGGAGCGGATGCGGCAGGATTTTTTGGAGCACAGCTTCAACGAGGCCACGCCGCCGGAAGAAATTCTTGAAATGCTGCTGTACTATTCGATCCACGTCGCTGATACAAAGAAGATCGCTTACGAGCTGCTCGACCGCTTCGAAACCGTCGCAAACGTGCTCGAGGCGTCGTATGACGAGCTGTTGCAGGTGCCCGGTATCAGTGAAGTCAGCGCCTGCCTGCTGCAAATGATTATGCCCGTCGCCCGTTATTGTGCCGATGAGCGATTGAAGAAGGGCACCCGGCTGCGCACCCCGCGCGAAATCGGGGATTTTTTAGTTGACCGCTTTCAGGGGCTGCGGGTCGAGAGGGTGCTGTTGATCTGCATGGACGGGGAATTCCGCATTTTGGCGGTCGAACCGGTGCCGGATCTGGGCATCGGCTTCGAGGGCGTCACCCCGCAGGCGGTCGGCAGGGTCGCCGTGCGGGCGCAGAGCTTCGTCGTCGTGCTCGCCCACAACCACCCGAACAATGTCATCACGCCGTCGCCGTACGACAAAGAGATGACCCGCACCCTCTGCCTCGGCATGCGCGAGCTCGGCATCCGCTTCGCCGACCACTTCCTAATCGGCCGCGGCAAATACCTCTCCATGGCGTCGCAGAAAGAATACCAGCATTTGTTTGAGCTGGAATAGTTTTTCAACGAAAAAAGGGCAGTCTCGCCGGGAGATTGCCCTTTTTACGCGAATTTGATTGCCTTGTCCTCGGAACTGTGGTATACTGAAACGGAACGATGAAAAGGGAAGGTGCGGTATGTTCGGTTTGGGAACCCTGATTAACGTCGCGGCGATTCTGGTCGCCGGCCTGCTCGGGCATTTCACCGGCAAGCTGTTCGGCGCCGCGCAGCAGACGGCGCTCGAGAAGGTCTGCGGTGTCAGCGTGATCTTTATCGCGATCGCCGGCGCGATGCAGGGCATGTTGACGGTCGACGGCACGCAGCTGTTGAGCGGAAAATCCATGCTCGTCGTGCTCTGCCTCGCGCTGGGCACGATACTCGGCGAATGGCTGAAGCTCGAGCAGGGGATCGAGCGCTTCGGCGAATGGCTGAAACGCAAGACCGGCAACAGCGGCGACCCGCGCTTTGTGAACGCCTTTGTGACGGCGTCGCTGACCGTCTGCGTCGGCGCGATGGCGATCGTCGGCGCGATGCAGGACGGCATTTCGGGCGATTATTCGACGCTGGCGGTCAAGTCGGTGCTCGATTTCATCATCATCCTCGTCATGACCTCGTCGCTCGGCAAGGGCTGCGTCTTTTCGGCGCTCCCGGTGCTGCTGCTCGAGGGCGGCGTCACGCTGCTCGCCCGCCTTGTCGCCCCGCTGATGACCGAGCTGGCGACCGCCTATCTCTCCCTGATCGGCTCGGTGCTGATCTTCTGCGTCGGTGTCAACCTTGTCTGGGGCAAGACGATTCGGGTCGCAAATCTCCTTCCCGCCGTCCTTCTCGCCGCCCTCGCCGCCTACCTCCCGTGGTCGTTTTCGTGATTATTCCTCTAAAATCAGCATACTCAACGCCTTCCGTTGCCCCTGCGTCGGTTCTTTCAGCTTGCCGTTTTGCAGCAGCGCCGTCAGGCAATGCAGCAAAAACCAGCCGTCGGAACGGAAGAGGAACTGCAATTCATACTGCTTGACTTTTCGCAGGTGTGCCGGCACCGAATCGAGCACCGCCGCTGTGTAGGGCGCCTTCAACGCGTCGAATGCAGCCCGGTGCTTTTCTTTGATCTGCGCGCCGAGGGAGAGGAGCTTTTCGCGGATTTCCCGCGTTGCGAGCACGACGACCTGCCACGCGGATTTGAAATTCCCGTCCGGGTCACCGGTCGTTTTGAGATAGCCGCGCTCGGCGAGCCAGGCGTATTCCTCGACCGCCAGCGCGTCCTCCTGTTCCCGCGCATAGAGCAAAAGCACCCGCTTGGCGTCCTCCGAAAAATGCGGGGTCGGAAGAGGGCGATCCGACCATTCGCTGTCCACCCGCCAGAGGGTTCTGCCGCCGCAGGCTTCCCACATCGGACCGCTCCAGTTTTTCATCGGAACGTAGTCTGCCGGGAGGGTCAGGTGCTCCGGCAGAATCGTCGCGTGGTAAATGTCGTGCGCGCCGTCCGGGCGGTAGGTCGCGACCTCCTCGAAGGAAACGGCCTGTTCTTCCCGCTCGTCCTGCGCGCAGGCGGCGATGTAGGGGATCAGCGCGAAGAAGACGAAATTCCGGTCGGCTTTTTCTGCTTCACGCAGGCGCACCGCTCCGTCGGTCTGCCCGCAGAGGATCCCCGGGTCGTCCAAAATCTCGGAGCCGGTCAGCGCGTCGAATAAATCATTTGCGAACAGCACCGCGGCGCGCCGGTACATCTCGTTTTGCAGGGTCAGCAGCTCGACCGTCGGCTCGCTGATGAGGAAATTCGCGAGATATTTCCCTTTTTCAAACCGCAGAAAGCCGTATTCTGCAAGGTGTTCCGCTTCCGATCCCACATAGATGGGCGACACGCCCAGATCGTCGGCGATCTCGTTGACCGTTTTCGCCCTGTTTCTCACGCTGTAACAGAGGTTCTGCGCCAGCGCCGAGCGAAAAAATTCGGCGGGCGACTTCGTGCCGATGCTGCCGACGGTGCCGTAGGAATCGAATTTGATCGGGTGAAATCGGAGCTCGCTTGTTTCCCGCATGGTTTGCATCCCTCGTTTCAGTTCTTTTTTGGCTTCAAACAGATGCCACTTGACGGTGCCGACCGGAACGTTCAACTCCCGCGCGATTTCCGCCTGCTTTCGGTTTTCGAAATAATAGGCGATCACGATTCTTCGCTGCGTTTCGGAAAGATAGGCGATCTCCTGCCGCAGCCGCCGCAGGGTCTGCGCGTCCGCGTCGTCCGGGTCGTCGGCGGGAGCGGTGAGAAACGTCGCCTCGTCGAGCGAAACGCCGACCGCGTTTTTGGCGGTGTCGCGATAGTAATTGCAGAGCGTGTTGTGTGCCACCGTCCAGAGAAAATGCGTCGGATCTTCGACGTCTTCCCGGGCGAGCAGCGCGCGAAACGTCCGCGCCGCGATCTCCTGCGCCAGATCCTCGGCGTCCGGAACGCTTTTGCAGCGCTTTAGTGCAAAGCCGAAAATCGGTTTCAGGGACGCGGTGAGGAATTGTTCGGCGTCTTGTCTGTTCATCTGGTTTCACCTCTTGAGAGCTCTCACCCATATAGACACGCGAAACGGGGAATGGTTGGAAATAACGCGAAATGAGGGCGATTTTTATGTATCAAACGGTCTTTTTGCGCCCGACGTGCGGGTCGAAGGGTCGTTCCCGCTGCTGCGGGTCAGCCACATGGTCGACGAAACGGCGGACGTGTATATGTTCGTGAATGAGTCGACCGCCAAACCCTGCAAAGGGTTCCGCTGACTGGCTGGGACAATGCGGGCGTGCCCGCCTGGGCGGAGATCCTCTGCCGGGGGCTGCGCCGCTTCGGCGGCAGGGTCGAAAAGGTCGACCGCGCCAAAAACCGACCGGAGACATCCCCGGCCGGTTTTTCTGCTATCTGCACAAAGTCGGTTTTTGCCGATCGACCGTCACTGCAATTTTACGATTTTCGTCGTCCCAACTCTGGGAGGTGAACAATTTGCCACATTGCTTTCATGCGTAATTCGAATTTTGTCTCCGACTTGAAAACTCTCCCATGAAATTGGCTGTCCTGCGGCGTCAACAATTTCGGTATCATTTGATGGACCGGCATCGATATAATCAAAATACGGATACCAAGGACAGGTAACCAGACCTGTATTATAAATCAGAATTGCGTCTGTGGTGTGTGACGCGGTATCATACATCATGCCCTTAAAATCATAACTGGAGTTCCATAATTCCGCACCCGATAAACCGCAAACGCTGTTCAAGTCGTCATAGAAGAAAAGCAGCAGATGCGGCGAGCTGCGGTCAACGACATACTGCGCAAAGCCATGCATAATGCGGCAGTTTTCCGGATCCCCCAACAGCTCGATGATTTCGGCATACGTCATGTCCGGCGTGACCGACAGAAGCGTTTCTTTGCTGACGACCCACGGGTGGGACTCCAAATAATCAAAGCTGGAAGTGTTTGCGGTCTTGTTCGGTTCGGAAGAAGGGCGCGCGGAGCTGTTTTCGTCCGCCTTGCCGACGTTTGACGGCGGGGCGCTTTCAGAACTCGTCTGCGTTTTGCTGTTTGTCTCGATCGCGGCGGTCTCGCTGCTGACGGCAACCGCGGCGTCCGAATCGGAGGAGAGAGAGGAATCCGTTTCCGCTTCCGCCCCCGCATTCACGCAGCCCGTCAACCCGGCGGTCAGACAAAGACAAAGCAAAAGAATCAACCAACGCTTCATGCTCTCATCTCCTTGTTTTATTTGTTTACATTGTAGCATGAAGTTGGATAAATTTCAACTGTTTTTCTGAATTAGTTTACCACACAGGAAAGGGACGCGAGCAGGGAGGGAGCGGGCGAAGGTTGCCGGCCGGCTGTAACAAACATGTAAGGATTTGTCATCCTTTTTTTCTTGACGATGCCGCTTTCGGAAATTATCATAAAAATATAAAAATCGACAGGAGTGGTAGAGATGAAAAAAGATCGGTCGGCCGGCTGCCCGCGTCGTATGGCGCGCACTTTGAAACGGGTTTTGCAGGGGCTGCCGCTGTTCGTCGCGCTCGCGCTCGCGGTCACCGGCTGCGCGTCCGGCGCCGTCGACGCGCAAAAGGCGCGGCAGGCGATCTACGACGTGCTGCGCGAGGCGAAGGACGTCCCGTTTGCCTGCGGGGAGAGCGGCTATGACGACGAGGTTCGCACCGCCAACGTGACCGACCTTCGGCAGGCGCTGAACGACGCGGACGGCAGCGCGCTGACGCCCCAATCCTTCACCGTGCTCGATCTCGACGGCGACGGGACGGACGAGGCGGTGCTCGAGACCGACGACGGCTGGGCGTTTGTCCTCCACGCGGAGGGCGGCGGCGTGCGCGGCTACTATTATTCCGCTCGCTGGTTCAACACCGCCGAGCTGAAAACCGACGGCACCGCCGGGAATTCCGGCAGCGCCGAGACCTCCGGCGTGGGCAGGCTCCGCTTTACGGGCAACGGCGCCGTCGAGACGCAGGACGTCCTGCGCAAGGAAGCCACAAGCGACGGCGCCGCGACGCGCTGCACCGTCGACGGCGAGGAGGTCGACGAGGCGACGTTCGACAAAGCCCTCGCCGACTGGCAGGCCAAACCGTCCGCCACATGGTATTCCTTCACCCCCGAAAACCTCGCCGCCGTGTTCTCGGATTGACCGCCGGATTCTGTAAAACAAAGCGTCGAATCCCATGTTGCGCGGTGAAATTTCCCTGTTCATCAAGGTTTACCCGCATTCCCCACGCATCCTTTTCAAATCCGAGCGATTCGAGCAAGCGGATCGGGGCCTCGTTTTCGGAAAGGGTCTCCGCAAAGGCGCTCTCCTCCTGCCGCCCCGTCAACGCGCCGCTGAAAAAAGCCTGAATCAACGCCCGCACGGCCTCCTTGCAGAATCCGTTTCTTCGGTACGCTTTGAAAATGTAAAATTCCAGATTTCCCTCGAGCGCGTCGCCCTCTGCCGTCATGACGCCGACGTAGCCGATCATCGTCTGCGTGCCCTTCAGGAACACGGTGAAATACGCGACCGGAGCAGTGTGAAAGTCGATCATCTTGAGCAGCTCGTCCGACTTTTCCATTCCGTACTGAATCAAATATTCATCTTCCGCCTCGAGATGCGCAAGGTAAGTCTCCAGATCCCGCCCGTCCTCCGACGGCCGCAGCACCAGCCGCTCCGTTACGATCTCATCCAACCCCGGCACCATTTCCGTGTACCCTTTCCGTTTTTTGATTTCTGCGTCTATTTTAGTAAATCGCATGCGACATTTTCGGTGCAGCATAAAATCGCCCGGCAGCCGCCCTCTTCCTGAAATGGCGCCGCAAAAACAATGTTTCGCATTTTTCCCCACAATAGCCTTGCAAAAGTTCGTTTAACCGTATATAATATTTATATAGAATGAAAAAGAGGGATTTTTCATGCTCAATGCGATTTCCGTAAAAGAAGCTGCGGAAAAATGGCAGATTTCCGAACGACGAATTCAGAAGCTGTGCGAAAACGGCAGAATTGAAGGTGTGAAGCGGTTCGGGCATTCTTGGATGATCCCCGCAGACGTAAAAAAGCCCTGTGATTTACGAAAGCGCCGAAAGGAAGACAAAAGCGAGGTGGAAGCTGCTCATGAACATCAATAATATCAATTTTACATCCTTTATCCGTGTGGCGGAGGCGGGCAGCTTCAACAAGGCCGCCGAGGATTTATACATCACTTCCACTGCACTGATTAAGCAGATCAATTTGCTGGAAAACGATTTGGGCGTGCGGCTCTTTGACCGGACGCATCGGGGCCTGACGCTGACAAAAGCCGGGCAGTCCCTATACAAAGACGCTCGGTACATCACCGACTACTGCCGGGAGGCGGTGGAGCGCGCAAAAAATGCGGAGCTTGCGCAGGAGCAACTGATCCGCATCGGCACCTCGCCCATGACGCCCGCCCAGCTTCTCACCGATCTGTGGCCGCAGATTCACAAGCATTGCTCGGACATCAGCTTTCAGCTTGTCCCTTTTGAAAACACCCCGGAAAACGCCAGAGAGATCCTCAAAAACCTCGGCGATAAGATCGACGTGGTGGCGGGAATCTTTGACGAGACCATGCTGAAACTGCGGGAATGCGACGGCTTTGAAATATCACGCGAGCCGATCTGCGTTGCCGTGTCCATCTATCACCCGCTGGCGCAGAGAGAGAAACTGACGGTCGAAGATTTGTACGGCGAGACGCTGATGATCATGCACCGGGGCTGGAGCCGTCAGATGGACGAAATT
>CANQSG010000089.1 GCA_947626485.1 uncultured Clostridia bacterium | reverse complement strand
GCTGCTGCTCTTCGCGCTCACCGGCGCGGTCTTTACGCTGGTAAGCGTCGCCGGCGCGCCGCTGCTCGCCGGGCTGATGCAGGCGCCCGAGGAGGCCTTTTCCCTGACCGCCCGCTACATTCGCATCTGCGGCGCCGGGTTTTTGATCATCACCGCCTACAACCTCCTCGGCAGCATTTTCCGCGGCCTCGGGGATTCGAAAACGCCGCTGCTCGCCGTCGGGATCGCCTGCGTGCTCAACATCGGCGGCGACCTGCTTTTTGTCGCCGTTTTCCGCATGGGCGCGGCGGGCGCCGCCCTCGCGACGGTGCTCGCGCAGGCCGTCAGCGTCGGCGTCTCGCTGCTGCGCATCTGCAAAATGACGCTGCCCTTCCCCTTCCGCCGCGCGCACCTGCGGCTGCAAAAAACCGAAGCCGCCGCGATTTTGCGCATCGGGACGCCCATCGCCTTGCAGGATTTTCTGGTCGGCATCTCGTTTCTCGTCATGCTCGCCATCGTCAACCAGATCGGGCTGGCGGCGTCGGCGGGCGTCGGCGTGGCGGAGAAGGTCTGCGCCTTCATCATGCTGGTGCCCGGGGCGTTCATGCAGTCGATGTCGGCGTTTGTCGCGCAGAATTACGGCGCCGGGCGGCTCGACCGCACCCGGCAGGCGCTCAAGACCGGCATCGCGATCTCGGTCGTCTTCGGCGTCGCGATGTTCCTGCTGACCTTCTTCCGCGGCGACCTGCTTGCCGGCATCTTCTCCCGCAGCCCCGAGACGGTCGCGAACGCCTGGGACTACCTCAAAGCCTACGCCATCGACTGCCTGCTGACCTGCTTTTTGTTCTGCTTCATCGGCTATTTCAACGGCATCGAGCGCACCCGCTTCGTCATGTTACAGGGCGTCTGCGGCGCCTTTTTGGCGCGCATACCCGTCGCCTTTCTCATGCGGCAGGTCGGCGGCGGCTCCCTCTTCCTCATCGGCCTCGCCACCCCCTGCTCCACCGTCCTGCAAATCCTCCTCTGCTTTATCGTCTACGCTCGACTTTCGCGGCATTCCCGCCCCTGAAACACAAAAAAGCGGCGCCGCAGCGCCGCGTAGGGTGGGAGCGTTAAGCTCTTCCGTTGTTGTCGTCCTCGATTTTCCGGCTCCAGTCTGCCGCAAGGGGCGCGTCGTGACGCAGCGAACCGACCGCGTCGCAGACCGTTTCGTACAGCACCCGGGTGCCCTGCTTGTCGGCGCGGTAATCGACCGCCCGATCGCGGCCGATGCCGAAATGCCGCGCCGTCTCGACCGCGTCGATGTTCGCGCCGATGAAAAGAAATTCCCAGCCGTACTGTTCCTTTTCCCGCTCAATCATCCGCTTTACCTCGTCGCTCGAATAGCGGTGGCTGGCGTTTTCCAGCCCGTCGGTCGTGATGACGAACATCGTGTGCGCCGGGACGTCCTCCGGCCGGGCGTACTTGTGGATGTTCGCGATGTGGTGGATCGCCCCGCCGATGGCGTCGATGAGCGCCGTGCTGCCCCGGACGGTGTAATCCGCTTCGGTCATCTTCGGCACGTTTTTTAAGGGAATGCGGTCGTGCAGCACCTCGCTGACGTTGTCAAAGAGAACCGTGGAGACGAAGCACGCGCCGTCCTCCTTGCGCTGCTTTTCGATCAGCGCGTTAAACCCGCCGATCGTGTCGCTCTCCAGCCCCGCCATCGACCCGCTGCGGTCGAGAATGAAAACCAGCTCCGTCGTGTTGTTTTTCGCTTCGTTTTTCGTGTTGCCTTTCTTGTTGCTTTTCATCTGAAATCCCTCCGTAAAAATCTCCGGTCTTGCGACCTTGTGACTTTATGATAGCAATTTTTACGGAAGGCCCGGTCGCTTGGAAAGCGACATTTTTTGTTTGTTATGATTTTCCGCTTGACCCGCTTTTCCCTCTCGCCCGGCGAATGGCGGCGCGCAGGGCGTGCTTGTTTCGATGTATCCGCAGCCAGATGCCGATTTTGGTCGGCGCGAGGCCGAGCGCACGGCATTGCAGGCGATAGACGAGCGGGTTCGGGCTGTAATTCGGGTTTTTCCAGATCGCCGCTTCGTCGCACCTATAAGCCCGCCGGAAGGCGGCGGCGAGCGCGGCGCTTCTCGACACGCCGCAGTTGCAGCAGAAATAGAGGTCGCCGTCCCGATGCTGCGCGGCAAACGCCGCGACCTCTTCTGCCAGCTGCGCCGTGAAGGCGCGGGCGTCATGCTCGTCCGAAACGTCGTGAAATTGCAGGCAGAGGACGGGGATATCCGGCAGCCGGGCGGGATCGACGGGAAAAGACGAGCAGCACACCGCAGCCGCCTTCCCGCCCCCGTTCTCCCGCACCGCATCGCCCAGCGCCCCGATCGGGGAAACATAAATGTTCATTTTCAAACCCCCAACAACGCCTGATCGAAGGCGAACAGGGCTTCGTTGATTTCGAACACGTTGTAGTTGCCGCGGGTGATGAAGTATTCGATGATGATGTCGAATTTGCTGCTGTGGGAGAGGGCGAAGCCGGCTTTGAGCAGCAGGTCTTTTGTCTCGTCCAGGCTCAGCTCGAGCGCGATGGCGAAGGCGATTGCCGTTTGCTTGCTCGGGTGGTAGTGGACGTCGCTGCGGATTTTCGAAAACAGCTTGCGGTCGACGTTCGCCTTTTTGTAGCAGGCGCTGTCGGTCATGCCCTTCTCGTCGATTTTCCGCAGCAGCGCCTGCGAAAAGCTCTCGTCCTCCCGCCGCAGCGCGTCCGCCAGCGAAAATTCCATCGTCTGCATGGGCGCGGCGGTCGTCTTCGCGGCGACGGGCGGCAGCTTATGTAAATCCGACGGCGCCGCGTCCTCCCGGAACGGTTCCGCCGACCGCGCGGCGCGCTCCGATTCCTGCGGGGGAAGAATTTCCGTTGCGCCCACAAAGGTGCTCTCGCCCCGCCCGTCCTGCTGCGTGCGGCGAAAGAGAAAGTGGGTGTCGACGTACTTGTCGTCGATAAAGGCGGCGATGTCGGCGAACAGCTTTTCGCTGATCTGGAAGGACGATTTGTCGAAGACGACGAGATAGACCAGCATGTCGTGCTCGATCAGAAATTCCGTGATGCAGTCCACCGCCACCTTGAGCGCCTGCTCCTTCGGGTAGCCGTAAACGCCGGAGGAGATCAGCGGAAAGGCGACCGATTGACATTCGTGTTCGAGCGCAAGTCGCAGAGAAGCGCGGTAACAGCTTTGCAGCTGCTCCCGCTCGCCGTTCTGCCCGCCGCGCCATTTCGGGCCGACGGTGTGGATCACATATTTGCAGGGCAGATCGTGCCCGCCGGTGAGCTTCGCCTGCCCGGTCTTGCAGCCGCCGAGCTTCCTGCATTCGCGCAGCAGCCCCTTGCCGGCGGCCTTGTGAATGGCGCCGTCCACCCCGCCCCCGCCGAGCAGGCTGGGGTTCGCGGCGTTGACGATGGCGTCACAGGTCAGCTTTGTGATGTCGTTGCGGATGATTTGCAGCGGCATGTTCGGGTTCCTCCTTTTGCGGTTTTCCGGCGCGGCGAGTCAGGTCGTCTGCCCCGTCGCATAGGCGTTTAAAGCGGCGAAAACGGCGCCGTCGAGGGCGAGGATATCGTCCGTCGGAATGGCCTTTTTGCCCTCGAAAACCAGCCTGCGCGCGACGTCGTCGATGCGCAGCAGCCTGCCGGTGAAGGCGACGTATCTGCCGCCGGCTTTCTTTTCGTCGGGCAGAAAATAGGTCACGGTGACCTCCGGCTGCGCGGCGAGCTGCTCCTGTAAGATCTGCATTTTCGCGTTGAGCAGGTCGAGCGCACCCTCGTCGAGCTCAATCTTCGCGTCGGTCAGGCGGGCGGCCTCGTCGACCGCGTCCTCGTAGCCGGTCAGCGCCTTGAAGGCGGCGAACTGCGCCGCCCGGTCGCGCATCGGCATCCGCGGGTAAGGGTACTCCACGCCGTCCGGGTAGGGCAGCTCGTATTCATTCGCATACTTCGGGTCGTCGGGCATCGCGCCGCACTCCTTTCCGACTTTTTACGGCTCTATTATACGCCAAAACGCCGCGGATTTCTACCGGAAATCGCAAAATTTCCGGCGTGCGGCTTGACACGGCGCGGCGGGCGGGCTATACTGGGTGCAAAGCGGCGTGAACGCACCCGTCCGGGTGCGGCCGAAAAGAAAGGAATCCGATTTATGGTATACAGCGGCGAAAACTTAAAGGAGATCATTTTCCCCCTGGGCGGCCTCGGGACCGGGTCGATCGGCCTCGCCGGGAACGGCAGTCTGGTGGACTGGGAAATCTTCAACCGCCCCGACAAGGGCTCGCACAACGGGTACAGCCGGTTCAGCATCCGGGCGGAGTACCCCGACGGGCGGGTCGCGGCGAAGCTGATCCAGGGCGACCACCTGCGCGACCTGAGCGGCCCGTATGCGCCCACCGACCCCGGCGCCCACCGCGCCTACGGCAACGGCCCGGAGTTCGCCGCCATGGCGGGGTATTCGCATTTCAAAAGGGTGCGGTTCGACGGCCGCTTTCCTTACGCAACGCTGACCTTTTCCGACGACGATTTTCCGGGGCGGGTGCGGCTGCGCGCCTTCAACCCCTTCATCCCGCTCGACGCCG
This sequence comes from uncultured Clostridia bacterium, assembly GCA_947626485.1. Classification (GTDB taxonomy): domain Bacteria; phylum Bacillota; class Clostridia; order Oscillospirales; family Acutalibacteraceae; genus CANQSG01. The sequence goes on along the minus strand of CANQSG010000089.1, from coordinate 3,537 downwards.
ACGCCTCCGGCATTCCGGCGGCCTTTTTTGAGGTGACCGTGCTCGGGCGCGAGGAGGGGGTCAAATACACCGTGGCGTTTTCGGTGCGCAATCCGTTCCCCGTTTCGTCCAACCGGCAGGTGGACAGCGACCGGTACACCGCCGTGCAGCTGATAAACCACGGCGTCGACCCGACCTCCCCCGCTTTCGGCGATCTGACCGTCGCGGTCGACCGCCCCGACGGCGTCTGCCAGGAATACTGGCGCCGCGGCACGGGATGGGTCGACGACGCCGAAACGTTTTGGCACGATCTGACGCACGACTTTCCGAACAACCGGCACTACGACGCGCCCGGCAAACACGACCACTGCACGGTCGGCGCGCGGCTGGGGACGGTCGGCGAAGGGCAGCGGCGCGGCGCGCGGTTCGTCCTTTCGTGGAACATCCCGAACTGCATCAATTACTGGAGCCCCTACCGCGACGCCGAGGGGCGCGACGTGACCTGGCGAAACTATTACGCCACCCGCTTCGCCGATTCGACCGCGTCCTGCTTTTACGCGCTCGACCGCTGGGACAGCCTGGACCGCAGAACCGCGCGGTTTGTGCGCGCGCTCTACGCCTCCACCCTCGACCGCGCGGTGATCGAATCGATCTGCGCCACGATGTCGGTGTTGAAAACCGCCACGGTTCTGCGGCTCGAGGACGGCACCTTTTACGGCTGGGAGGGCTTGCAGCAGAAAGCCGGTTCCTGCGAGGGCAGCTGCACCCACGTCTGGAGCTACGTTTACGCCCTCTGCTTCCTGTTCCCCGAGCTCGAGCGCACCCTGCGCGACACCGAGCTTCGCCGCAGCACCGACGAGCACGGGAAAATGCAGTTCCGCTCGACCCTGCCCGCCGGCCGCGCGCCGAACAACGGGTTTGCCTGCCTCGACGGGCAGATGGCGACCGTCATCAAGATTTACCGCGACTGGAAGCTGACCGGCAACAGCGACTGGCTGCGCGACAACTGGGAAAGCATCAAGCGCGTGCTGGAATATGCGTGGAGCGAGCAGAACTGTCACGCGTGGGATCGCGACCGCGACGGCGTGCTGGAGGGGCGGCAGCACCACACCCTCGACTTAGAGCTCTTCGGGCCGTCGGCATGGCTCGAGGGCATGTACCTCGGCGCGCTGAAGGCCGCGTCCGAAATGGCAGACGCGCTCGGCGACGGCGAAAAGGCGAAGGAATACAAAAGCCTGTTTGAGCAGGGGCGGGCGTGGACAGACGCCCATCTGTTCAACGGGTCGTATTACAGTCAGCAAATCGACCTGCACGACCGCAGCGTCGTCGATCGGTTCCGCTGCCCGAACTACTGGAACGAGGAACAAAGCGAGCTGAATTATCAGATCGGCGACGGGTGCGAGCTCGACCAGCTGCTCGGCCAGTGGCACGCGAATATCTGCGGCCTCGGCGACCTGTTCGACCCGAAGCAGCGCAAAACGGCGCTCGCCGCGATGTTTCGAAACAACTTCAAGCCGTCGCTTCGCGCCGTCAACAACGTCTGGCGGGTGTACGCCGCCAACGACGAGGCAGGCACGGTCATCTGCGACTATCCCGAAGGCGTCTACCGGCCGACCCTTTCGCTGCCCTACTGCGACGAGTGCTGGACGGGGCTGGAATACGCCTTCGCGGGGCTGCTGCTCAGCGAGGGCTTCGTTGAAGAGGGGCTGCGCGTCGTGCGCGCCGTCCGCGCCCGCTACAACGGCAAAAACCGCAACCCGTGGAACGAATTCGAGTGCGGCAGCAACTACGCCCGCGCCATGGCGAGCTACGCCCTGCTGCCCCTGTGCAGCGGCTTCTCGTTCGACCTGCCGCGCGGGTCGATCGGCTTTTCCCCCATCGCCGACGGCGATTTCCGCTGCCTTTGGAGCGTCGGCACCGGCTGGGGCAAATTCTTCCGCAACGAAGACGGCGCGCGCATCGTGCTGTGCGAGGGCAGTCTGACCCTGCAATCCGTCGAACTTTCCGGCGTCGGCGCAATCACCGCGGTGGTGGCGGACGGCAAACGCCTGCCCTTCATCCGCGAGGGCGACCGCTTCACCTTCACGCGCGTCACGCTGAAACGGTCGCTGCGCTTTGTGCGGCAAAAATAAAAAAAGGGGACGCTCTTCCCCGCCCCCGGCGAGCCGATGACGATGGCGCGCTGAAAGGGTTTCATGCCTTTTTCCGCCCGGTCAATTTGTCCGGCTCCGCCACATAAATCGACACTTCGCCGCACTTTGGGCAGACGGCGGCTCTCGGTATGACGGCGACATGGCCCTTGGCGGGTCGAATCACGATTCCAGTGCCCGCGGTGATCCGAAAATCCTCCTGCATTTCCGCGCCCCAGCGCATACAGTTACGCATAAAAATCCCTCCTTCACGTTTGGATATGTTACGATTCCGAAAGCAGATAGTGCAGCATGCGCTCGGGGTCGTCTAAAAATTGCTTGGTGATTTTGTAATGCGGCGTGTCGACATACGCCGTTTTGCGGATGCCGGAATCCGAGAATTCGTAGAGCTCGGCGCCGGGAAAGGCCATTAAAATCGGCGAATGAGTGGCGATGAGAAACTGCGAATTCGCCTGCACGAGCCGCTCCATCGCGACGAGTAGGCTCAGCTGACGCTGCGGGGAAAGGGCGGCTTCCGGCTCGTCTAAAAGGTAGAGGCCGTTGCCCTCGAACCGGTTTGTCACCAGCGTCAAAAACGCCTCCCCGTGCGACTGCGCGTGAAAGGACGTCCCGCCGTAACGCCGCAGATTGCCGGTTTCGTCGAGGTAGCTGGCGGCGTTGTAAAAGCTCTCCGCCCGCAGGAAAAAGCCGTCGTCCGGGGTCACGGTTTGCAGGACGGTCAGCAGGTCGCACAACTCCGAATGTGTTTCTTTAGTCGAAAAAGAGAAATCCCGCGAACCGCCTTCCGCGTTGAAGCCCATGCAGACCGCGACGGCCTCGAGAAAGGTCGATTTTCCCGTTCCGTTTTCGCCGACAAAGAAGGTCACCGGCGCCGAAAATTCGAGCCGCTCCATCTGTTCCAGATGCCGGACGGCAGGGATCTCACGCAGATAAGACCCCGCGCCCGGCCGCTCGCGCAGCTGAATGCCCTTTACATATTGCACGCAAATTCCTCCCTTTGCCGCCCTACGCCTTATGCCCGCCGATTTGCGAATTGCGCTCCTTGGCGGTGGCGCCTTCTTCTAAATTCATGCCCTTCAAAATCGCGTTTTTGCCGTATCTGCGCTTGATTTGCAGCATGGCCTCCTGCATCTGGCGCTCGCGCTTTCGCTCCGCTTCCTCCTCGCGCCGCTTTTGCTCGCGTGCGGCGGGGTCGTCGAAGAGGGTCAGCTGCTCCGAGGGCGGCGCGGCCTGCACCGTCGCCTCGTCGACGACGCGGCAGGCGGTGATGTTCAGCCGCCGCACCGACAGCTTCGAGTCGACGATGCGGTCGAACAGCCGCAGCACGGCCTCGACGATGCGCTTGGTCGAGGAGGTCGGCGAGGGCAGGTTTTCCGTTCCGTGGGCGTGCTTCGGGATTTTCCTGCCG
>CANQSG010000088.1 GCA_947626485.1 uncultured Clostridia bacterium | reverse complement strand
GACCAACCGCCAGTCGACCTTCGCGCAGCTGAAATGGGCGCAGGCGCGGCTCGGCGTCTCCCACCTCTGGCGCGCGACGGTCAGCCCGCTCGAAATGACCTACCTGCCGACGGGGCAGAAAATCCTCTTCCGCGGCTTCGACGACGTGCTGAAGCTCGCCTCGACGACGGTGGAGCGGGGCTGCCTCTGCTGGGTCTGGGTCGAGGAGGCCTATGAGATCGCGTCGCAGGCGGATTTCGACACCCTCGACCTCTCGGTGCCGCGCGGCACGGTCGAGCCGCCGCTTTTCAAGCAGACGACGCTGACCTTCAACCCCTGGCGCGAGACCCACTGGCTCAAAGCCCGCTTTTTCGACCGCCCCGACCCCGCCGTGCACACCTACACGACGACCTATCACTGCAACGAATTCCTCGACGAGACCGACCGCGCCGTTTTTGCGCGGCTGCAAAAGCAGAGCCCGCGGCAGTACGCCGTCGCCGGGCTGGGAGAGTGGGGCGTCAGCGAGGGGCTGGTGTTCGAAAACTGGAGCGTGCAGGACTTCGACCCCGCCCGCATCGGCTTTGTCGAAACGCCCGAGGGTGAGGCCGACGAGCGCTGGAAATACCGCCATGTGTTCGGCCTCGATTACGGTTACAGCAACGACCCGACGGCCTTTATCGCCGCCGCCGTGAACAAGGTCGACCGGGTGGCGTACCTCTACGATGAATTTTACGAGACCCACCTGCTCAACAGCGAGATCGCGGCTCGCATCCGGGAAAAGGGGTATTCGAAAGAGCGCATTCGCGCCGACAGCGCCAACCCCAAGGACAACGCCGACCTCGTTGCGCGGGGTCTGCACCGCGTCACGCCCTGCCATAAGGCGGGCGGCGGAACCTACATCTTGAGCGGCATTGCCGCCATTCAGGAATATCGGCTGATCGTGCATCCGCGCTGCCGCCACACCGCCGCCGAGCTTTCGGCGTATTGTTGGAAAAAGGGCGCAGACGGCCGGTCGACCAATCAGCCGGAGGACAAAAACAATCACCTGATGGATGCGCTGCGCTACGCGTTCGAGGACGTCGCCGGGTTCCGACCCGCCCCGCCCGCGCGCGAAAAGCGGCCGCTCGGATGGGACGCCGGGCAGATCGTTCTGCCCGAGGACTTGACAGGAGGGTGGAAAGCATGGAATCTCTGATCGCAGGTCTGCTGCTCGCCGTCGTTTGCGCGCTCGCGTTCGCTTGTTATGAAGCCGGACGCCGCGCTTCAACGCGCGAACAAAAGCGGAACGCCGACGGCGCAGCGGAAGAAGCGGCGCGCGCAAAGCGGCTGCAGACCGAACTCGAGAACCTGTTCCGTTACGACGGAACGCCGCAGTAAAGGAGGTGAAACAATGCAGGAAGTGTCCGAAATCGAAACCCCGGATGCACCCGAAACGCCGCCGGAGGAACCCGCAGCGCAACCGGCGCCGGAACCGGCAGAAGCCGTCGAACCGGCAGAAGCGGAAGCCGCGCCGGAATCGCCCGAACCGCCGAAACCGCCCGAACCGGAACCCCCGGCAGAGCGCGAGAGCCTCGAAGGGCGACTGGCGCGGGAATTTCTCGAATTGCAGGCGGAATGTCCCGAGGTCGACGGGGTCGACGCGCTGCCCGACGCGGTGCTGCGCGACGCCGCCGAAATGGGGCGGCACCTCTTCGACAGCCTGCTGCGCTACCGATACGCGCAAAGCCGCCGCGTCGAAGAAGCCCGCGCAAGCCGACAACGAGCGGCGCAAAGCGCCCTCGGCTCGCTGCGCGCCGAACCCGAAGCCCCCGCCGCCGCCGAAAACGAAGCGATGCTGCGTGGCGTCTGGAACTGACAACCGAACCCGAAACTTTTGTAACACACAAAAAAGGAGCGTATTTGCATGGCCATTCATTCCCTCGAATTTGCAACCAAATTTACCGGCGAGCTCGATAAGGCGCTCGTCCAGAAGTCCTGCGTCGGCTTCCTCGAGGACAACGCTTTCGGCGCCCGCTTTGTCGGCGCGAAGACCGTCAAGGTGCCCCGCATTTCGATGCAGGGGCTCGGCGACTACGACCGCGAGACCGGCTTCATCAAGGGCAGCGTGACGGTCGAAAACGAGGCCTTTACCCTGACCCGCGACCGCGCCCGGTCGTTTGAGATCGATCAAGAGGACCTCGACGAGACCGGCGTCGCGAACCTCGCGGGGCTCTTCCTCGGCGAATTCGTCCGCACGCAGGTCGCGCCCGAGATCGACGCCTACGTCCTCTCGAAGCTGGCGGGGCTTTCGGTCACGAAGAAGCAGACCCTCTCGAACGGCAACCTTTCTAAGCCCTACGCCGCCTTCAACGAGCTGAAAAAGGCGGTGCGCAACGCCGCGGGCTACGACGAGGAGCTCGTCTGCTTCGTCAGCGGCGACCTCTACCACGCGTTCGAGGCGTCGGACGAGATTTCCCGCCACCTCTCGGTGACCTCGTTCCGCAAGGGCGGCGTCGACCTCGAGGTGCGCGCGATCGACGGCGTCGCGCTGCTGCCCGTGCCCGCCGCCCGCATGAAGAGCGCCTACACCTTCCGCGACGGCGCGACCGGCGGGCAGGAGGCCGGCGGCTTTGCCCCGGCAGAGGAGGCGAAGGACGTCTATATGATCCTGATGCCCAAAAAGGCCTGCTCCCTCGTCAAAAAGAGCGAGCGCGTCCGGGTCTTCACCCCCGAGCAGAACCTGAAGGCCGACGCCTATAAATTCGACTACCGCATTTATTACGACGCGCTGGTGAAAACGTCGTATGTGCCGGCCGTCTGGTCGTTTGTCGCCTCCTGACGGCGGTCGACTGCAATCTGCGCGGCGGGGGAGAGGCGCTCCTCCGCCGCCTTCCGGGAGCGTGTGATATGATAAAAACAAAGCCAAGCGAACTCTTTGCGGAATACCGCGTCGGCAGCGAGTTCAAAGCCTCGCTCGGGGAGCGGGGACTGTTCGAACAATCCAAGATCAACGAGCGGTTTTACGTCGGCGATCAGTGGTACGGCGCCCGCTGCGGCTCCGAGCGCCCGCTGGTGCGGCACAACGTCATCAAGCGCATCGGCGATTACAAAATGGCGATGGTCGGTTCGGCGCCGGTCTCGGTCGCCTATTCGGCAGAGGGGCTCGTCAGCGCCCCGCCCCGCCGCCCCGTCCGGGCGGACGCCGCGCGCCTTGCGCAGTTGCAGGAGGCGGGCGGTCTGCCGCCCGACGAGGAGATCGACCTCGTGATGGCGGCGCTGAGCGCCTACCACCGCGTCACCGCCGAGCGGGTCAAGTTCGAGTCGCTCAAAGAGCAGTTGCTCAAAAACGCCTACTTAACCGGCACCGGCTTTCTCTACACCTATTGGGACGACGCCGTGCCGACCGGACAATTCGCCGACGACGCCGCGACCGTCCCGATCTGCGGGGACATTCGCTGCGAGGTGCTCGACGTCGAGAACCTCGTCTTTGCCGAGCCGGCGCTCGACGACGTCGAAGCCCAGCCCTATTTCCTCATCGCCCGGCGGCTGCCCGTCTCGCAGATTACCGCCATGGCGCGGCGCTACGGCCGCCCGGCGTCGGAGATCGAGGCGATCCGCCCCGACCGCGACCTGCGGTTTTTGACGGGGCAGCGCGCCGAGACCGAACCCGACACCGGTGGCAGGACGCTGCTGCTGACGAAGGTTTTCAAGGAGACCGACAAATCCGGTCGGACGGTCGTCAAGGCCGTGCAGGTCACGCGTGACGCCGTCGTGCGGCCGGTCTGGGAGCTCGGGCTGACCCGCTATCCCCTCGCGAAATTCACCTGGGAGCGCCGCCGCTCCTGCATCTACGGCGACAGCGAGATCACCTACCTCATCCCGAACCAAATCGCCATCAACCGCACGCTGACCGCGTCGGTCTGGTCGATGATCTTGATGGGCATGCCCATCATGGTGCGGGACGTCGACGCGATCCAGGGGCCGATCTCCAACGCGCCGGGGCAGATCATCGACGTCGCGCGCGGCGGCAACGGCGTCGGCGGCATGATCGACTACGTCCAGCCGCCCGTTTTCGCCCCGCAGTTCCAGTCGATGATCAACGACCTGATCTCCAACACCCTGACCCAGTCGGGCGCCAACGAGGCGGCGCTCGGCGACGTCCGCCCCGACAACGCCGCCGCCATCATCGCCCTGCGTGAGGCCGCGACCCTGCCGATGCAGACGGTGCAGAACCGGTTTTATCAGTTCTGCGAGGACGTCGCCCGCATCTGGGCGGATTTCTGGGTGCACAGCTACGGCCGCCGCGCCCTGCGCATGGAGGACGAGACCGGCGTGTGGTATCTGCCCTTCGACGCCCGGCGCTATGCCGGCCTGCTCGTCCGCGCGCGGGTCGACGTCGGCGCGGCGACGCTCTGGGGCGAGGCACAGCTCGTCGCGACGCTCGGCAACCTCTTCGACCGCGGCGTCATCACCGCCGAGGAGTATCTCTCCCGCCTGCCGCAGGGGCTCGTGCCCGACCTGACGGGGCTCATCGAAGCCCACCGCCTGCGCGCAGAGCTGCCGGACGACGCGCCGCCCGACCCCGACGCGGTGCTCGCCGGCCTGTCCGAATCCGAGCGCAAAGCCTTCGACCGCCTGCCCGAGGCACAGCGCGAGGCGATGCTGACGCAGGCGATCCGGGAGGGAAGCGTATGACGGTGACGGCGATGGTAAAAAAGGCGATGACGCTGCTCGGCTACCTCGACGGGGTGGGCGACCCGGCGGAGGAAACGGTGCTGACCGAAAAGGGGGTCGCGGCGGTCAATCAGATCTGCGCCGACCTCTTTTATCGCGGTCGGACCGACGAATTAAAGCCGCTGCGCGCCGCGGATGAAATCCCGCTGAGCGGCAGATTGCAGCAGGACGTGATGCCCTGGGGCGTCGCGATGCTGCTCGCCGGCAGCGAGAACGACGCCGACAGCCAGGCGATCTTCGCCTCGCTTTACAACAAAAAACGCGTGGCGGTGCGGTGGGAAGACCGCGTGCTTGACCGCCTGCCGAAGGGGGAGACGGAATGTATCGGGTGATGAACCGGCGGGGCGCCGCGACGGTGCGGCTGCCGGAGCTTTCGGGCGGCGTCAACTGCGCCGACGCCGTGACCGCCATCGCCGACCATCAGCTCAGCGACGCCGAAAACCTCTGGTTCAACGGCGGCGTCCTGCGCCAGCGGCCGACTTTGCAGGGCGACGCCGCCACCGCCGTCGCGCTCGGGCGGTCGTCGGTCATCGGGCGGCACAACATCGCGAAGCGGGTGCCGATCCGGTACAGCTGCATGGTCGACGGCGACAGCTGGAGCCTCTTCGCGCACGAGATCGTCAGCGCCTTTTTTCTGCAAGTCAGCTTTACGATGGTCTCCGCCCCCGGCCGCACCGTCGCCCTGCCCGAAATCCTGCGCAGCCGCGCCGACGGGGAGAGCCGCCTTGCCTTTGCCGCCGCCGGGCAGGACGGCATTTACGCCTACCTGCGGGTCGAGGCGGACGGGGAAGTGCGCCCCGCGGTCTACCGCCTGAAAGAGGAAGACCTGCGCGCCGCCCTCGCCGGGACGACGGGGCGCGCGTGGCAGCTGCTGACCGACGAGGAGCTGCACGTCCCGCTGCTGCTCGACAACGGGCTGGTCGAAAACAGCGGCGGCTCCCGCGCGCAGGTGACGGGCGTCTGCCCCGAGGGGCGAAACCTGCTGACCGGCCGTTTTCGGATGCGCTATTCGGTCTATAACCCCAACCGCACCGGCGGCCAGCTCATGAATTACGGCCTGCCCTGCCGTCTGCCGGTCGGCAGCCGCCTGACCGTGAAGGTGACGGTCGGCGCCGAGACCTACACGCTCTCGCTCGATATCACCGGCGGCATCCAGCACAGCAAGATCACCGACGGCTACGGCCTTTACTACTGCAACGAGGTCGTCGGCCTGCGGCACTACACCGGCGGCCAGATCGACAAGCAGTTCGTCGACGAGAACGATTACGACCTGCACGGCTTCAACAACCTCGAGATCTTCGGCGAATTCGGCGACGTCTCCGCGCAGGCCGATCGCATCCTCGGCATGTCGTTCTGCGAGTGGTTCGGCGGCGGCGCGCAGGGGCTTTCGGGCGGCACCCGGCTGTTTGTCGGCGGCTCGAAAACGCAGCCCAACCTCGTGCACTGGAGCGAGCTGAATGACCCGCTCTATTTCCCGGCGGACAACTGCTTTTCGGTCGGCAACCCCGCCGAGGCGGTGACCGCCTTCGCCCGCCAGTCGGATCAGCTCATCCTCTTCAAAGAGCGGGAGCTTTACAGCACGACCTATCGCGCCGGGTCGCTCAGCGAGGCCACCGTCGAAAACGCGATGTCCTCGACCCTCACGTCGTTGAGCGCGATTTTCCCGCTGACCCAAATTCACGGCGCCGTCGGCTGCGACTGTCCGGATTCGATTCAGCTCTGCCGCAACCGGCTCGTCTGGGCGGACAGCGGCGGCAGGGTCTACACCCTCGTCGCCGCGAATCGGTACAGCGAGTGCAACGTGCAGGAGCTCTCACGCAGCATCGCGCCGCTGCTCGAGGCCTGCGGCGCGGCGGCGCTGCGGCAGGCGACCTCCGCCGACTGGCAGGGGCGGTATCTGCTGCTCGTCGGCGACCGGATTTTCTGCCTCGATTACGGCGACACCGCCTTCGATTACATCACCTCCGCCGGCGACAACGAGCGCGCCCAGCGGCGGCTGGTCTGGCACCCCTGGCGGCTCCCGGAAGAGGCGAACGGCGGGCGGCTGACGACGGTGGCGGATCAGCTCTGCCTCGAGCAGGTGCTCTTTTACGGCGACGAGACGGTCGAGGCCTTCAGCTACCTCTATTTCTCCCGCTTTTCCCGCCTCGAGCCGGCGGACCGCGTGCCCTATCTCGTCCATGCCGACGTGCAGGCGAACGAGTCGCCGGTGCGGCTGACCGACCGCCCGGTGACGGCGTTTTTGCAGACGCGGCTGTTCGACCTCTCCCGCCCGGAACGCTATAAGCGGGTCTGCCGGGTCTGGCTGACGCTGGGCGCCGAGGCGCAGCCGCTGCGGGTGCAGCTGCTCGACGAGCGCGGACGGCCGAGCGACGAGCGGCTTTTGTACCTGCCGTCGCCCTGTCTCGACGCGTTAGACGCCTCGTTTTTGCAGACGGTGCAGCTGACGCCCCACGCCTCGCGGTCGCGGCGGTTCGGGCTGCGCATCACGGGGACGGGCGGGCTTGCCGTGGCGCAGCTTGCCTTTCAATACGAGCTTTTGGGGAGTGTGAAATAGCATGAAATCGTTTGCGGAATATTACGCCGAGCAAAAGGCCTACACCGACGTCGAGGCAAACCGCAAGGTCGCGCAGGCCGACGCGACCCTCGCCGCCGACCGGCAGGCCGCCACCGAAAAAATGCAGACGCAGAAGGCCGAGGCCTACGCAAAGGGGGCGGATTCGGTCAACCGCGCGGCGGTGACCCGCCTCGTGCAGTCGCGGCTGCTCGCCGAACGCATGGCGTCGCTGGGGCTAAGCGGCTCGGGGTTGGCGCAGTCGGTGCAGGCGGGCGTCGACCGCACGCAGCAAAGCGCCGTTTTCGCCGCCGAGCAGCGCACCCTTGCCGCCGTCGACCTGCTGCGCAAAAAGCTCGACGACTACCTGCAATCCGCGCAGCGCAAGCACGACGAGAAGGTGCAGACGATCCGGCACGACGCCGCTCTCAAGGCCGCCGACGCCGCGCGGCAGCTGTATCAAAGCGACCTGCGCGCCGAAGCGGCGGCGCAGAAAAACCGGTCGAAATAGGCCGGCGGAATTTTCTCAGGAGGACAAACGCATGATTCGAACGATATCCTACACCGTCTCGCCGACGCAGATTTTGCCGGCTTCGATTCAGCCGGCGGGTCTGCAGGGCGAGCACAACGTCACCGAGCTCGTCTTCACCCTCGCCTCCGCGCTCGCTGCCGAAATCGAGGGCTGGACGGGGCAGGGGCAGACCGCGCTCTGCCGCATCGACGGTGTCGACGGAGCCGGCAGCTATTACGCCTCGGATTTTCTGCCGATCGAGCGGGGAGAAATCCGCTTCCCGCTGCCCGCCGCCCTGACCTCTGCCGGTGGGGTCTGCCGGCTGCACCTGACCGTCTCGCGTCTGCGCGGCGCCGACGAGGCGCAGATTTTTTACAGCTATCCCGTCCTGCTGCGCCTCTCCCACGCCGTATCCGGCGAACAGGCGGCGG
>CANQSG010000087.1 GCA_947626485.1 uncultured Clostridia bacterium | reverse complement strand
CCGCAGGACGCCTTCGCCCGTCACGGCCTCGATGCGCCGCACCCCGGCCGCGACCGAGCTTTCCGAAACGATGCGGAAGAGGCCGAGCTTTGCAGTGTTGTCGACGTGGGTGCCGCCGCAGAGTTCGATCGAGCGGTCACCGGCGGCGACGACCCGGACGACCTCGCCGTATTTCTCGCCGAAAAGCGCCATCGCGCCCATTTGTTTCGCTTCGGCAATCGGCATTTCGCGGTTGTCGACCGGCAGCGCGGCGAGAATGGTATTGTTGACCCAGGCTTCCACCTTCCGGAGCTCCTCGCCCGTCAGGGCGGAAAAATGTGTAAAATCGAAGCGGACGGCGGACTCGTTGACGAGCTGCCCGGCCTGCTCGACGTGGGTGCCGAGCACCTGCCGCAGCCCCGCCTGCAATAAGTGCGCCGCCGTGTGATTGCGGCGGATCGCCATGCGGCGGTCGACGTCGATCTCGGCGGTCACGCCGTCGCCGCGCGAAAGGGCGCCCGCTTCCATCGTGCCGGTGTGGACAAAAACGCCCGACGCCGTCTTTTGCGTGTCGGTGACGCGGAAGACGCCGCCCGCCGCCGTCAGCAGGCCGGTGTCGCCGACCTGGCCGCCGCTCTCGGCGTAAAACGGGGTGGTATCGAGCACAAGACTGCCGGCCTCGCCCGCCGTCAGGGTTTCGACCGGCGCGCCGTCGCGCTCGAGGGCGAGCACCGTCGCGTCCGCTTTGTCCTGCGTATAGCCGCAGAACACCGTCGCCGCAACGTCGCTGAACCGGCCGCCCTCGCCCTTCCAGGCTTCGGCGTCGGCGCCGCGCCGGGCGTTGCGGGCGCGGGTGCGCTGCTCGGCCATGCGGGCGGCGAAGGTCTCCTCGTCGACCGTCATGTCGTGCTCCGCCAAAATATCCTTCGTCAGGTCGAGCGGGAAACCGTAGGTGTCGTAAAGCCGGAAGGCGTCGTCCCCCGAAAGCCGTCCGCCCGGCTGAATGAGGTCGTTGAGCAGGCTCAGTCCCTGGTCGATGGTCTTGCCGAAGGCGGCTTCCTCGACCGAAATGACCTTGCCGATGAGCTCCTTCTTTTCGATCAGCTCGGGGTAAGCGCCGCCGCTCTCGTGAATGACGGTCTCGCTGAGTTCCTGCAAAAAGGGGCGCTCGATGCCGAGCAGCCGCCCGTGCCGCGCTGCCCGGCGCAGCAGCCGGCGCAGAACGTAGCCCCGCCCCTCGTTCGAGGGCATGACGCCGTCGCCCAGCAAGAAGGTCGTCGAGCGGATGTGGTCGGTGATGACCCGGATCGAAACGTCGTGCGCGGGGTCGCTGTGGTAGGCGACGCCGCTGATCCTCGTCAAGTGCCGGATGATGTTCTGCACCGTGTCGACCTCGAAGATGTTGTCGACCCCCTGCAAAATGCAGGCGAGGCGCTCGAGCCCCATGCCGGTGTCGATGTTGGGGTGGTCGAGCGGGGCGTAATTGCCCTTGCCGTCCGAATCGAACTGCGTAAAGACGAGGTTCCAGAACTCGACGTAGCGGTCGCAGTCGCAGCCGACGCCGCAGGTCGGCTTGCCGCAGCCGTACTGCGCGCCCCGGTCGAAATAGAGCTCGGAGCAGGGGCCGCAGGGGCCGCTGCCGTGCTCCCAGAAATTGTCCTCCTTGCCGAGCCGCACGATGTGGTCGGGCGCGACGCCGACCTGCTCGGTCCAGATGCGGAAGGCCTCGTCGTCGTTTTCGTAAATGCTGATCCAGATGCGCTCGACCGGCATTTCCAGCACCCGCGTGCAGAATTCCCACGCCCACGCCGTCGCCTCCGGCTTGAAGTAATCGCCGAAGGAGAAATTGCCGAGCATCTCGAAAAAGGTGCCGTGGCGCGCCGTTTTCCCGACCTGCTCGATGTCGGGCGTGCGGATGCACTTCTGGCAGGTCGTCATGCGCTTGCGCGGCGGCGTGACCTCGCCGGTGAAAAATTTCTTCATCGGCGCCATGCCCGAATTGATGAGCAGCAGCGAGGGATCGTTGACCGGGACGAGCGAAAAGCTCCCGTGCCGCAGGTGCCCCTTGCTTTCAAAAAACGCGAGATAACGCTCGCGCAGATCGTTGAGTGAGGTCCATTCCATGCTTTGTGTCTCCCATCCGTAGAATTCGCTTCTTATTATATACCGAATAAAAAGCGTTGTCAACGCCGGTTTTGCGCCGGCGGGGCAGTGGAGGAGCGGGGTGAAAAAATTCCGCGAAAAACTTGCCGAAAATTTTTCTTGCAAAAGCGAAACCGCTGTGCTATAATAGTACGGCTGGCAATCTGCCCGATTGCCGGCGAAAATACACACGTTTTCCCTATTGACGGGCAGGTGGCGCTGCTGCGCGTCCCGCCAACCGCAGGGGAAGACGGAGGAAAAACCTCAGGAGGAAATCAGAATGGCAGTCGTATCTATGAAACAGCTGCTGGAAGCCGGTGTCCATTTCGGACATCAGACCCGCCGCTGGAACCCGAAAATGGCGCCCTACATTTTCACGGAGCGCAATGGGATCTACATCATCGATCTCCAGAAGACCGTGAAAAAGCTCAACGAGGCCTATCTCTTCGCCCGCGACATCGCGGCGGAGGGCAAGGACATCCTCTTTGTCGGCACCAAGAAGCAGGCGCAGGAATCCATCAAGGTCGAAGCCGAAAACTGCGGCATGCCCTACGTCAACGCCCGCTGGCTCGGCGGTATGCTGACGAACTTCCGCACGATCCGCCGCCGCATCGGCCGCCTCGAGCAGCTGCGCCGGATGGAGGAGGACGGCACCTTTGACCTGCTGCCCAAGAAGGAAGTTATCAAGCTCCGCCTCGAAATCGAAAAACTCGAAAAATTCTTAGGCGGCATTCAGCACATGGCGAAGCTGCCGGGCGCGCTCTTCATCGTCGACCCGCGCAAGGAGCGTATCGCCGTCGCGGAAGCCAAGAAGCTCGGCATTCCGATCATCGCCATCGTCGACACCAACTGCGACCCCGACGAGATCGACGCCGTCATCCCCGGCAACGATGACGCCATCCGCGCCGTCAAGCTCATCGCCCAGACCATCGGCGCCGCCGTGATCGAAGGGCGGCAGGGCGAACAGGGCGCCGCCGCCGAAGAACAGCCCGCCGAGGACGCGGCAGAGGCCCCCGCCGCCGCCGCGGAATAAGCAAGGAGGAACAACCCATGGCATTTACCGCAAAAGACGTGCAGGCACTCCGGGAAAAGACCGGGTGCGGCATGATGGACTGTAAAAAAGCCCTCGTCGAGACCGACGGGGACATGGACGCCGCCGTCAATTATCTGCGCGAAAAGGGATTGGCACAGGCCCAGAAAAAGGCCGGCCGCATCGCCGCCGAGGGCACCGTCTGCGCTTACGCTGAAAACGGCGTCGGCGTCGTGGTCGAGCTCAACGCCGAGACCGACTTTGTCGCCGGCGGGGACGGCTTTAAAGAACTCGCCCGCAAGGTCGCCGTCGTCGTCGCCCGCGAAAATCCCGCCGACGTCGATGCGCTGCTCGCCTGCAAGCTCGACGGCGTGACCGTCGCCGATTTAGTGCAGGAGCTCTTCCTCGTCGTCCGCGAGAATATCAAAATTCGCCGTTTCGCCCGCTATGAGGGCGTCGTTTCGACCTACGTCCACGGCGGCGGCCGCATCGGCGTGCTCGTCCGCTTCGAAGCGCCCGAATCCGTCGTCGCGCAGGACGCCTTCGCCGAATTCGGCAAAGACATCGCGATGCAGATCGCCGCTGCCAACCCGTCCTACCTCGACCGCGCGTCGGTGCCTGCCGACGTCCTCGAGAACGAGAAGGAGATCTTGACGAAGCAGGTGCTCGACGAGGGCAAGCCCGCCAACATCGCCGAAAAGATCGTCCTCGGCAAGCTCGGCAAGTTCTATAAAGAAAACTGCCTGGTCGAGCAGGTCTATATCAAGGACGGCGACCTGTCCGTTTCGAAGTACGTCGACAGCAAGTCGAAGGAGCTCGGCGGCGCGATCTCGATCGCCGAATTCGTCCGCTTCGAGCGCGGCGAAGGCCTCCAGAAGCGCGAAGATAATTTCGCGGAAGAAGTCGCCGGTATGGTGAAGTAAAAGGGTCGCATCGTCGCCCCGCTTCAAAGACCGTTCCCATCGGGGGGCGGTCTTTTTTGTGCCTGATAGCGTATGGACGGCTTTTGCCCTCTTGCGGTGCCCGAAAAATGTTCCCGCGCGCCTCGCGCGGACATTTTTCGACCGCTGCGCCAACCCCTGCTCCCTCCCTCCGCCACCGGCGGCGGTCGCAGGCGTTGCCCGCCGAAGGCCACCCCTGCCTCTTGAAAAAAACCCGCCTGTTCGGCGGGCTTTTTTCGCTTATAAGGAGTTTTTCCGCCGCGCATGTCGGCGGAAAAACGGATGCGGCACGATGCCGCAAGAAAAAAGAAAAACGGCAGTTGTTTGCGGACTTGCAAAAAATCCTGCGATCACGGATTGACTTTCCCGGCGCAATCATGTAAAATAGAACCAAATCCATTTTACCGGAGGAGTGAAAGCATGGAGCCGGTTTACAAACGCGTGCTCATCAAGCTGAGCGGGGAAGCGCTTGCGGGCGGGCAGGGCTTCGGCCTCGATTTCGAAAAGGTGCTGGAGGTTTCGCGCAGCATTCGCGAATGCGTCGACATGGGGGTGCAGATCGCCCTCGTCGTCGGCGGCGGCAACTTCTGGCGCGGCCGTTCGAGCGGCAAAATGGACCGCACCCGCGCTGACCACATGGGCATGCTCGCGACGGTCATCAACGCCCTCGCGCTTTCCGACGGCCTCGAACAGGTCGGCGTCGACGTCCGGGTGCAGACGGCGATCGAAATGCGCCAGATCGCCGAGCCCTATATCCGCAACCGCGCGGTGCGGCACCTCGAAAAAGGGCGTGTCGTCCTCTTCGGCTGCGGCACCGGCAACCCCTTCTTTTCGACCGACACCGCCGCCGCCCTGCGCGCCGCCGAGATCGACGCCGACGTCATTTTCAAGGCGACCAACGTCGACGGGGTCTATGACAGCGACCCGCGCGAGAATCCCAACGCGCAGCGGTTCGACACCCTGACCCACCTCGACGTGCTCAACCGCGGGCTGCACGTCATGGACAGCACCGCCGCGTCGCTCTGCATGGATAACCACATTCCGATCCTCGTCTTTAACCTGAACGACCCCGCCAATATCACCCGCGCCATGACCGGTCAGGCCATCGGCACCCGGATTCAATAGGAGGTTTTTGTGATGAAAGAACTGCTCAAAGCAACCGAAGAACGCATGGACAAAACGATCAACGCCCTCGTGCGGGAGTACGGCACCGTCCGCGCCGGACGCGCCAATCCCTCCGTCCTCGACCGCATTCAGGTCGAGTATTACGGCGTGCCCACCCCGATCCAGCAGATGGCGGCGGTCTCCGTCCCCGAGCCCCGCACCCTGCAAATCCAGCCCTGGGACGCCTCGACCCTCAAAGCCATCGAAAAGGCGATCCAGGCTTCCGACCTCGGCATCAACCCGCAGAACGACGGCCGCGTCATTCGGCTGAACTTCCCGCCGCTGACCGAGGAGCGCCGCCGCGAGATCGTCCGCGACGTTCACAAGATGGCGGAGGAGAGCAAGGTCGCGGTGCGCGGCATTCGCCGGGACGCGATCGAAAAGCTCAAGGCCATGAAGAAAAACGGCGACATCACCGAGGACGACCTGGCCGACGGCGAAAAAAAGACCCAGACCCTGACCGACCGTTTCTGCAAGGAGATCGGCGATCTTGCCGCGCAGAAGGAATCGGAAATCCTCGAAATCTGACCGGCAGGCCGCCGCAACGTTCCATCAGGGCGCAACCGCCCTGATGGCTTTTTTGAACTCTTTCGAAACAAAGGAGGCGCGCGATGTTCCGCCACAAACACCACGGCGAGCGGATTCTGCCCGAACACATCGCCATCATCATGGACGGCAACGGCCGCTGGGCGAAAAAGCGCCGTCTGCCGCGTTCGGCGGGGCATGCCGCCGGCGCCCGCACCTTTAAGGAGATCGCCCGCTACTGCAACCGCATCGGCCTGCACTACCTGACGGTTTACGCTTTTTCCACCGAGAACTGGAAGCGCCCGCAGGAGGAGGTCGACAACATCATGGAGCTGCTGCGGGATTATCTGAAGGACGCGAAGAACTTCAAGGACGAAAACATTCTCGTCAAGTTCATCGGCAACCTCGCCGTCCTGCCGCAGGACATTCGCGACCTCATCGTCGACGCCGAGGAGAACTCGAAGGACGCGACGGGGCTCAAGCTCAACATCGCCCTGAATTACGGCGGGCGGGACGAGATCGTCGCGGCCGTGCGCCGCGTCGTCTCCGACGGTCTCGCGCCCGACGAGGTCGACGAGGCGGCGATCGCCGACCGGCTCTATACGGCGGGGCAGCCCGACCCGGATTTCATCATTCGGCCGAGCGGGGAATACCGCCTTTCGAATTATCTCATCTGGCAATCCGCCTACGCGGAATTCTGGTTTTCCGACGTGCTCTGGCCGGATTTCAAGCCCCACCACCTCGAGGAAGCCATCGACGATTTCTGTCGCAGAAACCGGCGGTTCGGCGGCGTGTGACGCCCACCGGCGCGGGAAAGGAGCCAAACGGATGAGAACAAGAATCCTCTCGGGCGCGGCGATCGTCCTGCTGACCGCCGCCTTCCTCGTCACCATGGAATTCTGGTCGCCCGTCACCCAGATCGTGCTGGCGGTGCTCTGCATGCTCGCCTGTTACGAGATGCTCTGGCGCACCGGCAAGGTGCGGCGGCTGCCCGTGCTGGCGGCGGCGCTGGTCTTCTGCGACCTCGCCCCCTTCGCCTTCAGCGGCGCGCTGCTGCCGCCGTCGCTGCTTTGCGTCCTCTTTTTCCTCGCGCTCGCCCTGCTTCTGCTCTCTTATCACACCGAATGGCCGGTCGAATCCTTCGCCTTCGCGCTGTTAATGCCGCTGCTGCTCGGCTACGGCTTCGGCGCCCTCGCGCGGCTGCTCGACCGCCCCGACGGCAGGGGACTGTTCTATTTCCTGCTGCTCTTCGGCTTTTCGTCGGTCGCCGACACCGGCGCCTATTTCGCCGGCTCCTTCTTCGGCAAGCATAAGCTCTCGCCCGTCATCAGCCCGAAAAAGACGGTCGAAGGCGTCGCCGGCGGCGTCGTCCTCAGCCTCGCCTATACCGCGCTGCTCATCTGGATTTACGGCGCACTCACCGGGGCGCACGCCTCCTTTTGGCTGCTGGCGGCGACGCCGGTGCTCTGCTGCGTCGGCGTCTGCGGCGACCTCTTCGCCTCCTGCATCAAGCGGTCGGTCGGCGTTAAAGATTACGGCAACCTCATCCCCGGCCACGGCGGCATATTGGACAGGATGGACAGCATATTGTTCTTAGCCCCCGTGCTCGACCTGCTGCTTTCCTTTGTGGAGGTGTTCGCATGAAAGGACTCGCCGTGCTCGGCTCGACCGGCTCGATCGGCACCCAGACCCTCGACGTCGCCGAACGCCACGGCTTCCGGGTGACGGCGCTGACGGCTTACCGCAGCGTCGACCGCATCGAGGAGCAGGCGCGCCGCTTTCGCCCCGCCCTCGTCGCCCTGCTCGACGAGGACGCCGCCGCAACTTTAAAAATCCGGCTGGCGGACACGTCCGTCCGGGTGGTCGGCGGCATGGATGGCGTCTGCGAAGCGGCCGTGCTGCCCGATTGCGACACCGTTCTCGACGCCATCGTCGGCATCGCGGGTCTGCGCCCGGCGCTTTGCGCGATCGAAGCCGGCAAGACGCTCGCCCTTGCAAATAAAGAGACCCTCGTCGCGGGCGGCGACCTCGTCATGGACGCGGCGAAGCGCGCCGGTGTGGCGATCCTGCCGGTCGACAGCGAGCATTCCGCGATCTTTCAGTCGCTGCAGGGCGTGCCGCAGGGCGCCCTCTCCCGAATCTTGCTGACCGCGTCGGGCGGCCCGTTTTACGGCAAGACCCGCGCCGAGCTCGCCGGGGTGACGAAGGCGCAGGCGCTGCGCCACCCCAACTGGGTCATGGGTCCGAAAATCACCGTCGACTCGGCGACCTTGATGAACAAAGGCCTCGAGGTCATCGAGGCGGTGCACCTCTTCGGCATTCCGGAATCGCAAATCGAGGTGCTCGTCCACCGGCAGAGCATTCTGCACTCCGCCGTCGAGCTGACCGACGGCGCCGTCATCGCCCAACTCGGCACGCCCGACATGCGCCTGCCGATCCAGTACGCGCTGACCTATCCGCCGCGCGACC
>CANQSG010000086.1 GCA_947626485.1 uncultured Clostridia bacterium | reverse complement strand
CCGGAAGACCTCCTGCTCGAAGAGCGTAACAGCGCCCTTTTTTGCGAGGGCGGTCACGACCGCCTGGGTGACGCCGGTGAAATAGAGCAGCTCGCGGACGCTGACGGGACCCGTTTCTGCCAGCAGGTCGACGACCGCCTGCTGTTTGGGGGTGAAGCTCGGCGGCGGCGCGTCGGGGTCGGGTTCGGCGAGGCGCGCCATTTTCTGCGTCGCGTCCTGCATGCGGCGGGCGGCGGAAGTGACGCATTCGACCCACCCGGCGCGCTGCAATTCGGCAAAGAGCGGCGCATCCTCGGCGACGCCGAGGACTTCGGCGAGCTTGCCGCGCTCCATGCTGCCGCCCGCGCGTTGCAGCAGGTGCAGCGCGACGCCCGCGTCGCCCTCCGGCAGCGGATCGGGCAGCGTCAAAAGCCGGAGGCTTTCCTGCATTTTCAGCCCGAGCCCGGCGGGCAGCATGGCGCTGACCGCGTCGTAATAAGTGCAGAAGGTGTGCTCCCGCATCCAGCCGCAAAGCTGCAGCATCTCGTCGGAGAGCACCGGCGAAGAATCGACCACGCGGGCGATCTCTTTGAGCGGGCGGTCGGTCGCGGCGGCTTCCTCGCAGGAGAGGACAATGCCCTGTCGGCGCGCGTTGCCGCGGCCGAACGGCACCTCGACCCGGCAGCCCGGCAGGCAGGCGGCCGCGAGGGCGTCGGGAACGCGGTAATCGTAAGGCTGATCAAAGGCGGTGGTGGTGCGATCGAGCACCACCCGGGCGACGACCGGCGGCATGGGCGACCTTCTTTCGGCGGGAAACGCGGATTATTCGTCCTGCGCGGCTTCTTCCGCGGCGGGGGCTTCGGCGGCTGCGGCTGCCTGCTGTTCGGCGGCCTGCCGCGCCTGTCCGGCGAGCTGCGTGATGGCGAGGCTGACCGGTTTTTCGACGATGATCTCGCCCTTCTGCTCCGCCTCGCCGGCGATCTCGCGCGCCTTTTTGGCGACCTCGAGCACGAGCCGGTAGCGGTTCTCATAAGCGTCGATCAGTTCTCCGATTGCGGGATTTAACATGTTTGTAACACCTCATCTAAAGTCTGTTGTTGCCGGTCGAGCTTGAGGCGGTCGCTTTGCAAAATCGCGCAGAGCGCGTCGACCGCCGCCTCTAAATCGTCGTTGACGACGAGATAATCGTATTCCACGGCGCGCTTGATCTCTTCCACGGCGCAGGCGACCCGGTTTTCGACCTGCTCGGGCGTCTCGGTCCCCCGCTTGTTCAGACGGCGGCGCAGCTCGGCGACCGAGGGCGGCAGCAGGAAGATGCTGACCGCTTCGGGCAGCTGGGCGCGCACCTTGGCGGCGCCGTTGACGTCGATCTCCAGAATCATATCCTGCCCGTTGCGAATGGCCTCCTCGACGGGGGCGCGGGGCGTGCCGTAATAATTCCCGACGTATTCGTTGGTCTCGAGGAAGGCGCCCTCCGCCATCTGCCGCAGGAAGGTCTCCTTCGGCAGGAAGTGGTATTTTTCCCCCTCCACCTCACCGGTACGCATCGGGCGGGTGACGGTCGAAATGGAAAAGCGCACGTCGGGTCGGCGCTTGAAAAGCTCCCCGAGCACCGTGTCCTTGCCCGAGCCCGAGGGGCCCGAGAGAATGAAAAGCCGTCCCTTACGCATCGACGTCCTCCGTTTCCCCCGCGGCGAGGTTGCCCTCCATGCGGTTGGCGACCGTTTCGGATTGCAGATAGGTCAAGATCACGTGATCGCTGTCGGTCATGAGCACCGCGCGGGTGCGGCGGCCGTGGGTCGCGTCGATGAGCGCGCCGCGCTCCTTGGCGTCCTGAATGATGCGCTTGATCGGCGCCGATTCGGGGCTGACGATGGCGACGATGCGCTGGGCGCAGATCAAATTGCCGAACCCGATGTTGACAAGCTGCATGGCGAACCCCTCCTATTCGATGTTTTGAATCTGCTCGCGGATCTTTTCGATCTCGGCTTTGATATCGACCACGGCGCGGGCGATCGGGACGTCCTGCGCCTTGGAGCCGATGGTGTTGGCCTCGCGGTTCATCTCCTGCACGAGGAAGTCGAGCTTGCGGCCGGCGGGCGCGTCCTCCCGCAGGAGTTGAGAAGCCTGTTCGAGGTGGCTGCGCAGGCGGACGGTCTCCTCCGCGACGGCGATCTTGTCGGCGAAAACGGCGGTTTCGGTCAACAGGCGCGGCTCGTCAACGGGGACGTCGCCGAGCAATTCGCGCATTTTCTGCTCGAGCCGGGCGCGGTAGGCGCAGACGGTTTCGGGCGAGCGCGCCTCGACAAACGCGACGCGGTCGAGAATGACGTCCATGCAGCGCTGCACGTCGGCGGCGAGCTTTTCGCCCTCGCGGCTGCGCATCTGGGTAAAGCGCGCGAGCGCCTCCTCGGCGACAGGCTGCACCGCCGCCCAGACGGCTTCCTCGTCCATCTCCTGCCGCCGGACGCGCAGCACCCCCTCGACGCGGGCGACCTCGGCTGCCGTCAGGCGGTCGGAAAGGTCGTATTCCTCCGCCAGCTCCCGCAGGGCGGCGACGTAGGCCTCGGCATAAGGGCGGTTGATCTCGACGGCGGCGGGGAGCGCCTCGGGCAGCTCCAGCGTCACGCTGACGTCGAGCTTGCCGCGGGCGACGCGCGCCTGTAAAAAGGACTTGAGCCGTTCTTCTAAGAAAGCCGCGCTGCGCGGCACGCGGAAGCCGAGCTCGAGAAACCGGTGATTGACGGCCTTCAGCTCGACGACAACGTCGGCGCCGTCGGCGTGGCGCTCTGCCCTGCCGAACCCGGTCATGCTCCGTATCATGGCGATCCCTATCCTCTCTATTCGCAGAGTAGTCCAGAATAATTCATATTATTCTAACAAGAAAAAGGCCCCCTTGTCAACTCTTGTAACCTTTTTTTAACCATTTTTGAAAAATTAGGCTTGACAACGCGGGCGGAATCTTTTATAATAAATAGCGCTGTACGACAGTTGCTGCTATGGCTCAGTAGGTAGAGCACGTCCTTGGTAAGGACGAGGTCACCAGTTCGAATCTGGTTAGCAGCTCCAAAAAAGCAGGAGCATCGGCTCCTGCTTTTTTTAGTGAAGAACTAAGAGTGAAGAGTGAAAAAGTTTGGTGTCCGCTGCGCGGACGAACATTATAAATTCCGGCGACCGATTGGTCGTCGGAATTTTTTTTAAAACTATGCTGGCAGCATAGGACTTTTTTCGCGTTTTTTGGTATTATAGTAGCGGGTATACCCGAATCGCATGGGTTTTGTTGCCCGAATTGCATTTTCGCTGTAAGGAGGATTTTTTATGGAACAGGCAAAACATGTGGACAAAAAGCAAGTGGCAAAGCGCACGGCGCTCGGCGTCGGGGCGGTCGTGTTGATGGTCGTCATCGCGCTGCTGTGCGCTTGGTGGGTGCACAACCACGGCGCGGTGGCGGCTTCCGCCACGGTGAAAAACGGGCTTTCGGCGTATGAGCTGGCGGTCGAGAACGGCTATTCCGGAACGCTGACCGACTGGCTGTCTTCCCTGTCGGGCAAATCCGCCTATGAGATCGCGAAGGACAACGGCTACACCGGCAGCGAGGCGGATTGGTCGCGCGCGCTGAACCGGTTGGCGGAGCAGGATATCGTCGGGCTGAAAGCCGCCTCGTTCAACGTCAGCGGCGAGCTGGTGCTGACCCTCTCGGACGGCACGACGGTCAACCTCGGCAAAGCGGTCGGGATGAACGGCGCGGACGGTAAAAACGGCGTCGATGGTAAGGATGGCGTCGACGGCAAAGACGGCGTCGACGGCAAAGATGGCGTTGACGGCAAAGATGGCGTTGACGGCAAAGACGGCGTTGACGGTAAAGACGGCGTCGATGGAAAAGATGGCGCCGACGGCAAAGACGGCGTCGATGGAAAAGACGGGGTCGCCATTTCCGACGTCGATCTGGCGGACGGCGAGCTGACCCTGACCTTTTCGGACGGGCGCAGCGTCAACCTCGGCAGGGTCGTGGGCACCAACGGCGCCGACGGCAAGGACGGCAAGGACGGCGTCACGCCGCGCTTTACGATCGAGGACGGCGTCTGGGCGGTGTCGTATGACAACGGCGGCAGCTACGCGTCCCTCGGCGTCAAGGCGACGGGCGAAAACGGGAAAGACGGAACCGACGGCGCCGACGGCAAGGACGGCGCGACGCCCTTTATCAACGACGCCGGTTACTGGTGCGTCGGCGAGATCGTGACGACGATCCGCGCGCAGGGCGAAGCCGGCGCGGACGGCGCAACGCCGTATATCAACGAGGCAGGCTATTGGGTCATCGGCGACTACACGACCGCCGTTCGCGCCGTGGGCGTTGACGGCAAAGACGGAACCGACGGCGTCAACGGCAAAGACGGCGCTACACCTTATATTAACGACGACGGCTTCTGGTGCGTCGGCGATACGGTGACGGCAGTCAAGGCGCAGGGCGAGCAAGGCAAACAGGGCGAGACCGGCGCTGCCGGCGCGCAGGGCGCCAAAGGCGACAAAGGCGACGACGGCGATTCGATCGAAAAAATCACCTTTGCGGACGGGAAAATGACCGTCCTGCTCACGAGCGGCAAGACCTTTACCTCCGAGAATCTGCGGGGCGAAAAGGGCGAGGCCGGGGCGAACGGCAAGGACGGCGTCACCCCGATGCTGAAAATCGACGACAGCGGCTTCTGGTCGGTTTCGACCGACGGCGGCGCAAGCTACAAATCCCTCGGCGTGAAGGCGCAGGGCGAAAAGGGCGAGCGCGGCGAAAAAGGCGAAACCGGCGCGCCCGGCGCCAAGGGCGAAGACGGCAAAGACGGCGACAGCCCGCGGATCGTGGACGGCGTCTGGTGGGTCGGCGAGACCAACACCTATATCCGCGCCGAGGGCGTCGACGGCAAGAACGGCACGGACGGCTTAAACGGTGAAAACGGAAAAGACGGCGTCACGCCGCTTTTGAAGATCGAAGGCGGCGTCTGGTCGGTGTCGTATGACAACGGAGGCAGCTACGCGTCCCTCGGCGTCAAGGCGACGGGCGAAGACGGGAAAAACGGCAGGGACGGCGAAGACGGGAAAGACGGCGATACGCCCTATATCAACGACGACGGCTTCTGGTGCATCGGCGAAACGGTGACAAAGGTCAAGGCGCAGGGCGAAAAAGGCGAGCGCGGTGAAACGGGCGCTGCCGGCGCGCAGGGCGTCAAGGGTGACAAGGGCGACGACGGCGTCGACGGCAAGGACGGCGTCGGCGTGACGGGCGTCACCCTCAACGAGAAAGGGCAGCTTGTCATCACGCTGACCGAGGGCGAGCCCATCGTGCTCGAGCAGTCGATCCTCGGCAAGGACGGCGCCAAAGTCACGATGACCAACAAAGTCCAGACCGGGGAGCTCAAAATCCACAAGACGGTAACGACGGCGCCAAAGGCGACAAGGGCGAACAGGGCGTCGGCGTGCAGTCCGCAAAGCTGGACGGAACGTTTCACCTGATCTTCACACTGACCGACGGCACGGAAGTCGACGTCGGCGCGGTGCGGGGTGAAAAGGGCGAGCCGGGCGCGAACGGCACAAACGGCAAGGACGGCGCGGGCATCCAGTCCGTCACGCTGAACACCGCCGACGGGAAATATGAGCTGGTGCTGACGCTGGACGACGCAAGCGGCACGACCAAGACGGTGGATATTTCCGAGCTGAAAGGCGCAGACGGCGCAACCGGCAAAGACGGCGCCCCCGGCGCACGGGGCCCGCAGGGCTTGCAGGGCGACCCCGGCAAGGACGGGCGCGGGATTCTCAAAACCGAGATCATCGACGGTCATCTTTACATCACCTATACCGACGCGCCGGATGCTCCAGTGGATGTGGGCATAGTTGGGGACGGTAGTTCAAGCGAAGAGTTTACCCCTACCTACACCATGTATGACCCCGATATGTTCGAATTTACCGACATTGGCGATAACAAAGTACGCATTAAACTGAAATCGGGATACCAAAATTCTGTCGGATATTGCATTGATATCCCCGAAACCAGCCCCGACGGAAAAACGATTGCGCAGATCGGAGGAAGTGCGTTTTATGGTTCAAATTTAGTTGGTATCCGTATTCCGAAAAGCGTTGAAGCAATAATGAGTTCGGCTTTTAGTAATTGTGAAAACCTTGTAGATGTGAACCTTTCTAACACTGATAATCTTTCATATATCCTAAGTAGCGCATTTAGAGAATGCACTCTTCTCGAAAAAATTAAACTTCCAAACAGCATGAAGGTAATCGGAGATTATGCTTTCTTCGGATGCACATCTTTGCGGGAAATAAACATTCCCGAAAATGTTATCAGTATTGGCATTAACACTAACTTTCTTAATAATAAATATGTTATATCTGATTCCGGCGAATATGGTGCATTTCAAGAATGCCCAAATCTTAAATATGCTTCTTTTGCAAAGCCGGATGATTGGGAATACGGATATTATTCCGATGAAGAATCTTACAGAAACCCCAAATGGGGAGGTTGGCAATCTGTTACAGTCGACCTATCTAATCCTTTTGTGGGGGCTTATCAACTGAAAAATGTTTACTGTAGAGAGTACCATTCAAACAATACGCTCAAAAGCAGTTATTCTGCCGCGTTTCGAAAGAAACAATAATAAATTGTTAGCAAAAATCAAGGAGGAAAAGGATATGTCAGTTGAATCTGTTAAAGAAAAATTATTTGAGGAGTTTAGGATGCACGGAAAAGTTTTGCTTGACTCTAAACGACCGTCTTTTTACGGGAAATTAGACCCAAGCGAAAAAAGAATTTGCCTGAAAGTCATAAACGATTTAATCGCAGACGGAATATTGGAACTGAAAGAAACGGCGCTTATTTTAACGGAAAAAGGCTTTGAAATTGTGCGGGAGGATCGTTAAATATTCGGTTCAATGTAACTTTATCAAAAGAAGGAGCTGTTAATATGGATATGCAACGGGAAATTATTGCTGCGATTAAAAGATCGGTGAAAGTAGCGCCGAGGTCTTTATGGAGATTTCAAGCGTACTCTGGATTTGTGATTGAAATCACCACAAATCTGTCCCCAGAGGAAGCCATAAAAAAGAAAAACGAATTTTGTGATTATATGGAAAAATGGTGCGAAGAAGGTTATTTCAAGGCTATCCAAGATGGACCCGTATTGAACTATATGCTCACAGAAACAGGCGCCAAAATGATAGAATCCGAAGATACAGAATTTTAACCGGCATATCGCTTTTCTTTGCTTCCGGCGGTGCAGATTTTGTGCCGCCGGGTTTTGTTCTTTCTTTGTTTTCTGCGTCGCAAATTTTGACCGTCCGGGCAACTGCTCGGACGGGAACTTTTTTGAAAGCATATTTCTTTCTGTGTCAAATTCTATGCATAAAGTATTGACAAGTGGGGTACGATAGATATATAATAGTATCGAAAGGAGGCGGTATTATGGCTGCTATCAGTACGAATATCAAAATCGACGCCGCGTTGAAGCAGGAGTCGCAGGCTTTGTTTGAAAGCCTCGGATTGAACCTCAGCACGGCGGTCAACCTGTTTCTGCGGCAGGCGGTGCGGGAGCAGGCGATTCCGTTTCGGGTGGGATCGCCGGCGCTGAACGCGGTGACGATCAAGGCGATCGAGGACGCGAGAAACGGGGTCGGCTTGAGCCGCGGCTTTTCCTCCGTCGCCGAACTGATGGAGGATCTCAATGCTGACGATTAAATATCAGGCCACCTTCAAAAAAGATTTCAAGCGAATCAAAAAACGCGGGTATGACGTCAAGCTCCTCGAAAAAGCAATCGGGATTCTCGCCGCGGGGGAGCCGCTGCCCGAATCCTACCGGGATCACGCCTTGAGCGGCATATACAGCGGGTGTCGGGAGTGCCACATCGCGCCCGACTGGCTGTTGGTGTACGAAGTGATCGAAGACGAGCTTCTTTTGTATCTGACCCGAACGGGAACGCACAGCGATCTTTTTTGAACCCCCGAAAATCCCCAACAACAAATCCCCCGCCCGCCGGTTCCTTTTCAGAGCCGGCGGGCGGGGGTTCTTTTACTTCATGTCAGGGTTTGGGGAGGGTTAGGGTGTGGGTGCGGTGGAAGGTTTGAGCCTCCGGGAGGGTTTCGATGCCGGGCTTTTTTGTGAGGTCGCCGGTCGTGTCGGAATAGTCGGTGATGCCGCACCAGGGCTCGAGGCAGACGAAGGGGGCGCCGGGCACCGACCAGACGAGCAGGTAATCGAAGCCGTCGAAGGCGAGCTCGACGCGGCGGCCGCTGACGCGGTTGTGCAGCGTCAGGCGACGGGCGCGCAGGTTGTCGAAGATCAGGGCGTCGACGGCGAAATCCTCGTCGTGCAGCGGCAGGACGTCGGTCGCGGGGCAAAGGGGGCTGTG
>CANQSG010000085.1 GCA_947626485.1 uncultured Clostridia bacterium | reverse complement strand
AAGGAGGAATGAGGCTGCCATGCGCATCGCCGTGGGCGGCGACCACGCCGGCTTTTTTGAGGATCGGCAGCTGTTCGGGGGTCTGCGCGAGGGCGACGCGGGCGCCGTCGAGCGCGGCTTCGAACACGCCGAGCGCGTCTTTTCCGTCGGCGAGCGCCGCGGCAGCCGTTTCGGACGCCACACGCGCGACCGTCAAAATCGTGCCCTCGGTCGGCTTCATCACGGCCTTGTAAGCCGCTTCCACGCCGTAGGAAAGGGCGGCGCTTAAGTTCTCGGCGGTGACTTCTTCATGACCCTTGAAGCCCTTGGCAAAGCCGCGGAAGAGCAGGGAGGTGATGACGCCGGAATTGCCCCGCGCGCCGCGCAGCAGCGCCGAAGCCGCGACGCTCGCGACCTTGTCCGCGCTCTCGTTTTGCAGGCGAGAAAGCTCCCGCGCCGCGTTGCCGATGCTCATTGACATATTGGTTCCGGTGTCGCCGTCGGGGACGGGGAAGACGTTCAATTCGTCGACCGCCCGCCGCTGATTTGAAATATTGTTGGCGGCGGACAGGATGGCGTCGCGCAGTATGTTTCCGTTAAACAATGTGTTTCAACTCCTTATGGCGCAAAAAGCTCACGCCTCGATCCCGTCGACTTTGACGGTGACTTTTTCCACCCGGATGCCGGTGGCTTCTCCGACGGTGTACTTGACTTTGTGGACGATGCTTTTCGCGATGGCGTTGATGTTCATCCCGTAGGCAACGACGATGTGCAGCTCCACGGTGATGGCGTCGGCGTCGCCCTTGACGCGGATGCCCTGGTCGATCGTCTGTTTGCGGGAGAGCAGGTGAAAGAGGCGCTGTCTGCCTCCGTTTGGCACCATGCCGACCACACCGAAGCAGGACGTCACCGCCTGGCCGATGAGCTTGGACAGATAGCCCGACGAGATGTGAATGGTGCCGGTTCTGGTTTCATAAGCGATCATGGATAAACCTCCTTAACATAGCGTCGCGTTTTCCGCAGGCGAGCCTAACGGTTGCGCGTGAGTGTTTCGATCGAGAAGAAGATATCACTGACCGAGGCCGCCGGAACGGGCTCGATATCGGTGTCGTAAAACAGGATGCCGTTGCGGTGGCAAAGGGGGATCAGCGGCATTTCGGTCAAAAAGGCGTTGATGAGGTCACCGAGGGTATACTGCCCGGCGTAAAACCCCGCGACGGCCTCTGCCGCCGTGTAAAGCGGGGGTTCGTCGGCGCCGGACGCCGTGTCACTCGAATTCGAATCGGAAGCGACGTCGGACGAGGTGTCACGCGACGCGGTGTTCTGCGCCGCTTTATCGGTTTTCGCCGGGGCGGAGGTCGTCGCCGCGATGCCGTAGGCGACGCTGCCGCCGGGGGTGATGAGGGGACCGAGATCCATATTGTTGCAGAGCTTGACCTCGGCGAGGTAAAGGTCGAAGTTGCCCGCCTGCAAAGCGGCGGTATAAGCCGCGAAGGGCTGGGCGTCGAGCGTGACGGAAATGCCGATTTCGGCGAGCTGGTTGACAAGCAGCTCGGCGGCGGTCTTGCGGGACTGGTTTTCCTTGTTGTAAAGCAGCCGCAGCGTCAGCCGTTTGCCTGCCGCGTCGGTGCGGAATCCCGCCGCATCCTTTTTATTATAACCGGTTTGATCCAAATTCACAAGAGCAATTTCGGTATTTGCGTGTTCCTGCAGAGATTGATAGCCCTTTGCGTCCGCCCAGACGGCGGGGAAGGGGCCGGCGGCAGGCGTCGCGTTCTGGAAATAGGCGGTGTCGGCGATGGCGGCGCGGTCGACCGCCGACGAGATTGCATAGCGCAGGTCGGGGTCGTTCAGCGGTGCGCGCTTTAAATTCATGCCGAGGTAGACGAGGTGATTCAGCGGCACGTCGGCGCGCTTGGCGCTCATGCGGATGATCTGCCCGTCGCTGATGTCGGTATAATACAGGTCGGTGCTGCCGACCTCGACGTTGTGGGCGACCGATTCGTCGTCCGGCGTGTCGGTCAGGTAAATGACGCCGATGGAGACCTTGCCGCCCGCATAGGACGGGTTCGCCGTCAGGATGGTCTTCGCGTCGTCGACGGTGTAGCGCCCCGAACCGATCGGCGCGAGGGCGACATTGTCGCCGTTGACGCGGGTCTCGCTGCCCTGCTTGTAAACGGGGAAGTCGAGCAGGTTCGCGGCGTAGGGGTCGTGCTTGCTGAGGGCGAAACGAACATTCGAACCGTCTGCCGTCGCCGAAAGAATCTCGGTCAGCTGGGCGGCGTACCGCGCGCAGGCCTTGGCGGCGCGGAAGGAGGCGACGACGTCGGCGGCGGTGACGGCTGAGCCGTCGGTGAATTTGACCTGCCGCAGCGTGACGGTGCAGGTTTTGTCCTCGACCTTCGACGACGCGGCGATGACGTAAACGGGTTGAAAGGTGTTGTCGAGCTTAATGAGCGGGTCGAAGAGCAGACCGGTAAGCTCCTGATTCGTCTTGGTGACGCTGGTGTAGGGGTTGAGGGTGTCGTTCCCGCAGCAAAGCAGATTCATCGTCTGCGCCTTTTCGGGCGTCTGGGCGCCGCCGTGCTGGCTCGCCGTTTCGTCCGGCGTTTTCTGCCCGCCGCAACCGCAGCAGGCGAAAAGCAGGCAAAGTATCAGCAGCAGGCTGACACAGGTTCGCAGCTTCATTCGTTACTCCTTACGATGTCCGATTCCTTCGGATTCCGAAACGCGGATCGTCCGGGCGGAAAGGCAGCGCCCGGTTTTCGCGTCGCATTCAAATAAACAGCCTTCGAGGGCGCATTCCCCGGCGGCAAGGGCAAATCGGTTCTGCGCGCCGCGCTTCATACGGTCGATCACAAGGTCGGCGCGCACACCGAGAACGGACTGTACCGTGCCCGTCATGCCGAGGTCGGTGCAGTAGCCGGTGCCGCCGGGCAGCACCTGCGCGTCGGAGGTCTGCACGTGGGTGTGGGTGCCGAAAACCGCCGTGGCGCGGCCGTCGAGATCGAAGCCAAGCGCCCGCTTTTCGGAGGTCGCTTCGGCGTGAAAATCCAAAAGGACAATGCGTGCGCCGTCCTTCTTTGCCCGCTCGAGCGCGGCGTCGGCGGCCAAAAAGGGGTTGGAGGCGTGCAGGTCGGGCAGATAGACCTGCCCGGAGAGGTTGACGACGGCGACCGAGGTGTACCCGCAGTCGACGCAGACGTACCCGTGCCCGCAGTCGGTTTCAATGTTATCGGGACGCAGCAGCCGGGGATTTTCGTCGAGCAGCGTGTAAATTTCCCGCCGCCGCAGCGTGTGATTCCCGCCGGTGATGACGTCGGCGCCCGCCGCGAAGATCGCCTCGGCGCTTTTCGGCAGCAGCCCGTTGCCCTCGGCGGCATTTTCGCCGTTGACGACGGTAAAATCCACGCCTTCGCGCCGCTTGAGCGCGGGCAGCAGCTTCTGAAGCGCACGGCACCCGACCGCACCGCAGACGTCGCCCACACAAAGGATCCGCAAACAAAGCACTCCTAATCCTTCCAACATTCCACTCTAAGTATACAACAACCCGCTGCATTTTTCAACCAGAACATTTGAAAAGATCGGCAAAGCGCGAGCGCGGTCAACCGCCGGTTGAATGAAAGACAACAAATCCGGCATTGATTCGTGCAGGGCTGGCTTGTATAATGAAGGCACACCGGTGGAAAATCAAAACGTGAGGTGTCTATCATGAAATTTACAATCGGCGAAAAAATTCGGGAGCTGCGCCTAGCGCACGGCTGGCGGCAGGACGATCTGGCGCGCGCGCTCGGCGTCACCGCGCAGGCGGTTTCGCGCTGGGAGGCCGGCGGATGCTATCCCGATTTAGAGCTGATCCCGGCGATCGCGAATTGCTTCGACGTGTCGACCGACGAGCTGTTCGGTTACGGAAACGACCGCGCCGAAAAGATCGAGGCGATCCTGCGGAAAGTCGACGCGTTTCATATCCGCGGCAGAAGCGACGACGGCTGGGTGGACGAATGTCTGGCGATTTTGCGGGACGGCGTCGCCGAATTTCCGCAGAATGAGCGCCTGCGCTTTGCCCTCGCCGATACGCTCGCCGAAGCGGGTTGGCGAAGGTATCACGAGCGGACGTATTATGACGAGGACGGTTACCTGTGCCGCGCCTGCGACGAACACCGCCGGAATCCCTACTGGGACGAGGCGATCCGGCTCTGCGAAACGCTGGCGGCGTCGGCGCACGACTGCGAGATCGGCAGCGGCGCCGCCGCGATCCTCGCGCTGCTCTACCGCAACATCGGAGAACCTGAAAAGGCGATCGCATGGGCGAACCGCATGCCGCCGCTAAGGCAGAGCCGGGAAGTTTTATCTGCGCACGCGGCGGACGGCAAGGCTGCCGCGCAAAAGATCGGCGCGCTGCTGCTGCGGCTTGCGGACACGCTTTCCGAACAGGTCGTGTACGCCTTGCTTGCCGACAAAAACCGTTTTCCGGCAGATTTGGCGGCGCAAAAGGTGCGGGGCGTGCTCGCGCTTTGGTCGCTGCTGTGCGACGACGGCAACTTCGGCGCATATCACGGCACGCTCATCAAGCTGCACCTGTATCTTTCGCGGCTCGAATGGGAAGCCGGACGGTGCGACGCGGCCTTCGACGCGCTCGACGAAGCGCTTCGGCACGCACGGGCGCTCGAACGCTGCTGCGACGGGCAGGAGCACGCCTACACCGCGCCGCTCGTTTCGCACGTGACCTATCCGACCGACGTCTGCGACGGCATCGCCCAAACCCTGCCAGACGACTGGCCGTTCTGGCACAGCCCGTGCGACGCGCAAACCGCCTGGGAAATCCAAGCCGACCCCCGCTGGGCAAGCTGGGTCGCACGCTGCCGCGCGGACACGGCAGCTGAATGACATAAAAAAGGGGAGGGAAGCCCCGAAAAAAGGCGGGCAAGCCCCAAACGCGCACCCGCCTTTCTTAATTTCAGAAGAATTTCATCCCGGGACTTGTAAAACGCCCGGGCAATATGGTATAATACCATCGCAGGCAAAATACAAGTCGAAAAAATCAAAAATCGGGGTGTAGCGCAGTTGGTAGCGCGGGTGCTTTGGGAGCGTGACACCGTGTGCTCATGATATTCCGGCGTCATTCCAAAAAAGCCTGACACACGGCGACTTTTCGGCTGTGCGGATCGCTTGAAAAACGGAAAAAACGGCGAATGACCACATGAATTCCCACAGTCGCGGATTTGCCGGCAGAATAATTTCATAAAATCGGGGTGTAGCGCAGTTGGTAGCGCGGGTGCTTTGGGA
The DNA here is from genome assembly GCA_947626485.1 of uncultured Clostridia bacterium. Lineage (GTDB taxonomy): Bacteria > Bacillota > Clostridia > Oscillospirales > Acutalibacteraceae > CANQSG01. The sequence goes on along the minus strand of CANQSG010000085.1, from coordinate 3,207 downwards.
GCATCAGGCCGGGAGTTCGAGCCTCCCCACTCCGACCAACGCCTCCGGGACGACCGTTCCGGAGGCGCTTTTTCTGTCTATTTCTTTGTTTACGGCGGCGCAGATTTTGACGACCTACGATGCGGCTTTTCCGGCTTTCAACCGCTTTTTTTCCTCGGCGATCTCCGCCTTCGTCTGTGCGATCAGCTCGGCCAATTTTTCCTCGCATTCCTCCCGCGTCTTGGCGTAGATGTTTTTCGATATCCGCTTGCCATAGGCGTTTGTGGGCGAATAACGGCCTTCGAATAGGTGGTCGTTTATCTCGCTGACGCACCCGGTGCCGGGCTTTCGGTATTTGCCCTTGTACGGCTCGAATTTTGCCCTCTGCGGCTGTTTTTCCGGCTTGGCGGGTGTTTGCTCTGCCTCGCTCAAGCCGCCCTCATTTCGCCCGAAACCGCGTTCGATCTTGTCGGCCGCATTTTTCTGCATATCGTCGGTGATATGGGTGTAGATGTTCCAAGTCGTCTTGACGTCCATACCGTTCTGCAATGCGGTCGTGGCGAAGGTATGCCGCAGGTCGTGGAAACGGATATGCTTGCATTCCGCACGCTCCAAGGTGCGGCCTAACAGCTTGCGTATGGCGGCGGGATGCCGCGGCGAATCCTCTTTGACCGGCGACGGGAAGATCCACCGCGAGTCGGTTCGTTCTTTCAGCGCGGCAAGGACGGCTGTGATCGCCGGAGGCAGGCGCACGGTGCGGATGGAGGATCTGGTCTTTGGCGCGTAGATTTGTATTTTTCCGTCCACGGTGGTCGCCTGACGGGAAATGTGCAGTTCGCCCGTTTGCAGATCCAGATCGTTCCATTGCAGCGCCGCTATCTCGCCGCGCCGCATCCCGGTGCAAAGCTCAAGCAGGAACAGTTCGAAGCATCCGTCCTCTTTGGCCTGAATGATGAACCGCTGCATTTCCTCGCGGGTGAGCACCTGCATCTCCCGCGCCTTTTTGGGCGGAAGTTTACAGCCGACGGCGGGGTTCACGCGGATCAGTCCCTCGGTCAACGCCTTTTCGAGGGATGCCCGGCACAGGGCGTGGCAGGCGCGTATCATCTGGTCGGACAGTCCTGTACCGAATCGGTCGGCTCGGAACTGCCGTCCGCCCGCCTTTTGCCGGGCGTAGAATTGTTGCAGATCGTTCTGCGTGAGCCTGTTCAGCGGGATACGACCGACGTCGGGACGGATATGCCGTTCGATCTGGTTTTCGTAATTGACCTGTGTGGTCGGACGGAGGGACGGCTTTTTGAACCGGGTGTACCAGACCAAAAGCCAATCTCCGAACGGCATGTCCGGCACAAGTCTGCCCGCGGAGTGAGCGCCGTAGGTTTCTTTCAGCGTCTCCAACTTTTGCAGACAGGCTTCCTTTTCTTTTGCGGTCACGCTTTTGGTGATCGGAAGACCGTCGTCACGATAACCGATGACGACGCGCCCCTCCCATCGTCCATCCTTCCTCAGCCGCAGCGTCCCTTCTCCGGACTTTCTCTTTTTGCTCATGGTTTCAGTTCCTCTCCGAAAATATCGTTCATAAAATTCCCGACGATGTCGGACGCTCTCTTCTGCATATCGGTCGTCACATGGGTGTAGGTGTCCAGCGTGAAGCTGGCGTTGGTATGTCCCAAAATCCCCGACAGTGTTTTGGCGTCCACGCCGCTTTGCAGCGCGTGTGTGGCGAAGGTGTGCCGCAGGTCGTGAAAGCGGATATCGGGCAGTCCTGCCCTTTGCAGCAGTCCTTTCATGGTGCGGTAGGCGAGATTCGGCGAGACCGGAAGTTCTGGCTTCAGCGGGTCGGGAAAGATCCATTCGGTCTGCGCGGTGCGCTTTCGTTCGCGTAGGATATTCGCCGTGCTGACCGGCAGATAGAAGCTCCGCCGGCCTTTTCCGGTTTTTGTTTCGCCCTCGGTAACGACGCCGTTTCGCACATGGACGCTGCGGTTAACATGCAGTTTGCCGCTTTCCTCGTCAAAGTCCGACCATTTCAGCCCGCAGATCTCGCCGCGCCGCAGTCCCGTGGTCAGTTCGGTATAGAAGAAGTCCCGCCACCGCTCCTCGGCGTCGATCTGTTCCATGAAGGCGGCAAGTTGTTCGCTGCCCAACACCCGCATCTCCTTTTTTACACCTTTCGGTACGGCCGCGCCCTTGGTCGGATTGGCGGAGATCAGATGCTCCTTCACCGCCGCCTCCATCGCTTCGTGAAACATACAGTGAATGCGTCCCACCGTGGAATCCGCCAGTTCGTGACCGTATTTCGGGTGCTTTTGAGCGCGCCCCTGCTTTTTCAGCCTGCTGTATAATTTCTGCACATCGGTCGCGGTGATAAACGCCACGGGCTTGCCGCCGAGTATCGGCTTGATATGCTTGTCCGCGATGGTACGGTAGCTGCGCAGCGTGCTTTCCCGAACGGTACCGGCCGCATATTCGGCAAGCCACTTGTCCAGCCATGTGCCGAGGCTCATTCCGCTCTGTTCGGTCAGCTCCGCGTCGCGGAATTCCTCGATTTTATGATGGAGTTTGCCGAGCAGTTCCTTTTGCGTTCCGGCGTACACGTAACGGAAGATGGGATCGCCGTTTTCTTTATGCCCGGCGACGATGCGCCCCTCCCACTGACCTTTTTTCCGCTGTCGGATCATGCCTTCGCCCGATGGTCTGCGCTTTGCCATATTGGTCACCTCCTGTTCAGCAACACACAATACCACACCTTTTTCGGAATATCCAGAGAGAATGAAAAAGTTATCAAAGCGTTCATAAGTGCATGTCATAGTCCTCGCCCTGTTCTGGCGACGAACCGTCCGTTTTCAATCCGTGCGCCGCTTTCTTCTGCTCGATTTTGGATTTCAGTTTGCCATCGACCTGCCCGTTCAACTTGTTATCCTGTTTCATATAACTGGCACTGATGGCTTGCAACAATGCTCTTACAATTCCGCGGAAAATAAATCCCGTGTGTTGCTGTGGCGTATAGGCTGGATTGAGTTCGGTTTGTCCAGCGCTGACTGCCGCCCGAATGATTTCGTTCTTGATACTGCGGAAGACGGGGTTGTCCTCCAGCGGCGTATCCGGCTCTTTCTTGTCATAGTAGAGCGACAGCTTTTCCCGATTGATTCTGTTCCACTCCGCATACAGCGCGGCGACATTCTCGTCTTTGGCAAGTTCTTCGACAATTTGATTGATCGTTTCCTT
>CANQSG010000084.1 GCA_947626485.1 uncultured Clostridia bacterium | reverse complement strand
ACTCCTTACCTTACTTCTTTGCGCCCTTACCGGCCTTGCCTTCCTTGCGGCGGATGTGCTCGGAGGCGTACTTGATGCCTTTGCCCTTATAGGGTTCGGGCGGACGCTTCTCGCGCACCTCGGCGGCGAACTGGCCGACCTGCTGCTTATCGGGACCGGAAATCACGATGGCGTTGGGATTCGGCACCTCGATGGTGATGCCGGGCACCTCCGGGACGACGACCTGATGCGAGAACCCGAGGTTCATCACAAGATCCTTGCCCTGCTTTGCGGCACGGTAGCCGACGCCGTTGACCTCCAGCTCCTTCTTGAAGCCGTTGGTGACGCCTTCGACCATGTTCGCGATCAGCGAGCGGGTCAGGCCGTGCAGCGCGCGGTGTTCTTTCTGATCGGAGGGGCGGGACACGATGATTTCGCTGCCCTCCAGCGCGATCGAGATCTCCGGGCGGAAGCTGTGGGTCAGGGTGCCCTTCGGACCCTTGACCGTCACCTCGCTGCCGTTGATCTTCACGTCGACGCCGGCAGGGACCGCGATCGGTTTCTTTCCTATACGAGACATTCCACTTTCCTCCTTACCAGACGAACGCGAGGACTTCGCCGCCGACGTTGGCCTTGCGCGCCTCTTTGTCCGTCATGATCCCCTTTGAGGTGGAGAGGATCGCGATGCCTAAGCCCTTCATGACCTTGGGCATATCCTCCACGTTGGTGTAAATGCGCAGACCGGGCTTGGAAACTCTACGCAGTCCGGTAATAACCTGCGATTTGTTCGGGCCGTACTTCAGCGTGACGCGAATTACGCCCTGCTTCCCGTCTTCGACGACCTGGAAGCTGCTAATATATCCCTCGTCGAGCAGAATCTGCGCGATGGCCTTCTTGACGTTCGAGGCGGGGATATCGACCGAATCATGCTTCGCCGTGCTGGCGTTGCGGATGCGCGTCAGCATGTCGGCGATGGTGTCGGTGATTTGCATTTGCAGTCAACCTCCTTTGCGTAATCTGTTTACCAGCTGGACTTCTTCACACCCGGGATTTCGCCCTTGTAGGCCAGCTCCCTGAAGCAGATACGGCAGATACCGTATTTGCGAAGATAAGCGTGCGGGCGTCCGCAGATTTTACATCTGTTGTATGCTCTGGTCGAAAATTTCGCAGGGCGCGCCTGCTTGACCTTCATCGATGTTTTCGCCATAATTCCATCTCCTTATCTCGCGAACGGGGCGCCGAGCAGCGTCAGCAGCTCGCGGCCTTCCTCGTCGGTCTGCGCGGTCGTCACGAAGATGATGTCCATGCCGCGCACCTTGTCGATCTTATCGTAATCGATCTCCGGGAAGATCAGCTGTTCCTTGACGCCCATCGAGTAATTGCCCCGACCGTCGAACGAGTTGGGATTGATGCCGCGGAAGTCGCGCACGCGGGGAAGCGCGGCGCTGAACAACCGGTCGACAAATTCATACATCTTGTCGCCCCGCAGCGTCACCTTGACGCCGATGGGCATTCCCTCGCGGAGTTTGAAATTCGCGACGGACTTGCGCGCCTTGCAGACGACCGGTTTCTGGCCGGTGATCATGCTGAGGTCGGAGGTGATCGCATCGATCACCTTCGAATTGTCGCGGGCGTCGCCGCAGCCTACGTTAATGACAACCTTATCGAGCTTCGGAATCTGCATGACGCTCTTGTAGGCAAACTTTGTCATCAGCGCAGGAGCGATATTCTGTTTATATTCGTCCCTAAGCCTTGCCATCTGTCATGTCCTCCTCACTTAAAAGGTCTCTTTGCATTTCTTGCACTGGCGGTCTTTTTTCCCGTCGGCGTAGACCTTGTGCGCGATGCGGGTCGGCTTGTTGCACTTCGGGCAGACAAGCATGACCTTCGAGGCGTAGATCGCGCCTTCGGTCTCGATGATGCCGGAGGGATCGCCGGCCTTGCGGGGCTTGACGTGTTTTTTGACCTTGTTGAGCCCCTCGACGATGACCTTCTTCTCCTTTGGGCTGACCTCAAGCACCTTGCCGGTCTTGCCGCGGTCCTTTTTGTCGCCGCTGATGAGCATCACGGTATCGCCGGTTTTCACATGAAGCGTGTTCATTGTCCGTACCTCCATCAAAGCACTTCGGGCGCCAGCGAGAGGATCTTGAGATAGTCCTTCTCGCGCAGCTCCCGGGCGACCGGCCCGAAGATGCGGGTGCCGCGCGGGTTTTTATCGTCGCGGATGAGCACCGCCGCATTTTCGTCGAATCTGATATATGTGCCGTCATTGCGGCGCAGGCCTTTTGCGGAACGAACCACAACCGCCTTTACGACATCGCCCTTCTTGACCGTACCGCCCGGTGCGGCCTTTTTGACCGAAGCCACGATGACGTCGCCGATGTTGGCATACCTCCTTTTGGAGCCGCCCAGAACCCGGATGCACATCAGTTCCTTTGCACCGGTGTTGTCGGCAACCTTGAGGTAACTCTGTTGTTGAATCACAGTGTGTTCCTCCTTGTCAACGGCTTATTTCGCCTTTTCGATGATTTCGACGACGCGCCATCTCTTATCTTTCGACAACGGTCTTGTCTCCATCACGAGGACGCGGTCGCCGACCTTGCAGGCGTTGTCCTCGTCGTGTGCTTTCAGCCGAATGGTGTTTTTGATGATCTTTCCGTAAAGCGGATGTTTGACGTTGTCCGCGATCGCCACGACGACGGTTTTGTCCATCTTGTCGCTGACGACCCGACCCGTTCTGGTTTTCCGAAGGTTTCTTTCGCTCATTAGCTCTCTGCCTCCCTTTCTCACGCGTTCGCGCCGTCTTGGAGCTCGAGCTCGCGGATCACGGTCTGCACGCGGGCGATGTCCTTTTTGACGGCGGCAATGCGCATGGGATTGTCAAGCTGGTTGATGGCGTGTTGGAACCGCAGGTTGAAAAGCTCTTCCTTCAGCTTCGCCAGCTGCTCTTTCAGTTCGGGCATCGACTTTTCTCTGATTTCCTTGGCTTTCATGCCTGCTCACCACCCATTTCCTGCTTTGCGATAAACTTGCACTTGATCGGCAGCTTGTTGGCGGCAAGACGCATGGCCTCGCGCGCCTGTTCCTCACTGACGCCGCCGATCTCGAACATGACGCGGCCGGGTTTTACCACGGCGACCCAGTATTCGGGCGAACCTTTACCGGAACCCATGCGGGTCTCGGCAGGCTTTTCGGTGATCGGCTTGTCGGGGAAAATTTTGATCCAGACCTGCCCGCCGCGCTTGATGTAGCGGGTCATGGCGATACGGGCGGCTTCGATCTGATTCGAGGTGATCCAGGCCGGCTCAAGCGCCTGCAGGCCGTAATCGCCGTGCGAGACGGTGACGCCGCGGGTGGCTTTCCCGGTCAGGCGGCCGCGCTGCACGCGGCGATATTTCACGCGCTTCGGCATCAACATCAGCGAGCGCCTCCTTCCTTGCGGGGCTTCCGCGCATCGTGGAGCACCTCGCCGGTGTAGATCCAGACCTTGACGCCGATGCGGCCGTAGGTCGTGTTCGCCTCGGCAAAGCCGTAGTCGATGTCGGCGCGCAGGGTCTGCAGCGGGATGGTGCCCTCGTGATAATGTTCGGTACGGGCGATCTCAGCGCCGCCGAGGCGACCCGAGACCTGGGTTTTGATCCCCTTGGCGCCCAGCCGCATGGTGCGGCCGATCGCCAGCTTCATCGCGCGGCGGAAGGAAACGCGTTTCTCCAGCTGGGCGGCGATGTTCTCGGCGACGAGCGTCGCGTCGAGGTCGGGGTTCTTGATTTCAACAATATTGATGACGACCGGCTTGCCGAGCATCTTCTGACAGGTGGCGCGCAGCTTTTCGATCTCCGTGCCGTTTCTGCCGATGACCATGCCGGGCTTTGCACAGTGGATGTGCAGGCGGATGCGCGAGGCGTCGCGTTCGATCTCGATGCGGGGAACGCCGGCGGCGCGCAGGGTCTTTTTCAGATACTTCCGGAGGTTATAGTCCTCAACCAAAGTATCTCCGAAGACGTTGTCCTTGGCGTACCAACGGGAATCCCAGTTCTTGATGACGCCGACACGCATACCGTGGGGATTTACTTTCTGGCCCATAACAAAACCTCCTTAGTCTTCCCGTTCCCTGAGCACCAGGGTCATGTGGGATGTCCGCTTGTTGATGCGGTGGGCGCGGCCGTGATCCTTCGGGCGGATGCGCTTGAGGATGGGGCCGGGCGAGACGTAACATTCCGCGACGTAGAGGCGGGAGACGTCCATATTGTGGTTGTTTTCCGCGTTTGCCATCGCGGACGCCAGCAGCTTTTGCAGATATTCACAGGCGGCCTTGGGCGTGAACCGGAGGATCGCCATGGCCTTATCGGCAGGCTGATTGCGGATCAGGTCCAGCACGACCTTGACCTTGCGCGGTGAAATGCGGGCGTATTTCAGGGTAGCTTTCGCTTCCATCGTAGAATCTCCTTTCGACCGCTTACTTCTTGCCGGTAGTCTTGGCGCCGGCGTGCCCGCGGAAGGTGCGCGTCGGGGCAAACTCGCCGAGCTTGTGTCCGACCATGTCCTCGGTCACATAAACCGGAACGTGCTTCCGCCCGTCATGCACCGCGAAGGTGTGGCCGACGAAATCGGGGAAAATGGTGGAGGCGCGGCTCCAGGTTTTGAGCACACGTTTTTCACCGGATTCATTCATTTCACGGACGCGTTTCAACAGCACAGGCTGTACAAAAGGTCCCTTTTTAATGCTTCTTCCCATGGTTCAAACTCCTTTCGCCGGTTAATTCGAGCTGCGACGCTTGACGATATAGGCATCGGAGCGTTTATGCTTCTGACGGGTCTTGTAACCGAGGGTCGGCTTGCCCCACGGCGTGACCGGGCCGGGACGGCCGATCGGGGACTTGCCTTCACCGCCGCCGTGCGGGTGGTCGTTCGGGTTCATGACCGAGCCGCGGACGGTCGGACGCCAGCCCATGTGGCGCTTTCTGCCGGCCTTGCCGATGTTGACGTTGTTGTGCTCGGGGTTGCTGACCTGTCCGATCGACGCCATGCAGGCCGCCGGGACGTTGCGCAGCTCGCCCGAAGAGAGGCGCAGCAGCGCCATGCCGTTTTCCTTCGCCATCAACTGCGCCATGATGCCGGCGGCGCGGGCGAGCTGGGCGCCCTTGCCGGGGTACATTTCGATGTTGTGCAGGAAGGTACCGACCGGGATGCTCGACAGCGGCAGGGCGTTGCCGGGCTTTATGTCGGCGTCGGGCCCGCTGACGACGGTGTCGCCGACCTTCAGGCCGACCGGCGCGAGGATATAGCGCTTTTCGCCGTCCTCATACTGCACGAGCGCGATGAACGCGGTGCGATTGGGATCGTATTCGAGGGTCTGCACGGTGGCCTTGACGCCGAAACGCTCCCGTTTGAAATCGATGATCCGGTATTTCTTCCGGTTGCCGCCGCCGCGATGGCGGACGGTGATGCGACCGTAGCTGTTGCGGCCGGCGCTCTTGTGCACCGTGTCGAGCAGGCTCTTTTCGGGCGCCACCTTTGACAGCTCGGAATAATCCATCGTCGTCATGTTGCGGCGGCCGTTGGTCGTCGGCTTATAATGCTTGATAGCCATGTTTTCACTCTCCTAAGTTCGGCTTAGCGGGGCGGTCTCGCCCCATACATCACCGGGAATCCGCCGCGAAAAAAGGCGGCGCTTTCCCGCGCAGGACGCCCGATTAAAGCAGTCCGTCAAAGAATTCGATGGGCTTGGAGCTCTGCTTCAAGGTGACGATCGCTTTCTTCCAGGAAGCGGTGCGGCCGCTGTAACGACCCATGCGCTTTTCCTGTCCGCGAACGTGCAGCGTGTTGACTTTGGCAACCTCGACCTTAAAGAGCTTTTCCACCGCCTGCGCGATTTCGATCTTGTTGGCGTCCTTCGCGACGCGGAACGTGTATTTCTTGTCCGGGATGCCGGCCATGCTCCGTTCGGTGATGATCGGGGCCTGGATAATGTCTTCCGCAGCCTTCATCACGCATACACCTCCTCAAGCTTTGCAACGGCATCCTTCACGATGACGAGCGAATCGGCATGGAGAATGTCGTAGGTGTTGATCGTGTTGACCTGGGCGGTCTTGACGCCGGCGATGTTCGCGGCGCTCTTGACGGCGACCGCGTCGTTCTCCGGCAGCACGATCAGGGTTTTCTTCGCGGCGCCGATGGCCTTCAGGCAATCGGCGACCGGGCGGGTCTTGTAACCGTCGAGCGTCAGCGCGTCGAGCACGATGAGCGAGCCGGTCAGGACCTTATCGGACAGCGCCGATTTCAGCGCCAGGCGGCGCACCTTCTTATTGAGGGTGTAGGAATAATCGCGGGGCTTCGGGCCGAGGGCGATGCCGCCGTGCCGCCACTGCGGCGCGCGGATAGAGCCCTGGCGGGCGTGTCCGGTGCCCTTCTGTCTCCAGGGCTTGCGGCCGCCGCCGGAAACCTCGGTGCGGGTCAGGGTGGACTGGGTGCCCTGCCGCTGATTCGCGAGGTAATTCACAACGGCCAGGTGCATGACGTCGGCGTTGGGTTCGATCCCGAACACGGCGTCGCTGAGGGTCAGATCACCGACTTTTTTGCCGGTCATATCGACAACTGCTACATTAGGCATATTCAACTCTCCTTCCCTTAGGCCTTGACGCTGTCAAACAGGACGATGACGCCGCCCTTGGGGCCGGGAACGGCGCCCTTTACGGCGATGAGATTGTTTTCCGCATCGACCTTGACGACATCGAGGTTTTGAACGGTGACCCGTTCGCTGCCCAGATGGCCGGCCATCTTCTTGCCCTTCATCACGCGCGAAGGGGTGCTGCAGGCGCCGAGCGAGCCGCCGTGACGGGCGACCGGGCCGGTACCGTGCGACATCTTCAGGCGGGAGAAGTTCCAGCGCTTGATGACGCCGGCGTAGCCCTTACCTTTACTGGTGCCGCGCACGTCGACGTGATCGCCCACCGCGAAAAGGTCGGCCTTGAGCACGTCGCCGACGTTGAGGGACGACGTATCCTCGAGCCGCAGCTCGCGGAGCACCTTCTTGGGCGCGACGTCGCCTTTGGCAAAGTGACCCTTCTGGGGCTTGTTGACGTGAGAGGCCTTGCGGTCGGCAAAGCCGATCTGCACGGCGTCGTACCCGTCGTTCTCGACCGTTTTCTTCTGGCTGACCACGCAGGGTCCGACCTCGAGCACGGTGACCGGAACGACGTTGCCGTTCGCGTCAAAAAGCTGGGTCATGCCGAGCTTTTTTCCAACTAATCCTTTTTTCATACCGGTTCCTCCTTTGGTTATTGGTTGGCGTCAGCCAACTTGACCACGGCGGCGTCAGAGTTTGATTTCGATTTCGACGCCGGCGGGGAGCTCAAGACTCATCAGCGCTTCCACGGTTTTGTTGGAAGGTCTGAGAATGTCGATAAGCCGTTTGTGGGTCCGCGTTTCGAACTGCTCGCGGCTGTCCTTATATTTATGGACGGCGCGCAGGATGGTGACGACCTCTTTCTCGGTCGGCAGCGGCACGGGACCGGAAACGCGAGCGCCGGTGCGCTTTGCGGTTTCGACGATCTTTTCGGCCGACTGGTCGACGAGAGCGTGATCATACCCCTTGATACGAATGCGGATTTTTTCCTTGACTGCCATTGTTTCGTTCGCCTCCTGATCGTTGGTTGGCGGGCTAAACTTAACACTGTGCCGTGTGTTTCCTGTCGGCACATTTTAAAACCGGATCGGCTGGGGTCACAGTCAAATCCGGGTGCGAAGGCCGTTCGACCTCCGCGGCAACCGACGGCACGCAAGACCGCGATTGCGCTTTCAAGTTCTTTCGCCCGGTTTGCAAATCGGACATACTCCGTGGAAATTCCCCGGCTCGAGGCCGGCCACCTCCCACATCATCGCATATCTGCACGCATAGCGTACTCGGATATCATAGCACACTCCCCTCAAAATTGCAAGTATTTTTTCAAAAAATTTCAAAAAAATTTTTAGCAGCAAATCTCCACCCCCAAAAACGAAGCGCGGCGCCCGCCGCGCGAGCAAAAACCCGCCTGCCGCAGGCGGGTTTTTCAATATGTATCGTCCGCGAAGCGGACACCGACACTCTTCACTCTTCACTCTTAGTTCTTCACTTCGCCGGCGGCGCAGGCGGCGCCGGCGGCGATTCCCTGAATTCCATCACCAACGAATCAATCTCCTGCTCCAGCGCGTCCCCCGACGTCTTCGCGGCGGCGGTGCGGCGTTTTTCGGCGCGGCGCACCAGCACGACGAGCAGCACGGCGGCGAGGACGGCGGCCAGCAGCGCCGCGGCACAGATCAGCGGCAGGCGGTGCGCCGACGCGAAGGCGGCGATCGTTTGCAGCAGTCCCGCCTCCGGCTCTACGGCGGCGGCTCCGGTCGGCAGGTCGGTCGGCGCGAGGTAGCGCTGCATCGTCTTTTCGACGGCGTCATACTGATAAAGTCCCCGGTTGCCCGAAGGGGCGAGAGCGTAGACCAGGCAGAAATCCGCCGATGCGTCGGCAAGCTCGGTTCCGGTTTGCAGGACGTAAACGGTGGCCTCCTGCTCCCCGAGCGTCCGGCGGGCGGTCGTGTACCCGGCGGGCG
>CANQSG010000083.1 GCA_947626485.1 uncultured Clostridia bacterium | reverse complement strand
CGTCTGGTTTACGACGGCCTGAAAGATCGAGGCGGCGAGGTCGGCGCGGGTCGCGCCCTCGTTGATGAGGGGCTGAATGTCGGTCTTGGCAAAGACGCCGCAGCGCGCCGCGATCGGGTAAATGCGCTGGTATTCCTTCGCCGCCTCGTTCAGCCCGGCGGCGTCGGTTTGCAGCAGCGCCGCCATCTGGTCGATGAAGGAGCCCGTTCCGCCGGCGCAGACGCCGTTCATGCGCTCCTCGAGCCCGCCGGTGAAATAGATGATCTTGGCGTCCTCGCCGCCGAGCTCGATGGCGACGTCGGTCTGCGGCGCGACCGCCTGCAGCGCGGCGGCGACCGCCATGACCTCCTGTACGAAGGGAATGCCGAGCTCTTTGCCGAGGTTGATCGAGCCGGAGCCGGTGATATGTAGGCGCAGCCGACAGTCGCCGACCGCCTCGCGCGCCTCGCGCAGCAGCACGGCGAGGGCGTTCTGCGTGTCGGCCTGGTGGCGGCGGTATTTCCCGAAGCGAAGCGCGCCGGTCTCGTCGAGCAAGACCAGCTTGACAGTCGTCGATCCGATATCGATTCCTGCGCGGTAAGACTGCATTTTCATTCCTTCTCCAGACGGATTACAAAAAACACCGTTCGGCAGCGAAGCCCAACGGTGTTCCGAAAAAGTACGATTGAGCGGTGGATTCGGTTGGCGGCGTCCGGCGTCCGGACGCATCCGCCCGCGTGACGGCGGATATCTTATTTATGATAGTCCTTTTTTCGACAAATGTCAAGTCCGGTCGACGGTTTCGGGGGCGTTTAAATCATATTTTTTCTGCAACCGGTCGATGACCTTGCCGATCGGCCGGGCGAGGACAAGCAGGAAAAAGACGTCGGAGACGATGTAGGTCGCCGTCGCGGGCAGCGAGGTGAGCACCAGCGCCAGATAGGTCGTCCCGTCGTTAAAGAGCAGCAGGGACATGGAATCCATCAGCAGGGAATAGAGCAGGCCGGAGCAGACGCCGCAGACCGCCAGCAGCGGGTAATGCCGGCGAATCGGCCCCGCAAAGACGCCGGCGAGCAGGCCGATGATGCCCCAGCTGAACATCTGATACGGCGTCCAGATGCCCTGCCCGAAGACGAAGTTGGAGAGCAGCGCCGAGAGCGCCCCCGTCAGGAAGCCCGCCTCGGGGCCGAAGCTCAGCGCCGTGATGACGACCATGGCGGTCACCGGTTTGAAGCCGGGGATCAGGCCGAACAGGAAGCGGCCGCCGACCGTCAGCGCGACCATGCAGGCGAGCAGCACCAGCCGCCGGGCGTCCCACCCGTCCGCCCGCAGCCGCAGCAGAAACGGCAGGCAGGAAAGCAGCGTGACGCAGGCGCCGAGCCAGCCGTAGCGGTTCGGGAACAACAGCACCCCGCCGACGACGACGGTCGGCATGACAAGGCACAAAATCAAATAAGAGATCCAGCGTTTCAAAACAACACCCCATTCGGAATTTCGACGTCTGCGGTTATGATACGATCCTTCCCGCGCCCGGCGCCCTACGGCTCGAGCGAAAAATCCTCGTCGGTAAAGGCGGGCAGGGGCGGGGCGGCGTTCGGGGTGCGCTTCAAAATATCGTAGCGGTAGCGGCGGCAGTAGCCGTCGGGCGGGACGACGCCCTTGCGGCGGCAGAGGATTTCGTCCGTCGCCGGGGCGGGGGTTCCGTTTTGGCAGTATTTGCAGGCCGGGGGAATCTCTTTGCTGTACAGGGATTTTGCCATCGTGCGCCTCCGGAAATTCGGAATTTCGCCGCCGGTTTCGCGGCGTCTTCTATTATACCAGATTCCCGCGCGAAATGCTACAAAAATTTGCGCGGCCGCCGGTCGCCGAGCGAGAACAGCGCGACAAGGCAGAGCAGCAGCAGCCCGCAGGACGCCGCCGCCGAGGCGGAACCCGCCCGCACAACAAAGCCGGTCTGCCCGGCGAGCGTCGGAACGGCCTGCGGAAAGGCGCGCAGCAGCAGCGCAAACAGCCCGGCGGACAGCCCCGCGTGCGCGAGCCGGAAGGCGCAGAATTTCGCGTAGCGCGGGCGAATTTGCCCGCTCGCCGCCAGCACCTGACAATGCACGCAGAGCCCCGCCCAGCCCAAAATCGCCGCGATGCGCACGTAATGCCTGCGCGAAGCGAGAACCGCGTTGGTGACCTCGAGTGTCGCGTCGCAAACGCTGCGCAGCGCCTCGGGTAGACCGCAGGCGTGCAGCAGCGCCTGCACCGTCGAAAAGAGCACCACCCAGGCGCAGATGCCGAACACCGCGCTCGCCGCGTCGGCGGTCGCCTCGACAAACGCGTCGCTCAAAGCCGGCCGCCGCGCTTCGGCTTCTTCGCAGGGCGCAATCGCCTGCCTTGTCGCGCGCAAAAACAGCCCGACGCCGACACCGAGCAGCAGCGTCGCGCCCAGATGCGAGAAAAGCAGCAGGAAGCCGAGCTGTCGGCTGTGCAGAATCCCCGCGCCGACGGCGAGGACGACAAAGGCGGGTCCCGCGTTGACCGCGTAACAAAGAATCAGCCCCGCCTGCCGCTCCGAAAGGCGCTTTTGCGCCGCGAGCTCCCGCAGCAGCCGCGCGCCGACCGGGTAGCCGCCGATGCAGGAGAGCAGCACCGCGCCGAAGACCTCGCCGTTGACCGCGAAAAGCATTTTAGAAACCGGCGTGCAGACCCTGCCGACGGCGCGCAGCAGGCCGGATTTCGCGGCGAACAGCGCGAGCACCGCGAAGGGGAAGAGCGACGGGATGATGACCTGCCCGCAGAGCAGCAGCCCCTCCCGCGCCCCCGCGGCGGCCTCGCTCGGGTGGGCGAACAGCAGCCCGATCGCCGCCGCGCAAACCGCGAAGAGCAGCCCGCCCATCGCCCGCAATCGCCAGACCTTGCCCATTTCGATCGCCCCTTTTCTTTTTCATCTATATGTCGACGCGCCGAGGTATGATTCCGGAATGCCGCACATAAGTTGAACAGAGAAGGGAAGGGGTCGCGGCATGGCAAAACGAAACGAGGGCGGCAAAAAACGGGCGCGCATCGACCTGCTGGGGCGGGCGGCAGACCTGCCGGGCGGGGTGCTCGACGCGGGCGCGCACATCACGCTGCTGTCCAACCGCGAGGCCGTCGTCGACGGCTGCCGCGCGATCATCGAATACTGCGAGGATCGCGTCAAGCTCAACGTCGGGCGCGGCTCGGTCAGCTTTTCCGGCAGAGATCTCGAAATCCATTCGCTCGACGAAAAAAATCTCGTCATCCGCGGCTTTCTGCTCGCGGTGGAATTTTGTATGTAGGGGTGGGAGACGATGCTTTGGCTTCGGCTTTATCGCTGGCTGCGCGGCAGCGTGACCGTCGTCTTCGAGGGCGCGTTCGCCGAGCGGCTGCTCAACCTCTGCGCGCATCGCCGCCTTTCGGTCTGGAACATCCGGCGGGCGGGGGAGCGCATCACGGTGCAGCTGCCGGCGCGGGAATTTCGCCGCCTGCACGCCGTGCGGGCGCAAAGCGGCATCGCCGTCTCGATCGCGGCAAAACATGGGCTGCCCTTCTTCCTGCGGCGCTATCGGCGGCGGGTCGGCTTGTTTGCCGGGTTTGTCCTCTTTTTCGTCCTGCTGCAATTCCTCTCCTCCTTTGTCTGGAGCATCGAGGTCGCGGGCAACGACCGCGTGCCGACCGAGGAAATTCTCGCTGCCTGCCGCGCCGTCGGGATTACAGAGGGTATGCCGGTGCGGCGGCTCGACGCCCTAGATCAGCGGGTCGAAATGATGCTGCAAATCGACGGCCTCGCCTGGGCGGCGCTGAACCTCGAGGGCACCCGCCTGACGGTCGACGTCACCGAAGCCGCGCCGACCCCGCCGCCGGAGGACGAAACGCCCTGCAACTTAAAAGCGGCGCGCGACGGCGTCGTCCGCCGGGTCGAGGTGACGGCGGGCGGTACGACGGTGCGTGTCGGCGACGCGGTGCGGGCGGGCGACCTGCTCGCGTCCGGCATTGTGGAGCTTAAGGACGGGCAGACCGAATTACAGCGCGCGAGCGGGCGGATTTTGGCGGAGACCCAGCGGGAGCTGCGCGTCGAAATCCCGCTGCAACGCGACGAGACCGTCCGCACGGGGCGCAAAACCGTCCGCCGGGCGCTGCGGTTTTTCCACGTCACCCTGCCGCTCTACCTCGGCGCGGTCGACCCGCCGTTTGAACGGGACTGCCGGACGACGCGCCTTGCCTGGTTCGGTGCGCGGCTGCCGATCGAATGGACGACGGCGGAATTTTACGAAACCGAGACCCGCCGGACAACGCTCGACCCCGGCAGGGCGCTTATAGAGGCGCGCGCACAACTCGAAGCGCAAAAAGAAACGCTGCAAGCCGAATCCGTCGAGCTGATTTCCGAGACTTCCCGCGCAAAAAACGGCGTTTTCGAGGCCGTTTGGCTGCTTCGCTGCCTCGAAAATATCGCGATTCCGGAAAAAATTGTAATTCACACTACAAATTAGCGAAAAAATATGGTATACTGGTCTCGTCAGCGGGTCGCGCGCCTGAAACCGCGCGCAGAAAACCGCCGCTCGGTACAGACGCCGCGCGGCCGACCCGCAATTCGAAACACGGGAGAAATGCAAATGGAATGGACAGAACTGCGCATCCGGGTGCCGACCGCGCAGCTCGAAACGGCGAGCGCCATCGCCGGCATGGCAGTATCGCGCGGCTTTTACGTCGAGGATTATTCCGACCTCGAAGCCGGGGCGCGTGAGATCGCGCACATCGACCTCATCGACGAGACCCTGCGCGCCCGCGACCGCACCCACGCGACGCTGCACCTCTATTTCGACGTCGACGAAAACGTCGCTGAGGCGCGCGCCTACCTCGACGCCCGGCTTTCCGCCGCCGGAATTTCTTACGACGTCGAGACCGACCGCGTGCGGGACGCCGACTGGGCGGACAACTGGAAGCGGTATTTCAAATGTACCGAGGTCGGCCGCAGCCTCGTCATCCGGCCGAGCTGGGAGCCCTACGAAAACCGCGAAGGGCGCAAGGTGTTGACCCTCGACCCGGGCGCCGCCTTCGGCACCGGCACCCACGCGACGACCTCGCTCTGCCTCGAACTGCTCGAGGACGCCTGCCGGCCGTGCGACCGGGTGCTCGACGTCGGCACGGGCAGCGGCATTTTGTCTATCGCCGCCGCGCTGCTTTCAGGCGGACAGGCCGTCGGCGTCGACATCGACCCGCTTGCCGTCCGCGTCGCGCGCGAGAACGTCGAGCGCAACGGCCTGTCCGATCGCGTCACCGTCCTGCAGGGCGACCTGACCGACTGCGTCACGGGGCGGTTCGACCTGATATGCGCGAACCTCGTCGCCGATCTCGTCATCGACCTGTGCCCCGGCCTTTCCGACTTCCTTTTGCCGGGCGGACGGTTTCTCTGTTCCGGCGTCATCGACGACCGCGCCGCCGAGGTCGAAGCGGCGCTGACGGCAAACGGCTATGAAATCCAGGCGCGCCGGCAGCGGGACTGCTGGTTCGCCTATCTGACAACACGGAGGGAATTATGCTCGAATTCGAAGAACTGAAATTAAAATTAGAGGGCAGCCGCCCCGACCTGCTCGACTTAAAGGACGCCATCGGGTACGACGGGCTGAAAACCGAGATCGCCGCGCTCGAACAGCAGTCGGCCGCCGACGGCTTCTGGGACGACCTCGAGCGTTCGCAGAAGATTTTGCAGAAGATCAGCCAGATGAAGGCCAAGACCGAGGCCTACGACCGGCTGGCGGCGAATTTCGAGGACACGCTGGTGCTCATCGACCTCGCGAACGAGGAAGAGGACGTCTCGCTCATTCCCGAGATCGAGCAGAACATGGCGGCCTTCACCGCCGAGCTCGAATCCCAGCGGCTGACGACGCTGCTCAACGGGGAATACGACCCCAACAACGCGATTTTGACCTTCCACGCCGGCGCCGGCGGAACGGAGGCGCAGGACTGGAACGAGATGCTCGTGCGGATGTATATGCACTGGGGCGAGCGGCACGGCTTCCAGGTCAAGATGATCGATTTCCTCGACGGGGAAGAGGCGGGGCTCAAAAGCGCGACGCTGGTCGTCGAGGGCACGAACGCCTACGGCTATCTGAAAAGCGAATCGGGCGTCCACCGGCTCGTCCGCATTTCGCCCTTTGACGCCTCCGGAAGACGGCACACCTCCTTTGCCTCGCTCGAGGTCATGCCCGAGATCAGCGACGACGCCCAGATCGAAATTCGCGACGAGGACTTGAAGGTCGACACCTACCGCTCCGGAGGCGCGGGCGGCCAGCACGTCAACAAGACCGAATCCGCCATCCGCATCACCCACCTGCCGACCGGTATCGTCGTCGCCTGCCAGAACGAGCGCAGCCAGCACCAGAACCGCGAGGTCGCGATGAAGATGCTGAAATCCAAGCTGCTCGAGATCAAGGAGCGCGAGCACCTCGACAAGATCGAGGACATCAAGGGCGTCCAGAAGGAGATCGCCTGGGGCTCGCAGATTCGTTCTTATGTTTTCATGCCCTACACCCTCGTCAAGGATCACCGCACCGGCTTCGAATCGGGCAACATCGGCGCCGTGATGGACGGCGACCTCGACGGCTTTATCAACGCCTACCTCAAAGCCGCCTCTCTCGGCCAGCTGTCGCAGGCCTGACGCGTTCCTTCGTAAACAGACGGCAAAACCGGCACGTCTCCGTATTCGCGGAGGCGTGCTTTTTGCCGCGCGGCGGGGAAGGGGCGGCTGACAAAAATCGACGCCGTTTTCCGCCGGATTTTGTGCGTTTTTCCGGGCTGAAAAATTTTTTCGGATTTTCGACGGGAATTTGAAAAAAATGCTTGACGAATCCTTTTCGATGCGGTATAATTTGTAATTACATGATGATGGGTATTTATGCGCCTATTCTATATTATGCGCAGCTTTTCCGCGCCATTCCATCCGGCAAAAACTGCATTGATTCCGGCTTTTTCGGGAGATTTCGATCTTCCGCCAAATAGACGAAGGAGTGAAGAAAGCCTATGGTGCAAACGGTCAAGGTAAAACCGGCCCGGTTCGGGAAGAACACGCGCATGAGCTTCTCCAAGATCAACGAGGTCATCGATATGCCGAACCTCATTGAAGTGCAGAAGGACTCATACCGCTGGTTCATCGAAGAAGGGCTCAAGGAAGTATTTCGGGATATGTCGTCGATCACCGATTACACGGGGAATCTGGTGCTCGATTTCATCGACTACCGCCTCGACGAGCAGCCCAAATACGACGTTACCGAGTGCAAGGCCAGAGACACGACCTACGCCGCGCCGCTGCGGGTGCGCGCGCGTCTGCTGAACAACGAAACGGGCGAGATCAAAGAGAGCGAGGTCTTCATGGGGGACTTCCCGCTGATGACCGAGTCCGGCACCTTCGTGATCAACGGCGCCGAGCGCGCCATCGTCTCGCAGCTGGTGCGTTCCCCCGGCGTCTATTACGGCGTCAAGCTGGACGAAAAAACCGGCAAAAAGCTCTTTTCCTCCACCGTCATCCCCAACCGCGGCGCCTGGCTGGAATACGAGACCGACATGAACGACGTGCTCTACGTCCGGATCGACAAAAACCGCAAGCTGCCGCTGAGCACATTTGCCCGCGCCCTCGGCCTCTCCTCCAACGAGCAGATTCGCACCCTGCTCGGCGACGACGAGCGCATGACGGCGACCTTTGAAAAGGACACCTCGTCCAACACCGACGACGCCCTGATCGAGGTCTATAAAAAGTTGCGCCCCGGCGAGCCCGCGACGGTCGAAGGCGCCCAGAGCCATTTAGCACAGCTCTTTTTCGACGCCCGGCGCTACGATCTTTCGCGCGTCGGTCGCTATAAATACAACAAAAAGCTCTCCCTCGCGCCCCGCGCGATGGGACACGTCCTCGCGCGCCCCGTCGCCGACCCGATGACCGGCGAGCTCATCGCCGAAGCCGGCGAGCTGCTCAACCGCGACCGCGCCTTTGAGCTCCAGCGCCGCGGCGTCAGCGAGGTTTACCTCGACGTCCTCGAAAACGAGGGCAACCGCGTCGAGGTCAAGGTGCTTTCCAACGGCATGGTCGACGCCGCCGATTTCGTCCCCTTCGACCTGTCCGACCTCGGCGTCAACGAAAAGGTCTCCTTCTCGGTGCTGCGCGAAATTCTCGAGAACAACGAAGGGGAAGAGGCGGTGCGCGAAGCCGTCGCCGCCAACCTCGACCGCCTGATCCCGAAGCACATCACGGTCGACGATATCTTCGCCACCCTCAACTATTTCATGGGTCTGCCGCACGACGTCGGCAACGTCGACGACATCGACCATCTGGGCAATCGCCGCATCCGTTCGGTCGGCGAGCTGCTGCAAAACCAGTTCCGCATCGGTCTTTGCCGGTTGGAACGTGTGGTGCGCGAGCGCATGACGATTCAGGATTTGGACGTCATTACGCCGCAGACATTGATTAACATTCGCCCTGTAACCAGCGCAGTGAAGGAATTTTTCGGTTCCTCGCAGCTGTCGCAGTTCATGGATCAGATCAACCCGCTGAGCGAACTGACGCACAAGCGCCGTCTGAGCGCCCTCGGCCCCGGCGGTCTATCC
>CANQSG010000082.1 GCA_947626485.1 uncultured Clostridia bacterium | reverse complement strand
AGGGGCGCACCCGCGCCGACCACGCCAGCACGATGAACCAGCTTTTCGCGGCCTACGCCCGCGGCAAGGACGCCAAGGAGCTCATGGTGATCCTCGGCGAGGCGGCGCTGACGCAGATCGACAAGCTCTACGCCGAATTCGCCGACCGTTTCGAGCAGGAATACGTCTCGCAGGGGTACGATTCCAACCGCACGATCGAGGAAACGCTCGACCTCGGCTGGAAGCTGCTTTCCATCCTGCCCCGCAGCGAGCTCAAGCGCATCAGCGACGAAATGCTCGATCAATATTACGGCAAAGAATAAGAGGGGGAACGCCTTGTGGCGGTGCTGAACGTCAATCCCACCCGCATGGAGCTGACGCGGCTGAAACGGCAACTGAATACCGCCCTGCGCGGGCACAAGCTGCTCAAAGACAAGCGCGATGAGCTAATGCGCCAGTTTCTCGACCTGATCCGGCAGAATCAGGCGCTGCGCGCCAAGGTCGAGGCAGCCGTCCTGGAGGCCAACCGCCACTTCGTGCTGGCGAGCTCGGTCATGCAGAAGGAAGCGCTCGACGCCGCGCTGCTCGCGCCGAAGCAGGAGGTCTCGCTTTCGGTCTCGCAGCGCAACGTGATGAGCGTCGAGATCCCCGTTTTCACGACCCAAACCCGCACGAGCGAAAGCGCCGACGTCTATTGCTACGGCTTCGCGTCGACCTCGTTCGAGCTGGACGACGCCGTCCGCCGCACCGCCGAGCTGCTGCCCGACCTGCTGAAGCTGGCGGAGATTGAAAAGTCGACCCAGCGCATGGCGGTTGAGATCGAAAAGACCCGCCGCCGCGTCAACGCGCTCGAGCACGTCATGATTCCGCGTTACCGCGACACCATCCGCTTCATCACGATGAAGTTAGAAGAAAGCGAGCGCTCGAGCCGCACCCGGCTGATGAAGGTCAAGGACATGATGATCGCGCAGCAGATCGAGGAACACCGCGCCGCCGAACACGCCGACGCGTAGCACCCAGCCGCCCGCAGCCGTGGGCGGTTTTTCCTACGATTTCGCGCTTGATTTTGAAAAAAAGGAAGGTTTTTTTATGTCCTATCCCCGCTATCCCCTAAAGCTGCTGCCGGTCTGCAAAGAGGCGGTCTGGGGCGGCGACCTGTTGAAGCGCCGCTTCGGCAAGGCCTGCGACCTCGAAAAGGCGGCGGAATCGTGGGAGCTGACGGTGCGGCCGCAGGAGCAAAGCCGCATCGAAAACGGCGCCTGCGCCGGAATGACGCTCGGCGCTTATCTGCAAACCGACCGCTTCCCGCTGCTCGTCAAGCTCATCGACGCGAACGACCGGCTTTCCATTCAGGTGCACCCGGACGACGCCTACGCGGCGCAGTTCGGCGAGCGCGGCAAGACCGAAATGTGGGTCATTCTCGAAGCGCAACCGGGCGCGATGCTGACCTGCGGCCTGCGCGCGGGCGCGACGGTCGAGACCTTTGCCGAAGCCGTCGCGGCGGGGAAAACCGAGGCGCAGCTGCGGGAAGTGCCGGTGCGCCCCGGCGACGTCTTTTTCCTGCCCGCCGGGCTGGTGCACGCCATCGGCGCGGGCATCCTGCTCGCCGAAATTCAGCAGAATTCCGACCTGACCTATCGGGTCTACGATTACAACCGCCCGGGGCTCGACGGCAAGCCCCGCCCCCTGCACATCCGGCAGGCGCTCGACGTCATCCGCCCCTATACCCCCGCCGAGATCGAGGCGCTGCAATTCTCCCGCCAGCCGCGACAACCCGGGCTGCTGGCGGCCTGCGACTGCTTTACCGTCCGCCGGCTCGAAATCCCTTCGCGGCAGACCATCGCCGCGCGCGACGGCTTCTGCCACCTGCTCTGCCTTAAAGGCAGCGGCACCGTCGGCGGCGAGCCGATTCGCGCCGGGGACAGTTATTTCCTGCCCGAAGGCCTGACCTGCGAGATCGCCGCGCAGACGCCGCTTTGCCTGCTGCAAAGCGAATCTCCCGCCTGAAATACCCCTGAGCATGACAAAAAACGACCCCGCCGCACAGCTGAAAAAGTGCGGCGGGGTTTTGTGTTTTGGGCGGAAAGTTATTCGTAATCGACGACGTTGACCCAGCGGAGCAGGAAGTCGCGCTCCTCGGGCTTGCCCTTGACCGATTGGGACGCCGCGACGATGGGCAGCCACTGCTGGACGTACTGCTTCGCGGTGTCGCTCTTGCGGCAGAACAGCCGCAGATACTGCTCGGCGAGCTCGGTCTTGCCGGCGAGGCAGAAGAGCAGATAGGTCCGGGCGGCGTCGGCGCTGGCGTTGCCCTGCGTCGCGTGCGACCAGTCGAGGATATAGGGCGTGCCGTCCGCGGTCAGGATGATGTTGCTCGGGTTGAAATCGCCGTGACAGACCTTGTCGTGCTTGGGCATGGCCTCGAGCCGGGTGTGCAGCTCGTAGCGCGTCGTCGCGTCGAGGTCGGTCTGCGAAATTTTGCGGTTCATCTTGTCTTTCAGCTTGTTGAGCAGCGGCGCGCGCTTGGCGTGCACCGAAAGCTGCAAATCGACGAACAGGTTGAGGTATTCCTCCGTGCGTTCGGGGTGCTCGCACATGAGGCGGTCGAGCGGCGCGCCCTCGATAAAATCGCTGACGATCGCCCATTTCCCGTCGATCTTCGTCACCTCGATGATCTTCGGAATGCAAAGCCCCGTCTCCTCGACGCGCGCCTGGTTGAGCGCCTCGTTGAGAATGTCGGACTTGCGGAAGCTGTCGCCGAAGACCTTGACGGTTTTGTCGCCGTCGCGATAGATCGTCTTGTCGTCGCGTTCGGCGATGACCTGCTGCAAATTCATGTCCCTTCCTCCTTTAGTTGCCGTAATAGGCTTTCAGATACATTTCGCGGATCTCGCGCAGCAGCGGATAGCGCGGGTTGGCGCCGGTGCACTGGTCGTCGAAGGCCTGCTCGGTCATCTCGTCGAGCGACGAGAGAAACGCCTGCTCGTCGACGCCGTAATCCCGAATCGTCGGCCGAATGCCGATCTGCCGTTTCAGCTCCTCGATCGCCTCGATCAGGCTGTCGAGCTTTTCGGCGTCGGTCTCGCCCGCAAGGCCGAGGAAATCGGCGATCTCGGCGTAGCGCGCGAGGGTGTGGGGGTGCGAATACTGCGGGAAAGTTCCCATTTTCGCCGGGACCTCCGCCGCGTTATACCGCAGCACCTCGCAGATGAGCAGCGCGTTGGCGACGCCGTGGGGCAGGTGGTGGAAGGCGCCCAATTTGTGCGCCATCGAGTGGCAGACACCGAGGAAGGCGTTGGCAAACGCCATGCCCGCCATCGTCGCGGCGTGCGCCATCTGTTCGCGCGCCTTCGGGTCGGCGGCGCCCTTTTCGTAGGCGCGGGGCAGGTAGGTGAAGGCCATTTGCAGCGAACGCAGCGCCAGCCCGTCGGTGAAATCGGTCGCCATGACCGAAGCATAGGCCTCCAGCGCGTGGGTCACGGCGTCGATGCCGGCGGCGGCGGTCAAGCCCTGCGGCGCCTGCATCATCAGGTCGGCGTCGACGATCGCGGTGTTGGGCAGCAGCGCGTAATCCGCCAGCGGGTATTTCACGCCGGTGCGCTCGTCGGTGATGACGGCGAAGGGCGTCACCTCGCTGCCCGTCCCCGCCGAGGTCGGCACGGCGACGAACCGCGCCTTTTCGCCCATGGGCGGGAAGGTGTAAATGCGCTTGCGGATGTCCATGAAGCGCATCGCCATTTCGAGGAAATCGACCTCGGGGTGTTCGTAGAGCACCCACATGATCTTCGCGGCGTCCATCGCCGAGCCGCCGCCGAGGGCGACGATGCAGTCGGGCTCGAAGCCGCGCATCGCCTGCGCCCCCGCCTGCGCGCAGGCAAGCGTCGGGTCGGGCTCGACGTCAAAGAAGGCCGCGTGCCGAATGCCCATCGCGTCGAGCGCGTCGGTGACGGGCTTTGTGTAGCCGTTTTGATACAGGAAGCGGTCGGTCACCAAAAAGACCTTGCGGATGCCGTCCGCCCCCAGCTCTTGCAGGGCGGTCGAAAGGCAGCCCCGCTTGAAATACACCTTCTGCGGCGCGCGGAACCACAGCATATTCTCTCTCCTCTCCGCAACGGTTTTGATGTTCAACAGGTGCTTGATACCGACGTTTTCCGAGACGGAATTGCCGCCCCACGAGCCGCAGCCCAGCGTGAGCGACGGCGTCAGCCGGAAATTGTAGAGGTCGCCGATGCCGCCCTGCGAGGACGGGGTGTTCACTAAAATGCGGCAGGTCTTCATGCGGGCGGCGAAGACGTCGAGCTTGTCGCGCGCCGTGACCGGGTCGAGGTAGACCGAGGCGGTGTGCCCGTAGCCGCCGTCGGCGATCAGGCGGTCGGCCTTTTCGAGGGCTTCCTCGAAGCTGCCCACCCGGTACATCGCGAGCACCGGCGAGAGCTTTTCGTGGGCGAATTCTTCGCTGAGCTCGACCGATTCGACCTCGCCGATGAGGATTTTGGTCGTCTCGGGCACCGTGACGCCCGAAAGTTCGGCGATCGTCACGGCGGACTGCCCGACGATCTTTGCGTTGAGCGCGCCGTTGATGAGGATCGTCTTGCGCACCTGCTCCGTTTCCGTTTCGTCGAGGAAATAGCAGCCCCGCGCGGCGAACTCGGCGCGCACCGCGTCATAGACCGCGTCGAGCACGATGACGGACTGCTCCGAGGCGCAGATCATGCCGTTGTCGAAGGTTTTTGAATGAATGATCGAATTGACGGCGAGCAGGACGTCGGCGGTCTCGTCGATGATGGCGGGGACGTTGCCCGCGCCGACGCCGAGCGCCGGCTTGCCCGAGGAATACGCCGCCTTCACCATGCCGGGGCCGCCCGTCGCGAGGATGAGGTCGGCCTCCTTCATCAGCAGGTTCGTCATGTCAAGCGACGGCACGTCGATCCAGCCGATGATGTCGGCGGGGGCGCCCGCTTTCACGGCGGCTTCGAGCACGGTGCGCGCCGCCGCGACGGTCGAGGCCTTCGCGCGCGGGTGGGGGCTGAAAAGGATGCCGTTGCGGGTTTTCAGGGCGAGCAGCGCCTTGAAGATCGCGGTCGAGGTCGGGTTGGTCGTCGGAATGACGGCGGCGATCACGCCGATGGGCTCGGCGATCTTCTGCATGCCGCCCGCCGGGTCGGACTCGATCACGCCGCAGGTTTTCGCGTCGCGGTAGGCGTTGTAGATATACTCGGCGGCATAGTGATTTTTGATCACCTTGTCCTCCACGATGCCCATGCCGGTCTCCTCGACCGCCAGTTTCGCGAGCGGGATGCGCGCCGCGTCGGCCGCCGCAGCCGCCGCCCGGAAGATCTCGTCGACCTGCTGCTGCGAATAGGTCGCGTACTGCCGCTGGGCGCGCCGCACCGCTTCGAGCCGCCGGGCGAGGACTTCGGGGCTGTCCACAAGGGGTTGGGTCTGTTGGTTTGTCATGATACGCAAAGCTCCTTTAAATGCGGGATAATTTCAGGGTTCCCGTTTTGCTTGTTAATATTTTAACATACTTTCCCCGCCTTGTCAACGCGCCGGGCAAAAAACGGCCGGACGCACAAAAAAGCCGCGCGCGGGCGCGGGAAAATAGGCGGAACGCTAAGGCGCGAGCGCATTCGTCAAAGCGGGCGCGGGGCTTTTCGCCGGAACAGGGCAGAAAAAATCCGGGCGAGGGGGTTCCCTGCCCGGTTCGGATTTCGTTTTTGCGTCAGGCGCGGTCTAAAACGGCGCGGTAGGTCGCTTCGATGGCGGCGGCGTTGGCCTCGGGGGTGTAACGCCGCAGCGATTTTTCATAGGCGGCCTGCGCGAGGCGGTCGCGCAGCGGCTTGTCGGAATAGAGCCGTTCGAGGGCGCGATACCAGCCGTCGGGCGTGCAGTAGAGGCAATCCTCCCCGTCGACGGCGCAGCGGCGATAAACGTCGCTCGGGCTCAGGCAGGAGGCGACCCGCACAGCGCCGGCCTCGAAAAATTTGAGCTCCGATTTCGCGTCGTTAAAGCAGATCGGCGTTAGGGGGATCAGATTGAGGTCGGCGGTTCCGATCTCGTAGGGCAGCGCCTGATAGGGGACGAGCTTGCGGGTGATGATCCTGCCCTGCCGATGGAAGTCGCGCAGGGAGGCGGGCAGCTCCATAAAGCCGACGATCTTCAGGTCGACGTCCTTGTGCTCGCGCATCAGGCGGGCGATGCCGTCCGCCGCCACGGCGAAATCCCGCGCATGGCTCGGCGTGCCGCTGAAATAGCCGATCTGGAACCGCTCGGGGCGCTCCCGCCGCGTTTGCAGCACCGCTTCGGATTCGGCGAGCTGCTCGTGATTCATAAAGTTGGGGATGACGAAGACCTCGGCGCCGTAATCCTGCCGCAGCCGGTCGGCTAAATACTCGGTCGTCGTCAGAAACAGGCGGCACTGGCGGGCGACCAAATCATACGACGTCGCCCAACCGATGTGCGCCAAAAATTCCCGCTGATTGAACTGGCGCACCGTGTTGTGCACATGGTTTAAGAAGGTGGGGATAAAGTCGGGACGATAATAGAGGTCGTCCATATCGAAGACGACGGGGATGCGGCGGCGGTTCGCGAAATTCAGCAGGCTCTGCACCTCGGGCGTCCAGAGGGTGCGCTGCAGGACGAGGATCGAGATGTCGTCGGCGTGGGGCAGCACCTGGGCGATCTCGTCGCAGAGGAAGGCGGTGACGACGAACTCCGCGCTGTCGCGCAGCGCCTGCCCGAAGTTATAGCAGCGATAACGAAAGGTGGAATTGTCGAACTCGTTTTTGATGTAAACGACCTTTTTCTTGCCGTCGTGCCTCCGCAGCGCCGCGTAGCGCTCGGAAAAAGGCGGCATCTCGAGCTGCATTTCATAGCTTTTTTCGCAGGTAACGTGATACAAGTCCGGCGCCTCCTCAGCTGTTGCGCATCCGTTCGACGACCGGCTCGAAGGTGGTTTTCCAATCCCCGGCGGTGTGAGAATTGCGATAGTTCCGCTCCCGCGTCGACGCGTCCATGGCGAGCCTGCCGCCGGCCTCGAGCGCGTCGAGCATCGCGGCCTCGTACAGCGGCGCCGAGACGATATTGTCGGAATAGCGGCTGAAATCCTGCTTGTTGGCGAAGCGGTTCGTCACACTGACC
Organism: uncultured Clostridia bacterium; assembly: GCA_947626485.1. GTDB lineage: Bacteria > Bacillota > Clostridia > Oscillospirales > Acutalibacteraceae > CANQSG01. The sequence continues at coordinate 1,481 of CANQSG010000082.1, read as the reverse complement.
GCCCCGGCCGTCACGGCGTCGAGCGGCGGATAGCTCGGGTGGGGCGTGTAGATCATGCTGTAACACAGGTCGACGGTGGAGAGCATTTCGCAGTATTCCTTCCAGCTCATCACGCCGAGCCGCTTGACGGTAACCGGCACGTCGAACGAGAAGCTGGGAACGGTGGTATCCCCCACCGTGTAGACCGTCCATTTTTCGGGGTCGAGCCGTCCCGAGACGAAGGCCTCGTTCAGGCATTGCAGGCCGAAATAAAAGATGTTGCGCTGGTGACCCGGGCGCGCGTAGTACAGAAGCGTATAGGTCTCCTTTTCGGCAAAGCTGTCGGCGCCGGGCTTCAAAAGTTCGGGCGAGAAGACCGGTTCGAAACAGATGCCCCGTTCGCGGACGTTGTCGTACCCGTTCGCGGCGAGGTAGTCGAAGAGCAGCTGCGAATTGACGACCGGGATCAGGCGCGGGTCGGAGAGCGTCTGGTAACAGCGCAGGTGGCGGTCGCCGTGGTCGTAGAAGAAGGTCTCGACCTCCTGCATGATATAGAAAATGCGGCCGGTGACGTCGGGCGTGTGCAGGACGGAATCGGCGTTTTCCCACATCGTGCAGAGGAAATCGTCCCGCTCGCCGACCTCGAGCCGCTCGCCCGACCGGATCGCGTAAAAAGAGACGTCGGCGGGGCGGTCGAGCGAAAAGAGCTCGAGAAATTCGCCGAAGATCTCGGCTTCGGGCTGCTGGGCGATGATGCGCAGCGCGCAGCCGCAGGTGTTGGCGTACTGCACTGCGAGGACGAGCGCCGTGGCCTTGCCGCCGAAAAAGCAGCTTTTATCAAAGCCGGTAAAACAGACGTTCAGGCAGGGCGGTCGGTCGGCGACCGGCATGGTGCAGAGCGGCGCGCAGACCTGAAAATATTTCTTCACCAGGTTCGAGGCGGTGTCGAGATCGGTCGCGACCTTGATCGCGGGGTCGTCCTTTCCGACCGTGAGGTAGTGCACCAGCGGGTTCTGGTGCAGGTGATTCTCGCGCAGGTAATAGTCGTTGTCAAACCGGGCGCTCGGGTCGCGGCCTTCGCGCCAGCCGTAAAAATAATAATGCTTTTCGGGCGAGACGTCGCTGTCTGCGACGTCGGGGTAACGTTCGAGATAATAGTCCGAGTCGAACAGTTCGCTTTCCCGCAGCAGGCGGATGTTGCGCTCCGCGTGGATATCGTGCTGATAGGACAGGTTTTTGAGATCCCAGATCTTGCGCCGAAACCAATTCATGCAGCTTAACCTCTTTTTTTCGTCTTGCCGGGCATGCCCGCGTTTTTTCGCCGATTTCGCCCGGGTTTTCCCCGCGCAAAATACAGATTTATTTTACCATAACCCCGCCCGAATTGCAATCCTTTTTTCGCGCCTCCTCGCGCCGCGCGGTTCTGTCTAAATTGCAATATCAAATAGGACAGGATAGAAAAGATCGTCAGACGAGCGATAATTGAAGATTTTACGGGGCAA
>CANQSG010000081.1 GCA_947626485.1 uncultured Clostridia bacterium | reverse complement strand
AGCAGCCGCCCCGTCGTCAGGCGGCGGGCGATCTCGCGGGCGTGTCCGGCGCCGCCGACCGTGCCGTCGAGATATACGCCGTCGGGTCGGATGCGCAGCGCTTCGAGCGTCTCGTGCAGCAGCACCGGCTGATGTACAAATTCCATCTCCCCACCCCGTCAGAAGTTGAGCTCTTCCATGATGGCGGCGATGGATTCGGGCGTGTACTGCTCGCTTTCCTTCGCCCAGAGCGCCGGATCCCAGATTTCGAGGTTGGTCGACATGCCGATGATGTGCGCTTCGTCGTTCAGGCCGGCGTATTCCCGCAGGACGGCGGGGATGAGGATACGCCCCTGCGCGTCGCACTCGAGGGTGAAGCTGCCTTCATATAAAAAGCGCTTGACGGTGCTGGCCTTGGTGCTCGGCAGGGTCTCGATCTTCGCGACGAGGCGATCCCATTCCGGCAGGGAGTAAATGCACAGGCAGCGCTTGCCCGAGATGCCGCGGCAGATAAAAAAGCTCTCGCCGAGGTCGTCCCGCAGCTTGGAGGGGATAAAAACCCTGCCTTTTTTGTCGATCGTATGTTGATAACCGCCGAAAAGCATGTCGTTCCCCCTCCTCTCGCACCATTTTTAAACATTTCGGTGGATTCTGGCTCCACAATCCACCACTCCGTAACGTTATTATAAACGCTTGTCTGCAAAAATGCAACTGTTTTTCCGCACAAAAAATTTTTATTTTTTTAAAATAGATGTGCGGCGGCGGGCGGTCTACCATATCTTGTGGCGGCGGCGAAAAGCGCGGCGGGGACGGGCGGCGGAAAAAATGCTTGACAGGGCGGCGCAAAGCGCCTATAATAGAGCAAGAGATGAGAGAAGCTGCAAAAGCGCGTCAGCACAGGCGCTCTTTTGCTTTTTGTTTTTTTCAATCACGGGAGGAAGCCTGCATGACCTTTGGCGAACTGAACGACTGTCTCGAGCGCGCGCCCGTCATCGCCGCGGTGCACGACGAGGCGCTGTGGCAGCACGCGCTGACGTCGCCGGTCGAGGTGCTCTTCGATTTGAAAAGCAACCTCAACACGGTTTCCGACCGCATCGGGCAGGCGCACAATGCCGGCAAGCGGGTCTTTGTTCACCTCGACCTCGCCGACGGCATCGGCAAGGATCGCGCCGGCGTCGAATTTTTGAGCCGCTGCGGCGCTGACGGCATCATCAGCACCCGCAGCCAGATCGTGCGGCACGCGCGCGAGGCGGGGCTGCTCGCCGTTCAGCGCTGCTTTATGCTCGATTCGCAGGGCGCCGCCAACATCGGCGATCTGCTCGGGGCGACGCCGCCCGATCTGCTCGAGATCATGCCCGGCGTCATCGGCAAGATGATCGAACGCTTCGCGGGCGGGCAAATTCCGGTGATCGCGGGCGGGCTCATCGAAACAAAAGCCGAGGTCACGATGGCGCTGCGCTGCGGCGCGCTTGCCGTCTCGACCGGCAAGAAAGAGTTATGGTTTAGCTAAGAAAGGAAGGTGCCGATATGCCGGAATGGTTTACCGCACTTTGGGAAAATGGTACGGTGCAGGTGATCGTGCGCTCCCTGCTGGCGGTCGTCATCGGCGCCGTCATCGGCGGCGAGCGCCCGCGGCACGGGCGGGCTGCCGGCCCGCGCACCCACATCCTCGTCTGCCTCGGCGCGGCGGCGACCTCGATGACGAGCATGTTCGTCAACACGGTGCTCGGCGCGAACGGCGACGTTTTCCGTATTTCGGCGCAGGTCATCTCCGGCATCGGTTTCCTCGGCGCCGGCGTCATCATCTTAAAAAACAACAGCACCATCACCGGCCTCACAACGGCGGCGGGCGTCTGGGCGACCGGCGCCATCGGCGTCGCGCTGGGGTACGGGTTTTACACCGGTGCGATCGTCGTCTCGATTTTGCTGCTGCTGACGATGGTGCTCTTCGCCCGGTTTGAGCGCCGCAAGGTGCGCACCGGCTGCGTTTACGTCGAAATCGACGATATGTACCGCACCAACGCGATCTTGCAGGAGGTGCAGGAACGCATGGGCGAGAATTTCAACCACCAAATCCAGCCGCCCCGCAGCGAACGGCAGGGGCACCTCGGGCTGCTGATCTTCTTCGATAAAAAGGCGAATTTCGACTGCGCCTCGCTGCGCGAGATCGAAAACGTGGTCTATACGATCGAGGAATAAGCCCGCAAAACCGGGCGGACAACTGCACACGGGATCTGTAGAATTCAGGAGAGACGGATCGAAACGAGGGCCTTCGGGTCTTTGGTTTCGCCGTCTCTTTTTATGAAAAAAGGAGCGAATGGCATGGTTTATGATGTTGGCATCATCGGAGCGGGCGTCGTCGGCGGTATGACGGCGCGGGAGCTGACGCGCTATCGGCTGTCGGTCTGCCTGCTCGAACGGGAAAACGACGTCGCCTGCGGCGCCTCGAAGGCGAACAGCGGCATCGTGCACGGCGGGTTCGACCCCGAGCCCGGCAGCTGCAAGGCGCAGCTCAACGCCCCGGGCGTCCCGCTGCTCTTTGAGGCGGCGCGGCAGCTGCACGTCCCCTATCGCAAAAACGGCTCGATGGTCTGCGCCTTCAGCGCGCAGGAGGAAGCGGTGCTCGACGAGCTGTTCGAGCGCGGGAAGCAAAACGGCGTGCCCGACCTCGAACTGCTCTCGGGCGACGAGGCGCGGGCGCTCGAGCCCAACCTCTCCCCCGCCGTGACCCGCGTCCTGCGGGCGCCCTCGGCAGGGATCGTCTGCCCCTACGCGCTGACGATCGCCGCCGTCGGCAACGCGATGGACAACGGCGCGGCGCTCAAAACGAATTTTGAAGTCACGGCGATCGAAAAAGCGGACGACTGCTTCACCGTGACGTCGTCTGACGGCGAGACGGTGCGCTGTCGCTATCTTGTCAACTGCGCGGGCGGTTACGCCGACCGCATCGCCGCCCTCGCCGGGGACGACTTTTTCCGCGTCATTCCCCGCGCGGGAGAATATCTGCTGCTCGACAAAGCCGAGGGCGCGCGGGTATCGCACACGATCTTTCAGGTGCCGACGAGCGCCGGGAAGGGCGTGCTCGTCTCCCCCACCGCCGACGGCAACCTGCTTGTCGGGCCGACGGCGACCGAGGTCGAGACCCCCGACGCGAAGCAGACGACGCCCGACGGTCTGCGCGCCGTGATGCAGCTCGCGCCGAAAAGCGTGCCGAGCGTCGCGCTGCGGCAGGTCATCACCTCTTTTACCGGGGTGCGCGCCTCGACGGCGGGCGGCGATTTTCTGCTGCAAGCGAGCGAAAAGGCGCCGGGGCTGGTGCATGCCGCCGGGATCGACTCGCCCGGGCTTTCCTGCTGCGTTTCGATCGCGCGGCGGCTCGTCGAGCTGCTGCAAGGCGCCGGGCTCGTCTGCGCGGACAACCCCGATTTCAACGGCGAGCGCCCGGACACCCACGCCTTCCGCAAGATGGACGACGACGCGCGCGACGCCTGGATCCAGTCCCACCCCGATTACGGCAGGATCGTCTGCCGGTGCGAGACGGTCAGCGAGGGCGAAATTCGCGCGGCGATCCGCCAAAACCCGCCCGCGCGGGACGTCGACGCCGTCAAGCGCCGCACCCGGTCGGGCATGGGGCGCTGTCAGGGCGGCTTCTGCGGCCCCTACGTCATGCAGCTGATTTCCGAGGAGACCGGGATCCCGCTCGCCGAGATCACCAAGAACGGCAAGGATTCCCGCATGGTCGTCGGGCGGCTTTGAGAGGAGAGACAACGATGACAGAACATGAAATTGTAATCATCGGCGGCGGCCCCGCCGGCATGGCGGCAGCCGTGGCGGCGTATGACCGCGGCGTCAAGGACGTTGTCCTGCTCGACCGCGAGGCGGCGCCCGGCGGCATTCTGCGCCAGTGCATCCACAACGGCTTCGGCCTGCACAAGCTCGGCCGCGAGCTGACCGGCCCCGAATACGCCGACGTCTACCGCCGGCAGGTCGAGGAACGCGGCATTCGGGTCTATTCCGAGACGATGGTGACGAAATTGACGCCCGATCGCGTCGTCGTCGCGCAGAACCGCTCCGGCGTACTGCGCATTCAGGCGAAGGCCGTCATTCTGGCGATGGGCTGCCGGGAACGCAGCCGCGGCGCGCTGAACATCTGCGGCACCCGCCCGGCGGGCGTTTACAGCGCCGGCACCGCCCAAAAGCTCATGAACTGCGAGGGTTATCTCGTCGGCCGCCGGGTCGTGATCCTCGGCTCGGGCGACATCGGCCTGATCATGGCGCGGCGAATGTCGCTCGAGGGCGCGAAGGTCGAGGCGGTCTGCGAGCTGATGCCCTATTCGGGCGGCCTGACCCGCAACATCGTCCAATGCCTCGAGGATTTCGGCATTCCGCTTTATCTGAACACGACCGTCGCCGAGATCCACGGCGCGCGGCGGGTCGAGGGCGTCACGGTGGCGCAGGTCGACGAAAACCGCAACATCCGCCCCGAGACCGGGCGGTATATCCCCTGCGACACGCTGCTGCTCTCGGTCGGGCTGATCCCCGAAAACGAGCTGACGCGCGACGCCGGAATCCCCATGGACCCCGTGACGGGCGGCGCGCTGGTCGACGAAATGCGCCAGACCGCCGTGCCGGGGATTTTCGCCTGCGGCAACGTGTTGCAGGTGCACGATCTGGTCGACTACGTTTCGGACGAGGCAGAGCTCGCCGGGCAGGGCGCGGCGGCCTACGTGCAGGGCATGCGGCGGGAAAGTCAGCCGCTGCAAACCGCGGCGGGCGAGGGCGTGCGTTACGTTTTGCCCCAGCGCGTCCACCCCGACGCCGACGGCGACGTCTCGCTGTTTTTGCGGGTGAAGGCGCCCTACGGACGGGTGCGCTTCACCGTGCGGGCGGGCGACGAGGTGCTCGCGACGGCGGTGCGGCTGCGGGCGGCGCCCGGCGAAATGGAAAAGCTGACGGTCAAGCACGACAAGCTGGCGCAGGCCGCCGGCGAAATTACGGTATCGTTGGAGGAGTTACAATGAAACGGAATCTGACCTGTATCATCTGCCCGCGCGGCTGTTCGCTCGAAGTCACGATTGAAAACGGCAGCGCGACCGTCACCGGCAACGCCTGTCCGAAGGGCGCGCAGTACGGCGCCGACGAATGCACCCACCCGACGCGCACCGTCACCTCGACCGTGCGGGTCGCCAACCGCACCGACGTCATGGTGAGCGTCAAGACCGCCACGCCGATCCCGAAAGACAAAATGGCGCAGGCGATGCGGCAAATCCGCGCCCTGCGGGTCGACGCCCCGATCGCCATCGGCGACGTCCTCGCCGAGGACGTCTGCGGCGCAAAGCTCGTCGCCACCTGCCCCATTCAATAAAAAGCCGCGTTCGCGGGCATATCCGCCGACGCAAAACCGCGAAAAGCGGGCGAGGATTCTTCCCCGCCCGCTTTTGCGTTTGCCGGATTATGTAGGCTTATTCCTTTTCCTTTTTCATGCCGAAAATGAGGCGCAAAATCCCGCGAAACACCTTCGGGCTCTTGACGACGACGACCTTCACTGCCCTTCCCTCCTTCTGACGTTAGCACTTGTTGGCGCAGGCGATGCCCAGCGCGATGACGGCGATCGCAAGCAGGATAACTAAGGCCTGCGCAGGCAGATAGCTGGCGAACAGCAGGCCGACCCCAAACGCGACCGCGAACAGTCCTTTTAATCCGTTCCTTCTCTGCATCTGACTCACCCCGTCTCTACTTTCAGTATACGCCCGCCCGGCGAAAAGGTTCCGATTCGCGGGCGGCAAAACGCAAAAAACCGCCGACAGGCATTCATCTGTCGGCGGTTTTGGCGCAAAAATTCAGTTTTCAGCGCGGCGGGAGTTTTTTGCGCGCCCAGGCGGGCAGGGTCGCGGACTCGCGGTAGAGTGCACCGTAATTCTCGAAGCGGCTGCGGGCGATCTCGCCGCGTTCGACCGCCTCGGCTACGGCGCAGCCCGCCTCGCCGGTGTGCGTGCAGGAGGAAAAGCGACAGCGCCCGAGGAAGGGGGCGAATTCGGGAAAATCGAAGACGAGATTTTCGGGCTCGACGGCGGCGCCGTCGGTCAGGTCGAGAGTGGAAAAGCCGGGCGTGTCGCCGACGAAGCCCCCCTGCGGCAGCTCGTAGAGCGTGACCTGCCGGGTCGTGTGCCGCCCGCGGCCGAGCTTCTCGCTGACCGCGCCGGTGGCGAGGTCGAGGTCGGGGAACAACGCGTTGAGCAGGCTCGATTTCCCGACGCCGGAGTTGCCGGTGAAAACGCAGACGCCGGTCAGCGCCCGGCGCAGCTCATCAAGCCCCGCGCCGGTGCGCGCCGAGACGGCGAAGGCGGCAAAGCCCGCCTGCCGATAGCGCGCGGGCAGGTCGCCGAAATCGCCGAGGTCGTCCTTGTTGAAAACCGGCACCGGGTCGATGCCCTGCTCGACCGCCACGGCCGTCAGCCGGTCGAGGGCGAGCAGGTCGGGCGCCGGACTTTCGAAGGCGGAGACGATCACGAGCCGGTCGACGTTGGCGACGGGCGGCCGGGCAAGCCGATTGCGGCGCGGCAGGATCGACTGCACGACGCCCTCGCTGTCGTCATCGGCGGCGGGCGAAAAGGTCACCCGATCGCCGGGCAGCGGGGTCTCCCCCTCCCGGCGGAACCGCCCGCGCGCCTTACAGACGTAGCGCGCGCCGTCGTCGCCGCGGACGGTGTAAAACCCCGAAAGCGAGGTCAGAAGCAGGCCTTCCATTCGGTCAGTTCAAATCCTCGGACGACGAATCGTCGGACGTTGTGGGCGGCTCGATCGGCTCGTCTTGCTTCACCGGATAATCGGTATAGGTGCGGGTGCGGCGGCTGGTGCCCTTGGAGGTATCCGGCACCGAGAGGTCGCAATAATTGTCGTATTGCGTGCTGCCCTGCCGACGCAGCTTGACGGTCACGTTCATAGAGGTCGCCTGCGTCGTGATCGAGAAGGAATAATCCGAAAGGTTGTTGATCTCGATGAGGTTTTTGGATTCCTGTAACATCTGACCGTTCGACCAGATCGAAACGTAGCCGGTATCGTCGACGTAATCGTCGGGCAGCGGCACTTTCAGATCGAAGGTATAATTGACGGTGCCGGTGCTGATTTGCAGGTCGACCTTCGAGCCCTGCGCGACCTGCTTGGCGCTGCCGTAGGCCGGGGACTGCGAGACGACGATGCCTTTCGGCTTCGTGCTGTCGACGGAGGTGACGGAGCCGACTTTCAGGCCGCTCGCCTCGATCTGCTGCTTGGCGTCCGCCTCGCTGAGGCCGACGAAGTTGCGCAGGTCGACGTAAGTCGTGGGCTTGCCGCTGCTGACGTAGATGATGATGGTGGCGCCCTCGTTCACGCTGGTGCCACGGGTCGGTTCGGTGCTGATGACGATGTTGGCGGCGATCTCCTCGTCGGGCAGCTCCTGCGTCTCGACGACGAAGCCCTTGCTTTTCAGCTCGGTTGCCGCCATCGTGGAGGTGTCGCCGTAGACGTCGGGCACCTTGACGAGGTGGGCGCCCTGGCTGACGAAGACGGTGATCTTGGCGCCGGGCTTCAGCTTCTTGCCGGCAGGCTGGGACTGATCGTAAACCTGACCGTATTCGTATTCGCTGCTGAAGCCGAACTGGTATTCGATGTCAAAGACCTTGTAATCCTCGTTGGTCTGGATCGTCTCGTAATCGACGCCGAGGAAATCCGGGCATTCGATGGCGTTGCCCGCCCCGCCGAAGAGCTTCGGCAGGAAGACGGCGAGCAGGACGGCGATGGCGATGACGAAGGCCGTCGCGACGCCGGCGAGGATCGGAATAACGGGGGATTTCTCCTCCTCCTCGCTCTCGGCCTCGGCGTCAACGTCGGCGTCGGCGTCGGTCTGGGGCTGGGCGATCTGCGCCGGCGGGGTGACGAAGCGGGTGGGCGCGTCGTCGACAAAATAGCTGTAATCAAAGGTCGCTGCCGGGTCTTTCTTGAAGGCTTCGAGGTCGCAGAGCATCTCTGCCGCCGACTGGTAACGGCGGGCGGCGTCCTTCTGCATGGCGTGCATCGTGATTTGTTCGAGGCCGAGGGGGATCGAGCCGTTGATTTCGCGCGGAAGGGTCGGCTCGCGCTGCAGCTGCATGATCGCGACCGAGACGGCGCTTTCCGCCTGGAAAGGAAGCTGGCCGGTCAGCATTTCGTAGAGCATCACGCCGACCGAGTAGACGTCGGTCTTTTCGTCGGTCATTTCGCCGCGCGCCTGCTCGGGACTGATGTAGTGCACCGAGCCGATGGCCTTGTCGGTGATGGTGCGCTGTTCGCTGCGGGCGAAGCGGGCGATGCCGAAATCGGTGACCTTGATCGTGCCGTCGGGCAGCACCATGATGTTCTGGGGCTTGACGTCGCGGTGGACGATGCCCTTATCGTGGGCGTGCTGCAGGCCGCGCAGGATTTGCAGCGCGAAATGCACCGCGTCCTTCCAGCGCAGGCTGCCCTGCTGGGCGATATACTCCTTGAGGGTGATGCCGTCGATGTACTCCATGACGATGTACTGGATCAGGTCGCCGAAGCTGACGTCGAACACCTTGACGATGTTGGGGTGGGACAGCATGGCGATGGCCTTGGATTCGTTGCGGAAGCGCCGCAGGAATTCCTCGTTGGAGACGAACTCCTCCTTGAGGATTTTGATCGCGACGGTGCGATCCTCGATGTTGTCATACGCCTTGTAGACGACGGCCATCCCGCCGACCCCGATGATCTCCTGGATGACATAGCGGCCGTCGAGCCGTTTACCGATGTACTTATCCATGCGCGTTCCTCCTTATCTGCCGTTTC
>CANQSG010000080.1 GCA_947626485.1 uncultured Clostridia bacterium | reverse complement strand
CACAAGCCGAAGCCGAAATGGGTCAAATGGGTCACCCTCAGCGTGCTTGCGGTCGCCGTTCTCGCCGTCGGGGCGATCTACGCGTCGTCGGCAAAGCTCTTCCATGCCCACCGCTATCAGCAGATGTTGCAGGTCAAGGAGAGCGAATTCCAGACCGACATCGCCGAGATCCCGCTGTCCAGTATCCCGGTCGTCGACCGCGATTCCGCTATGCGGCTCGGCAGCCGGAAATTGGGCGAGGTCGTCGAGCTCGTTTCGCAGTTCAACGTCTCGGATTATTACACCCAGATCAATTATCAGCAGAAGCCGATGCGCGTCTCTCCCCTCGCCTACGCCGATATTTTGAAATGGTTCGTCAACCGCAAAGAGGGCATTCCGTATTATATCCGGATCGACATGGCGAGCCAGAATACCGACCTCGTCGAGCTGGCCGAGGGCATGAAGTACACGCCGAGCGAGTTTTTCAACCGCGATCTGCTGCGCCACGTCCGCTTCGCCTATCCCTTCAAAATGCTCGACGACGAGTCGTTTGAGATCGACGAGAACGGGCATCCCTTCTGGGTCGTGTCCTATTACGATTACACGATCGGCTTCCTCGGCGGGCGGGACATCGCCGGCGTGATCGTCGTCGACGCCGTCACCGGCGCGATGACCGATTATTCCATCGCCGAGGTGCCGCAGTGGATCGACTGCGTTTACAGCTCGAGCATCGTGCTCGAACAGGCGGATTACTGGGGCGCCTATCAGAACGGCTTCTGGAACTCGATCTTCACCCAGCGCAACGTCGTCACGACGACCGAGGGGTATAACTACCTCGCCCTCAACGACGACGTCTGGGTCTACACCGGCATTACCTCCGTCGTCGACGACGCCTCGAATATCGGCTTCCTGCTCGTCAACATGCGCACGAAGGAGGCGCGCACCTATTCGATCAACGGCGCCGAGGAGTTTTCCGCCATGCGCTCCGCCGAGGGCATGGTGCAGGAGAAGGGCTACAACGCGACCTTCCCGATCTTAATCAACGTCGCCGACACGCCCTCGTATTTCATCAGTCTGAAGGACAACGCCGGGCTCGTGAAGGCCTATTCCTTCGTCTCGGTCGCGAATTATCAGATCGTCGGCGTCGGCGACACCCTTTCGGACGCGCAGGCCGAATATATCCGGCTGCTCAAGGACAAGGGCATGATCGACACCGAGAAGCCCGACCCGACGCCCGACAAGACCGTCACGGGCAGTATCGACCGCATCGGCACCGCCGTGCTGAGCGGCAGCTCGACCTATTATCTGCGCCTGACCGGCAGCGACACGATCTATCGCGCCGACCTTTCGGTCAGTCAGCAGCTGCCCCTCCTCGCCCCGGGCGACGTCGTGACCCTCACCGTCCGGCAGGACGGCACCGTCGCGTCCCTCACCCTCGGCGCCGCGCCGCCGGCGAATTGACGCAGCGGCACAAAACAACAGCCCCGCACAGCGCTCCGGTTTCGGCGGCGTGTGCGGGGCTTTTTTGCGAGGGGGTCAGTCAGTCCAGTTTTCGGTATCGGTCAGGGTCGTCGCGACGAGGAAATCGTCGCGGAAGAAGAAGTCGAGCCGATAGCTGCCGGAGGTGTAACGCAGGATGTCGCAGCTGCCGTCGACGACCGGGAAGAAAAACATCTGCTCGGGCGTGGCGGTCAGCTCCTGCGCCTCGGCGTTGACGGCGGCGCGCACGTCGTCCTTCAGCGCGATATTTTCCTGAAACCCGTAGGCCGTGCCGAAGCTGACGATCACCGAAACGCCCTGTTCGGCGCGGGCTTTTTCGTAATAGAACAGCTCGCCACCGGTCGAAAGCTGCACGGTCTGCTCCCCTTCCGTCTTCTCGACGGAGTCGCCGCCCGGCATCTCGCCGCCGTCCTGCGTCTCTTCATCGGACGACGTGTCGCTGTAAGCGGCGCACACCTGCTCCTCCGAGTCGCCGAGCTTGACGCCGACCTCGGGAATCTGGCCGACGCCGAGATAATAAAGCACGTCGACGTCGTAGGAGCTGACGTTCGAGGTATCGTCCGCGCCGTTGCCGCCGCAGCCCGCGAGGGCGAAAAGCAGACAGAATGTCAAAAAGAAAGCGATCCGTTTTTTCATGTTTTTCATCCTTCGTAAGCGTATTTTTTCAGCAGCTCATACCGCTGATCCCAGAGCGCCTGGGAAAGGTCGACGTAATAGGTGTGGGGCTTTTCGAAGCGCTTGACCTCGTCCCAGAGCAGGTCGACCTGCGCGGCGCAGTAGGCGGCGATGTCGGGCACAGCCGGGCTGTTATAGACCTGCTTGCCCGCCGCAAAGAGCTTGACCTGCAACTTTTTGGCGACAAAATTGCGCACCAGCTTGCGCTTCCAGGTGTATTCGGGGTGGAAAATTTCATAAGGCTGGCTGTCGTCGATCTTCTCGTGGTTCAGGGTGATGACGTCGGCGAGCGCCTTGCCGGTCTCGCGGTCGAACAGGCGCCACGGGATTTTGACGCCCGGCAGCGTGATCTTCGCGGTGTTTTCGCTGACCTTGATCTTCGGGATGATCTCGCCGTTCTGCTCGACGGCAGCCAGCTTGTAAACGCCGCCGAACACGGCTTCCGACGAGGCGGTAATCAGCCGTTCGCCGACGCCGAAGCTGTCGATGCGGGAGCCCTGCGCGAGGATGTCGCGGATCAGGTATTCGTCGAGCGAGTTGGAAATGACGATTTTGCAGTCGGGATAGCCCGCCTCGTCGAGCATGGCGCGGACTTTCTTCGTCAGATAGGTGATGTCGCCGCTGTCGATGCGGATACCGACGGGACGGCAGCCGCGCGGGGCGAGAACTTCGTCGAAGACCCGAATGGCGTTGGGAATGCCGGAATGCAGGACGTTGTAGGTGTCGACAAGCAGCGTGCAGCTCGTCGGGTACTGCTCGGCGTAGGTGCGGAAGGCGGTGTATTCGTCGGGGAAAAGCTGCACCCAGCTGTGCGCCATCGTGCCCGAAGGCGGCACGTCGAAATCCAGCGCCGACTTGACGCAGGAGGTCGCCTTGCAGCCGCCGATCACCGCAGCGCGGGCGCCGTAGATCGCGGCGTCGTACCCGTGGGCGCGGCGGGCGCCGAATTCCATGACGGCGCGGCCGTCGGCGGCGCGGACGATGCGGTTGGCCTTGGTGGCGATCAGGGACTGGTGGTTGATCGTGAGCAGCACCATCGTCTCGACCAAAAACGCCTGCATCGCGGGGCCGCGCACCGTGACGATGGGCTCCTGCGGGAAGATCGGCGTCCCCTCCGGCACCGCCCAGACGTCGCAGGCAAAGCGGAAGTGTGCGAGATAATCGAGGAACTCCTCCGAAAAGAGGTGCAGACCGCGCAGATAGGCGATGTCGTCCTCGGAAAAGTGCAGCTGGTTGAAATAGTCGATGAGCTGTTCGAGCCCCGCCATGATCGCAAAGCCGCCCTCGTCGGGCACGCGGCGGAAGAACATATCGAAATAGACCACGGTGTCGCGCATTTCGCTGTGGAAAATGCCGTTCGCCATCGTCAGCTCGTAAAGATCCATCAACATCGTCAAATCGTTTCGCATTTGCAAGGACTCCTTTCTCAGCCAAAGGGGTGGGGTTGTTCCGCGCCGTTTTGCACGAGGTCGCGCTCTTTGCAAAGCCGCGCCTCGCGCAGGATTTCGGTCAGCGCCTGCCGGTCGGCGGCAGAGAGCGCCGCCTCGTAGGCCTGTAAGCGTTCGATAAGGCCGTGCAGCTCGGCGAGGAGATTTTCCCGGTTGAGCAGGAAAAGCTCGCTCCAGAGCTGCTCGTCGACCCGCGCGACGCGGGAGACGTCGTGAAAGCTGCCGGCGGAATAGCCCGCGTGGGAGCGTCCGGCAGGGGCTTTGATGTAGGCGCCGGCAAGGACGTGGGGCAGCTGGGAGGTGAAGGCGATCATCTCATCGTGGTGCGCCGGGGTCGTCTCGGTGACGCGAACGCAGCCGAGCAGCCGGGCGAAATCGCGCATCGCCGCAAGCGCCGCGGGGTCGGTTTGCGGCGTCGGGGTTAAAATATAGCTGCGGTTTTCAAACAGCGTCGCGACGGCGTTCGCATAGCCGCTGCACTCCCGCCCCGCCATCGGATGGCCGCCGAGATAGTGCAGGCCGTGCGCCCGGCAAATCGGCTCGCAGGCGGCGACGACCGCCGCTTTGACGCCGCAAACGTCGCTGACGACGGCGCCGGGACGAAAACAGGCGGCGGATTCCCGCAGGCAATCGATCGCGGCGCCGGGGCGCAGCGCGAGCAGCACAAGGTCGGCGTCGGTTTCTTCGCCGGGCTGCCAGATCGCGTCGATCGCGCCCTCACAAAGCGCGGCGTCGAGCGTCGCTTCGTCGAGGTCGGCGCCCAAAATCGCGGCGTCGGAGCTGCGGCGCACCGCTTTGGCGATCGACCCGCCGATCAGGCCGAGCCCGATAATCAACAGTTTTTTCATGGCATTCGCTCCAAGCATGGGGTTTCTTCTATATTACGCCATTTCGGCCTGCTTGTCAACAAAATCGCGCCGTTTACCGCGAAAAAACGGCAGAAATCGGGGTGGCGCGCTTAATTCCCACCCTGCTCGCGCGGCAAAATTTTCGGAAAAATCGCGCGGAAGAGGCAAAGCAGCCCGTAGCCGACCGCGCCGCCGAGGGTATTTGTAATCAAATCGGTGACGTCGCCGGAACGAAACCCGTCGATGAACGGCTGAAGCAGCTCGATGCCGAGGCTCATCAGAAAGCAGAAGCCGACCGTCTTCAAAAACCCGGCGGCGGGGGTTTTTATCAGGGGGAACAGGAAGCCGAAGGGCACCGTCATCAGGATGTTGAGCACGATCTGCCGGATATAATCGCCCCTGCCCATGATGACGTCGATAAAGGGCGTCAGGTTCATAAACCGATAGGAGTGTGCGAAAGCGGTCGGCAGCGCGGTCAGCACCGGCATCAGCGTCACAAACAGGACGGCCGCGAGATACAGATAAAAAAGGGTGCGCAGCAGCAGCGCTTCGGCGCCCCGCGCCCTCCATTTTCGGAAGAACACGAGGGCGTACAGCAGCGCCAGCGCGAGAAAATCTATAAAATACTGCAAAAATTTCGTCCTTTCGGGTCATGTAAAAGAACTGCCGCCCGGTTGGGGGCGGCAGTCGGTTTTGGGTATGGGGGATCAATACATCCCGCCGCCGGCACCCGCGGCAGCGGCGGCTGCGGCAGCCTGCGCCTGGGCGTCTTCCTTCTTGTCGGCGACGAGCGATTCGGTCGTCAGCACCATAGAAGCGACGGAGGCGGCATTTTCGAGCGCCGAACGGGTGACCTTGGTCGGGTCGACGATACCGGCTTCGATCATGTCGGTATAGACCTCGTTGTAGGCGTCAAAGCCGTAGTTCGCCTTGCCGCTCGAAACGATCTTGTCGATGATGACCGAGCCTTCGAGGCCGGCGTTGTGCGCGATCTGGCGCATGGGGGCTTCGAGGGCGCGCAGCACGATGTTGACGCCGGTCTTCTCGTCGCCTTCGGTCTCGTCGAGCAGCGGCTTGACGGCGGAAATCGAGTTGATAAGGGCGACGCCGCCGCCGGCGACAATGCCTTCTTCGACCGCGGCGCGGGTCGCCGAGAGGGCGTCCTCGACGCGCAGCTTCTTTTCTTTCATTTCGATCTCGGTGGCGGCGCCGACCTTCAGGACGGCAACGCCGCCCGACAGCTTCGCCAAACGCTCCTGCAGCTTCTCGCGGTCGAAATCGGACGTGGTGACTTCGATCTGGTTGCGGATCTGGGCGACGCGGTCTTTGATCTGGGCGGGATCGCCGGCGCCGTCGACGATGATGGTGTTTTCCTTGCTGACCTTGACCTGGCGCGCCGTGCCGAGCTGATCGATGGTGGCGTCCTTTAGTTCGAGGCCGAGCTCTTCGGTGATGACCTCGCCGCCGGTCAGGATCGCGATATCCTGCAGCATTTCCTTTCTGCGGTCGCCGAAACCGGGGGCTTTGACGCCGACGCAGGTAAAGGTGCCGCGCAGCTTATTGACGATGAGGGTCGAGAGGGCTTCGCCTTCGATGTCCTCGGCGATGATGAGCAGCTTCTTGCCCGACTGCACGATCTGCTCGAGCAGCGGCAGGATCTCCTGGATGTTGGAGATCTTCTTATCCGTGATGAGGATATACGGATCGTCGATGACGGCTTCCATCTTGTCGGAATCGGTCGCCATGTAGGGGGTGATGTAGCCGCGGTCGAACTGCATGCCTTCGACGACCTCGGTAAAGGTCTCGGCGGTCTTGGACTCCTCGACGGTGATGACGCCGTCGGACGAGACTTTTTCCATCGCCTCGGCGATCAGCTTGCCGATTTCTTCATCGCCGGCGGAAACGGTCGCGACGCGGGCGATGTCTGCCGAGCCGCTCACCTTTTTCGAATTGGCGACAACGGCGGCGACGGCGGCGTCGACCGCCTTGCGGATGCCCTTTTTGACGACCATCGGGTTGGCGCCCGCCGCGACGTTCTTCATGCCTTCGCAGATCAGCGCCTGCGCGAGGACGGTCGCGGTGGTGGTGCCGTCGCCGGCGACGTCGTTGGTCTTGGTCGCGACTTCCTTGACGAGCTGGGCACCCATGTTTTCAAACGGGTCGTCGAGCTCGACTTCCTTCGCGATCGTCACGCCGTCGTTGGTGATGAGGGGCGCGCCGAATTTCTTATCCAGCACGACGTTGCGACCTTTCGGGCCGAGGGTGACCTTGACCGCGTCGGCCAGCTGATCGACGCCGGCCTGCAGCGCCTTGCGGGCTTCTTCTCCGAATACGATTTCTTTCGCCATAATGCAAATTCCTCCTAAATTATCAATCGCAAGCGGTTACGCTTATTCTACGATCGCAAGAATGTCGGACTGGCGGACAATGCTGAATTCCTCGCCGTCGAGCTTGACCTCGGTGCCGGCGTATTTGCTCGTCAGCACACGGTCGCCGACCTTTACGTACATGACGACGTCGTTGCCGTCCACCTTGCCGCCGGGGCCAACCGCGACGACTTCGGCAACCTGCGGCTTTTCCTTCGCAGCCGAGGTCAGGATGATGCCGCTCTTGGTGGTTTCCTCCGCTTCGACCGCCTTCACAACGACGCGATCTGCCAAAGGTTTGATTGTCATAGAAATTCCTCCCAAAACAGATATTTCAAGCTTTTAGCACTCTTTCTTCCGGAGTGCTAATTCTATTGTAACCATATTTTTCTAAAAATCAAGAGGGAACGGAAAAATTTTAAATTTGTTAATATTTGCGGGGGCAAAATCGGCGTTTTTCCGTTCAAAAGAGCGAATTATTTGAAGTAAGAAAAGAGTTGGCAGCGGATCATGCCGTTGTAGAGCTTGCGGCGGCGGTCGGCGGGGCGGCCGAAGCAGGCTTCGAAGGTGTCGTCCGGGCTCAAAATCAGGTATTTTTTGCCCGGCTCGCGGACGAAGCGCTGCCCCATCTCGCGGTAGAGCGCCTCGGCCTCGCGCAGGTCGAGCATGCGCTCGCCGTAGGGCGGATTCGTGACGACGGCGGCGCGCCCGGCGGGCAGGGAAAATTCCGAAAACGGCGCCTGCCGCACGCGGATAAAGTCCGAAACGCCGGCCTTTTTCGCGTTTTCGCGGGTCAGCTCGACGGCGCGCGGGTCGAGGTCGGAGCCGAAGGCGCAAAAGGAAATATCGCGGCGAATGCGCTCGATGGCGCGGGCGCGCTCCTGCTGCCAGACCGACGCCGGCACAAAGCCGTATTGCTCGGCGGCAAAGCTGCGCCGCAGACCGGGGGCGATCTGCGCCGCCATCATCGCGGCTTCAATCAAAATCGTGCCCGAGCCGCAGAAGGGGTCGTAAAGCTGCGTGTCGGGATAGATGCGGGAAAGGTCGCACATCGCGGCGGCAAGCGTCTCCTTGAGGGGCGCGTCGTTGGCGTTGCGGCGGTAACCGCGCTTGTGCAACCCTTCGCCCGAGGTGTCGAGCATCAGCGTGGCGCGGTCTTTGAGAATCGAAAAACGGACGCGGTGCTCGGGGCCGGTTTCGGCGAACCAGTCGACGCCGTAAGCCGCGCGCAGCCGTTCGACGATGGCCTTTTTGATGATGGACTGGCAGTCGGGCAGGCTGTGCAGCTTGGAATCGAGGCTCCAACCCTTGACCGGAAAGGCGTCGTCTTTGCCAATCCACGCCTCCCACGGCAGGGCGCGCACGCCGTCAAACAGCGCCGTGAAGCTGTCGGCTTCGAACGATCCGGCTTCGATCAAAATGCGCTCGGCAAAGCGCGACCAGAGGTTCGCCCGCGCGAGCGTCGCCTCGTCGCCGGTGAAGCAGACGCGGCCGTTTTCCGCCGTGACGTCCGGGATATCCTGCCGGCGCAGCTCGTCGGCGACCAGGCGCTCCACCCCGAACAGGCAGGGCGCGACAAAATGCAGCTGCATCGGTCAATTCCCCTCCAGCACGGCGCTCGCGTGGCGCGTCACATGGCAGCCGATATTGACCGCGACGGGCAGCCCGGCGATGTGGGTCGGCGCCTGTTCGATCTGCACGGCAAGCGCCGTCGTCCTGCCGCCGAAGCCCTGCGGGCCGATGTCGAGGCGGTTGATTTCTTCGAGCAGCTCCCGCTCGAGGGCGGCATAGGCGGGGTTGGGATTGGGTTCGGAAAGGTCGCGGCAGAGCGCCGTCTTTGCGAGCAGAGCGCACTGTTCAAAATCGCCCCCGATGCCGACGCCGACGACCATCGGCGGGCAGGGGTTGCTCCCGGCGCTGCGCACAACGTCGAGCACGGCGTCGATCACGCCCTGCCGTCCGGCGCTCGTGCAGCTCCGCTGCGATCCCTCCGCCGTGCGCGGGCTCAAGGGGATCCG
>CANQSG010000079.1 GCA_947626485.1 uncultured Clostridia bacterium | reverse complement strand
AAATGTTCGCCGAGGAGGGCACCATCTGCGCGAGCTGGGTCAAATAGGCTTTTCCCCCCGCCTCGTCGTAGACGCCCTTGCTTTTGAGGCGTTCGAGGAGCGAGACGAAGTCGATCGTCTGGTTGAGCTCGAACATCGAGGCGAGGGTCTGGTAAATCTCGCGGTGCTGCGGGAGATAAAAGAATTCCGGCCGCAGCTCGGCGGCGACCATGCTGATGCTCTTCGGGTCGATGAGGATCGCGCCGAGCACCGACTGCTCCGCCTCGAGCGCGTAGGGCAGGCGCACGCCCTCCAGTTCGAGTACCGGGGTTTCGTCTGCCATCGTTTACTCCTGTTCTTCGACCCGCACCGTCAGGGCGGCGGTGACGCCGGGATAGAGCCGCACCTCGGCGCGGTAGCTGCCGAAGGCCTTGATCTCGGGGATCTGCATTTTTTTGCGGTCGACGGTGACGCCGAAGCTGCGCTCGATCTCCGCCGCGATCTCCTTGACGGTGACGGCGCCGAACAGCTTGCCCGACGCGCCGCCCTTCGCGTGCAGGACGACAGTCTTGTCGGCGATTTTCGCCGCCGTTTCTTCGGCGGTCTGCTTTTCCTGCGCCTGATGGTGCGCCTGCGCCTCCTGCCGGTTTTTCATCTCGTTCATCGCGGCGGCGTTGGCCTCGACCGCCAGCTGCTTCGGAAACAGGAAATTGCGGGCGTAACCGTCCGAGACGTTGCAGAGGTCGCCCTTCTTCCCGTGTCCCTTCATGTCGGCGAGTAAAATGACTTTCATGCTTGCTTCACCGTTCCTTTCGGTATTGTTCGATCGCGCGCTGAAGCTGTCGCGCGGCCTCGTCGAAATCGGTCGTCGCCAGTTGGCAGGCCGCCATCGTCCGGTGGCCGCCGCCGCCCAGCGCCTCCATAATCAGTTGGACGTTCACCTCGCCCAGCGAGCGGGCGGAGATGTTGACGGTGTCGCCCGCGCGGCAGAGGACGAAGGAGGCGAGCACCCCGTCGATATTGAGCAGCTCGTCCGCCGCCTGCGAGGTCGCGATGCGGGTGTTTTCGTCCTGCATCTCGTTGCGGGCGACGGCAAAGCCGTTGTTGACGACGGCCGACGCGACGATCGCGACGCGCTGGCGATAGGTCGGCATGCTGCCGGCGAAAAGCTTTTTGACCGTGACGGGGTTGGCGCCCTTCGCCCGCAGGAAGGCGGCGGCCTCGAAGGTGCGCACGCCGGTGTGGAGGACGAAATTGCGGGTGTCGAGCATGATGCCGGACAGCAGCGCGTCGGCTGCCGCCGGGGTCACGGCGGCGGCGTTCATATACTGGACGAGCTCGGCCGTCATCTCGCAGGCGGACGACGCCGCCGTTTCATGATAGAAAATGACGGCGTTGTCGATATAATCCACCGCTTTTCGGTGGTGGTCGACGACGACGACGGTACGGCAGGCGTGATAAACCGCCGGGGCGTCGACAAAACCGGGGCGGTGGGTGTCGAGCACGAGCAGCAGCGTCCGCCGGTCGATCATCGGCAGGATCTCCTCCTCGTCGACGATCGAGCAGTCGGGGTCGGTCGCCTCGATATATTGCAGCAGCGGCTTTGCCAGCGTCGTCTCGCGGTTGAGGACGATGTGCACCGGCTTGCCGTAGGGGCGGACGGCGCGGGCGAAGGCATACGCCGCGCCGAGGCAGTCGAGGTCGGAATAGCGGTGCCCCATCAGCAGAATGCGGTCGCTGCCCGCGATGAGTTCGGAGAGCGCCGAGGCGACGATGCGGGTGCGCACGCGGGTGTGCTTTTCCGAAGCGGATTTGACCCCGCCGAAGAATTGATAGTCCCGGTCGGGCGCCTTGACTGCCGCCTGATCGCCGCCGCGGCCGAGCGCCATATCGAGCGCCTGCCGCGCGAGCTCCTCACATTCGCGCAGCGTCTCACAGGCGTGTCCGACGCCGATGGAGAGCGTCACGCTGCGGCCGTTGCCGAAGTCGAGGGAGCGCACGGTTTGCAGGATTTCAAACCGTTTTTCGACAAAATCCGCGAGCGCCCCCTCGTCGAAGACGAGCAGATAGCGGTCGCTGGAAAGGGTTTTCCAGACGCCGCCCGACGGGGTGAACCAGGCGTCGATCGCGCTTTGAATTTTGCTGCTGACCTGCAACCGCTCGCTGTCCCGCACGCTGCCGAGCAGCTCGTCGAGCGAATCGACGGCGAGGATCGCGACGGCGGGGCGGCTGGTTTGATAGGCCGCCGCCGTTTCTTTGAGGTCGGTCTGGTCGAGGAAATAATAAATTTCGTTCTCGCCCGAGCGGGAGTCGAAAACGGCGTACTGCCGCCCGCCGAGGGTCAGGTCGGCGGTGTGCATATCGCGCAGCAGCTCGACGGTATCATTGTCGAGCAGGTCGCCGACCGGCTCGCCGAGCAGGGTGTTTTCCCCGTCGGCAAAGGCGAGGGCGAAGGCGCGGTTATACCAGAGAATTTCCCCCTGCGGCGAGACGAACAGCACCGGCAGGCTCAGGGAATTGAGGGTCTCGGAATTCTCGTCCGAAATCTGGTTGACGATCCGCGAGACCGATTTTTCGAGCCCCTGCCTGCGCAGAAAGATACGCAGCACGGCGCCGAGCAGCGCCAGCACCGTGATGGGCAGCAGGACGAAGAAGAGTTCCATGCTGAAAAAGGCGGAGAGCGCCGTTTCGAGCACCAGCAGAATGGCGAGAAACCAGACGACCTCCTGGAAGTTCCAAAGCTTTCTGCGAATCGTTCCACACCTCTTTTCCGGAAATTCCGGGCGTTATCAGACGTCGAGAATGATCGGCAAAATCATGGGGCTGCGGCGGGTGCGCCCGAACAGGAAGCGGGAGACGGCGTCGCGGATTTTGCCCTTGATCGCGTTGTGGTCGCGGATATTGGCGAGATAGCACTGCTCGAGCACGTCGCAGACGACCTCGTTGGCCTCCTCGAGCAGCGGCTCGGACTCCTTGACGTAGACAAAGCCGCGGGAGATGACCTCGGGGCCCGAGACGACCTCGCCGCTCGCGTGGTCGATCGAGAGGGCGACGATGATGATGCCGTCGTCCGAAAGGTGCTTGCGGTCGCGCAGGACGATGTTGCCGACGTCGCCGACGCCGAGCCCGTCGACCAGCACGCGGCCGGCGGGGACGGTGTCGACGACCTTAATGCTGTCCTGCGTCAGCTCGATGACGTTGCCGATCGAGGCGATGAGGATGTGATCGTCGGGAATGCCCATCTGCTTCGCCAGCCCGGCGTGCTTGACGAGGTGCTTCTGCTCGCCGTGCACCGGGATGAAATAGCGCGGGCGGACGAGCCCGAGCATCAGGCTGAGCTCGCCCTGGCAGGCGTGTCCCGAAACGTGGACGTCGTACATTTTTTCATAGACGACGCTCGCGCCGCGTTTGAGCAGCTCGTTGACGACCTTGCCGACCGTTTTTTCGTTGCCGGGGATAGGCGTCGCGCTGATGATGATGACGTCGTCGGGGCTGATTTCGACGTTGCGGTGATCGCTGAACGCCATGCGGTGAAGCGCCGAAAGGGGCTCGCCCTGGCTGCCGGTCGTGATGATGACGAGCTTGTCGGCGGGGTAGCGTTTGATGAGGTCGATATCGACCAGCACGCCCTGCGGCACCTTTAAATAGCCCATTTCGGACGCGATGCCGACGACGTTGATCATGCTGCGCCCCGAGACGGCGACCTTCCGGCCGCAGCGGACGGCTTCGTCGATGATCTGCTGAATGCGGTGGATATTCGAGGAGAAGGTCGCGACGATGATGCGGTGGCCTTCCGCCTTTTTAAAGAGGGTGGAAAAGGATTCGCCGACGATGCGTTCGGACGGCGTAAAGCCGGGGCGCTCGGCGTTGGTCGAGTCGGAAAGCAGCGCCAGCACGCCCTCCTTGCCGAGCTCGGCGAACCGCGCGAGGTCGATCATCTGGTCGTCGATGGGGGTGGTGTCGATCTTGAAATCCCCCGTCTGGACGACGAGCCCGGCGTCGCACCGGATCGCCAGCGCGACGGCGTCGGGAATGGAGTGGTTGACGTGGATCATCTCGACCGAAAAGGCGCCGAGGCGGATGACGTCGCCCGGGCGGACGACGTTAAGCTTCGCGCTGCCCATCAGCTTGTGCTCCCGCAGCTTGCCCTCGACGAGCCCCAGCGTCAGGCGGGTGCCGTAGATCGGGATGTTGCACTGCTTGAGCAGATAGGGGATGCCGCCGATGTGATCCTCGTGCCCGTGGGTCAGCACCAGGCCGCGAATGCGATCCTTGTTGCGGACGAGGTAGGAAAAATCGGGAATGACGATATCGATCCCCGGCATTTCCTCGTCGGGGAAGGTCATTCCGCAGTCGACCAGAAGAAGATCGTCTCCGTAGCTGTAGAGCGTGATGTTCTTCCCGATCTCGTCGAGCCCGCCGAGCGGCGTGATGCGCAGCGGCTTTCCGTTCGCCTTGCGGCGGGATCCCGACGTGCGGCGCTGGGGCTGCCGCGGGCTGCGTGCCGGCTGCTCCTGCGGTGCGCTCTGGGCACGGTTCTGCCGTTTGGCAGCGGTTTTTCCCGCCCGATCGGCGCCCGCTTTTTTCGCGGCGGACGAAGCCGGCTTCGCGGCGGATTTCCCCGTCTGCGCCGGTTTTTTATTTTGTTGTGCCATGCTGTAATAATTACCTCCGATGTTTTCTTTAGATTTTATGTGAG
Organism: uncultured Clostridia bacterium; assembly: GCA_947626485.1. Taxonomy (GTDB): domain Bacteria; phylum Bacillota; class Clostridia; order Oscillospirales; family Acutalibacteraceae; genus CANQSG01. The sequence continues at coordinate 4,435 of CANQSG010000079.1, read as the reverse complement.
AGCGGTATTCAGCCCGACCGCTCATTTTGTGGGTCTGCCGGGTGTAGCCGGCTATGTTCTGGGAGGTGCATATGCACCTCATTATATTTTACCTGTTTTCCGGCGGCGTGTCAAGAAGGAATTGCCGCCGAAAGGGCTTTTCGACGAAATGCGGCGCGCCGCGACAAAATTCCCCCGTCAGAGCTTCGGCAGGGGCAGGGATTTTTCGGCGCGGGCGCGGTACTGCGAGGGGGTCATGCCCGATTCCCGCTTGAAGACGACGTGAAAATAATTCGGCGAGGAAAAGGCGAGCCGGTCGCTGACCTGCCCGACTGAAAGCCCCTCGTCGAGCCATTCCATCGCCCGCCGCACTTTGAGGGCGAGCATGTATTTCATGACGCCGCGGTCGGAAAAGCGGCGGAAAACTTTGTTGAGGCTGCTGACGCTGCGGTTGCAGAGCCGGGCGAGGTCGGAGACGCTGAGGTTTTCCTCGAGGTGCGCGTGGATCGTCTCGACGATCTGGCGGTAGGCGACGGCGGCGTTTTCCGAGGCCGCCGAGACGGTCGACGGACCGCTTTGCAGGAGCGAGAGCAGAAATTCTTCGAGGTGGATGGCGGCGAGGTGCGCTCCGGCGGGGTCGGTCGGCGCGTCGGCGGCGGGGTGCAGCACGGCGTTGAGCTCCCCGGCGGTGCGGCGCAGCATCGATTCCTGCGCCATCGAGAGCCGGAACTGCTGCCCGACGAAGGGCGCCATGCCTTCGCCGTCGGCGGCGAAGGCGACGATAATCAGGTGCGCCTCGCTGTCCTTAGCCGTCCAGACGCGGTGAAATTCCATCGGCGGGTGGAAGATGATCTGGCCGCAGGAGAGGCGGTAAATGCGGGAATCCGCCGAGACCGACGCGTTGCCCGAGACGACGTAGACCATCTCCCAAAAATCGTGCGCCTCGCCGGGGAAATAAAAGTCGCGCGGGCGGGTGACGTCGAGAGACGAAACGACCGACTGCACGGTCAGATACCGGGGCAGCGGGGTTAAAATATAAGCGCCCTGCCGGGGCTGCTGGCGTTCCATCGGCGCCCTCCTTTCGAGAATCCTGCGGAAAAGTTTACGGAAAAACGATAGAAACAGACCGAAAATTGAATTTATTGCGTTTTTCTTTCTGCTATAATGGGATTATACCACAGAATCCGCACTTTGTAAACCGCAAAGCGCGAATTCCGAATTCACGGGAGGAATCATCATGAAAGAAACCGTTCGCGTTCGCGTTGCCGTTGTCGGGCTCGGTATGCGGGGCTATTCCCTGCTCGACCAGGTCCTCGTGCCCATGTGCGCCGACGGCGGCCTGCAGATCGTCGGCATCTGCGACCTCTACGACGACCGCATCGAAGCCGCCCGCAAGCGCATGGAAAAGGACGGGCTGCCCGCCCCCGTCACGACGAAAGTCTATGCCGAGCTGCTCTCGCTCGACATCGACGCCGTGCTGATTTTCACGGACTGGGTCACCCACATCCCCTTCGCCTGCGAGGCCATGCGCGCCGGCATTTACGCCGGGATCGAGGTCGGCGGCGCCTACAACCTCGAGGACTGCTGGACGCTCGTGCACACCTCGGAGGAGACCGGCGTGCCCTGCATGCTGCTTGAAAACTGCTGCTACGGCAGCCGCGAGCTGATGGTGACGAACATGGTGCGGCAGGGCGTCTTCGGCGAGGTTTCGCACTGCGCGGGCGGCTACCGCCACGACCTGCGCAGCGAGCTCGCCGACAGCCCCGAGCAGCACGACCACTACCGCGTGCGCGATTATCTGACCCGCAACGGCGACAATTACCCGACCCACGAGCTCGGCCCGATCGCAAAGCTGCTCGACATCAACCGCGGCAACCGGCTCGTCTCGCTCAACAGCATCGCTTCGGGTGCGAAGGGCATGGCGCCCTATATCCGGGAGCACAAGGACGCCGACCACCCCCTCGCCGGCGCGACCTTCCAACAGGGCGACGTCATCACGACCGTCATCCGCTGCGCGCGGGGCGAGACCATCACGATGACGCTCGACACCACCCTGCCCCGCTATTACAGCCGCCAGTTCTCGGTGCACGGCACCCGCGCGATGTACACCGAGGACAACGATTCGCTCTACATCGACGGCAAGGACAACAAGGAAGAATTCCACTGGCAGAAGCACTGCGGCGGACTACGAGGCGGAGTACACCCACCCGCTCTGGAAGAATTACAACCGCAAGGACCCCCACGGCGGCATCGACTGGCACGTGCTGGGCGCGTTTTTAGAGAGCGTCCGGCTGCAGGGCCCCGTCCCGATCGACGTCTACGACGCCGCGACCTGGATGGCGGTCAGCGCCCTGAGCGAAGCCTCGGTGCAGGCGGGCGGCGCCCCCGTCGCCATCCCGGACTTCACCTCCGGCCGCTGGCTCAAACGCGACCCCGTCCCCGACACCCCCTATCGCCTCGCGCGGTTAGGCTAACCCGAAAGCAGCGCAAAACAAAACCCCCGCCCAAACGGACGGGGGTTCGTTTTGCGCCGAGGTCAGGACGCCGAAGATGTGGGGCTCGAGGACGTGTCGGCGAGGGGGATTTGGCGGCCGGTGTGGTCGAGGCGATAATTGTCGCGGTAGATCAGCTCCGAGACGCGGGCGAAGGTGTAGCCCTGCGCGCGCAGCGCCTCAATGATGCCGGGCAGCGCCTCGGGGGTGTGCTCCGCCGCGTTGTGGAAGAGGATGATCGAGCCGTTCCGCACCTTTTTGAGCACATCCTGCGTGATGCGGTCGGCCGTGTGGCCGTCCTTCCAGTCGAGACTGTCGACGTCCCACTGGATCGGGTACATCCCGAGCTGCGTCACCGTGTCGATCACGGCGTTGTTATAGTCGCCGTAGGGCGGGCGCAGCAGGGTCGGGCGGCTGCCGGTGATGCGGGCGATCTTCTCGTTGCAGGCTTCGATCTGATGCGTCATCTCCTCCGCCGAGAGCGTCGGCAGATGGGGGTGGGTGTCGGAGTGGTTCTCGATCTCGTGCCCGGCGTCGGCGAGCTGCCGCACCGAATCGGGGTACTTGTCGACCCAGGTGCCGACGACGAAGAAGGTCGCCTTGACGTCGTAGCGGCCGAGGATGTCGATGAGGGCGGCGGTGTCCTCGTTGCCCCAGGCGGCATCGAAGCTGAGGGCGACGGTGCGCGACGGCGTTTCGACGCTGTAGATCGGCACCTTGCGGTCGGAGGCGGCGAACGTCCCCACCGAGCAGACCAGCACCACGGCGAGCGCCAGCGCAAGCACGCAAAAGGTCGTCAACTGTTTTCCGGTGATAATCAGGCATTTCATCGTGCCAAACCGCTCCTTTCGGTTTTCTGCTTTCAGTTTATGCGCCGCGGCTTGGCCGTTATGCCGCCGGAAAAATGCGTCAGCTTTCCCCGGTCGCCTGCCCCGCTCCGGCGGGCGCGAAGGCCTCGTCGGGCGCGGGCTCGTCGGAAGCGTCGGACGCGCCCTGCTTGCCTGCGTGCAGCGATTGCAATTCGTGCACGGCGTCCCACAGGCGGCGCAGCTGCGCCTCGGGCGAGAGCTGGGCGCAGACCGCGACCTGCCCGGCGTCGGCGTAAACCGTCAGATAATCGCTTGGCGGTATAAGCGCCGGCAGTCCGGTCTCGCAGGGCTCCTCGGCGGGGGTCTCGCGCTCGAAATAGAGGACGACCGCCCCGCCCTGCTGTGCCGCCCAGGCGTTGATCGCCTCGGCGGAATCGAAGGCGTCGGTCGTCAGGGTGACGCCGGTCTCGTCCCCGGTGACAGAGGCGAAATGGGTGCAGGCGACGGCGCTCGTGCCGGGGCGGATGCCGGGAACGTCGCAGCGGAAGGTGTGCTCCCCGGTGCGGACAAAGCCGCCCGAAAGCGCCGCGCTGCCGATGCGGCGGGTCACCCGGTTTGCAAGCAGGTCGAGGCTGTCGCAGACCTCGCCGATCCCCCGCAGCTCCGCCCCGCCGCCGATCGGCATGACCGAGCCGGTATAGGGCTCGTAGGGCACCGCGCGGTCGCTTTTGCAGAGCAGCAGCCCCTTCGTGACCTTGCCCTCGCTGCCGGCGATCTTTAAGATCAGGAAGGAATGGTGCGCCGCCGACGCCTTTTCCGCCGAGACGACGCAGACGTCGCCCGAGCCGACGCCGAACTGCCACACGCCGTACAGGTTCACGACCTGCACCGAGGTGACCCGGACGACCTCGCCCTCGGTATCGACGAGCGCGGCGTAATAGCTCCCCGCCTCGTACCGCGTAAAATCCACGGCGACGCCTTCGTCGACCGGGAGCGCCTTGCCGAAGAAGTCCGCCTCGTTGACGACGAGGTTCCTGCCGCAGACCGTCAGCTTTTTCGGCACGACGCCGGAAAGCGTCGCCGGGTGTTCGGGCGTCTGCGCGCCGGTGTTGCCGGTCATCTCGCCGAGAACTTGACAGGAAAGCACCTGCCGCC
>CANQSG010000078.1 GCA_947626485.1 uncultured Clostridia bacterium | reverse complement strand
GGCCGCGACGGGTACGCCTCGCTTTCGCCCGACGAGCCGGGGACGGACTTAAAACCGCTGTTCGACACGATTTTGCGTGAGATCGCGCCGCCGCAGGGCGACCCCGACGGCCCGCTGCAAATCCTCTTTTCCAACATCGAGAGCGACGATTACGTCGGCCGCCTGGGCGTCGGACGGGTCGAGCGCGGCAGCGTGCAGGCGGGGCAGAGCGTCGTCCTCTGCCGCCGGGACGGGACGCAGGAGCGGACGCGCGTCGCCAAGCTCTACCGCTTCGACGGACTGCGCCGCACCGAGATCGAATCGGCGACGCTCGGCGACATTATCCAGGTTTCGGGCATCACCGACCTGAACATCGGCGAGACGGCCTGCGACCCGGAGCACATCGAGCCGCTGCCCTTCGTCAAGATCGATGAGCCGACCCTTTCGATGAATTTCATGGTGAACAATTCGCCGTTTGCCGGCAGGGAAGGGAAGTTCGTGACCTCCCGCAACCTGCGCGAGCGCCTCTTTAAAGAGGTCGAAACCAACGTCAGCCTGCGGGTCGAGGAGACCGATTCCGCCGACACCTTCAAGGTCTCGGGCAGGGGAGAGCGGCACCTTTCGATCCTCATCGAGACCATGCGCCGCGAGGGCTATGAATTCCAGGTCTCGCCGCCGACCGTGATCTACAAAACCGAAAACGGCGTGCTGCTCGAGCCCGTCGAGCTGCTGATGATCGAGGTGCCGGAGGAATACGTCGGCGTCGTTATGGAGCGGCTCGGCACCCGCAAGGCAGAGATCAAGAACATGGGCACCCGCGAGACGGGCGCATCGCACCTCGAATTTCTGATCCCGGCGCGCGGCCTGCTCGGCTACCGATCGCAATTTTTGACCGATACAAACGGCAACGGCATCATGAACCACGTCTTTTTTGACTATGAACCTGTCAAGGGCGAGATCGAAAACCGCACGACCGGCTCGATCGTCGTCCACGAAAGCGGCACGACGACGGGATACGGGCTTTATAACACCCAGAGCCGCGGGCGGTTGTTCGTCGGGCCGGGCGTCGAGGTTTACGAGGGCATGATCGTCGGCGAAAACCCGAAAAACGAGGACATCGTCTGCAACGTCTGCAAGAAAAAACAGGCGACGAATATGCGCGCCGCCGGGTCGGACGACGCGCTCAAACTGACCCCGCCGACGGTGCTCAGCCTCGAGCAGGCGCTCGAATTCATCAAGGACGACGAGCTCGTCGAGGTGACGCCCCATTCCATCCGGCTGCGCAAGCGGATTTTGAGCAAAGAGCAGCGCATGAAATTTGAGGCGCGGAACAAATGAGATATATCCTGCTCGATTTTGAATGGAACAACGCCTATTCCGTCCCGCACAAGCGGTTTCTCAACGAGATCACGCAGATCGGCGCCGTCATGCTCGACGAGCGTCTTGAGGTGATCGACGTTTTCGACGTCGTCGTCCGCTCCGCGCTGACGAAACGGCTGCGCAGGTCGTTCACAGAGCTGACCGGCATCACGAACGAGCGAATGCTCGCCGGCGTGCCCTTCGGCGAGGCGGTCGCGCGATATCGCGACTGGGCGCGGGTCGGCGACGACACGATCACGATGACCTGGAGCAATTCCGACCTCTACGCCGTCACGGAAAATATCCGCAATTTTCAGCCCGACGGCGCGCCTTTTCCGATCGGCAATTACATCGATTTACAGAGCTTTGTGATGGCGGCGCTGACAAAACGGGGCGTCAGCCTTGCGGGGCAGATCTCGCTCGCACACGCGGCGGAGCTTTTCTCCATTTCAACCGAGCCGTTTCAACTGCATTCGGCGCCCGACGACTGCGCCGTCTGCGCGGCGCTGCTGCGTCAGACCTTTGACGCCGACGCCCTCGCCGCCCGCGTGCTCGACACCGACGCGCCCGATTTTTTCGAACGCCTGACCTTCAAGCCGCACTATCTCAAATCGGCGGCAGAAGTCGGAAGCCGCGGGGAAGAGCTGCGCTTCGCCTGCGAGGCCTGCGGCGCCTTTGCCAAGCGGGTCACCAAGTGGCACGCGAAGGGTCGCTGGCTCTTTGCGAACTTCCGCTGCCCGGACTGCGGCAACCGCTTCCGGGGAAAGGTCATGCTCAAACGCACCTACGACGATTTGATTATCCAGAAACGCATCGTCCCGCCGCTCGAGGAGGCGGCGGAGAAAGCGCAGGCCGTACCCGATGAGATGCAACGATTGTCCGAGACAGTGTAACGCGCTGCGCACCGAGACCGAAAACCGGGGCGGCGCCTGCAAAATGCCGCTGACCCCGCGCGTCGCCCGCGTCGGACTGCACCGGTGGGAGGAGCCCTGCATCAGCGGCACGCGCGGCTCCGGCGCCGTCTTTTTCAGCGGCTGCCCGCTGCGCTGCGTCTTTTGCCAAAACGAGCCCATCAGCCACGGCGGCTTCGGCAAGCCCGTCCCGCCGGCGCGACTGGCCGAGCTTTTCGCCGAACTCGAGGCGCAGGGGGCGCACAATATCAACCTCGTTTCGCCGACGCATTTTATCCGCCCGATCGCCGAAGCGCTCGAAATTTACCGCCCGCGCCTGCCGATTGTATACAATACCGGCGGCTACGATTTGCCCGCGCAGATCGAGCGCGATCTGTTTGACGTCTACCTGTTTGATCTGAAATATATTTCCCCGGAAAAATCGGCGCGCTATTCGGGCGCGGGGGACTATTTTCGATATGCCGCGGCGGCGATCGAGACCGCCTGCCGCCTGACCGGCGAACCGATGTTCGACGAGAACGGGCTGTTGCAGCGGGGCGTGATCGTCCGGCATTTGCTGCTGCCGCAGGCAACCAACGAGGCCATCGCGGTTTTCGACTGGGTGCACGAGCATGCGCCGCAGGCGATCTTCAGCCTGATGGCGCAATACGTTCCGTCCGGCAAAGCCGCGCAATATCCGGAGATCAACCGCAAGATCACAAAACGGGAATATGAAAAGGTCACGGCGCATTTACTCGACAGCGGCGCGCAAAACGTTTATTTGCAGGAACGAAGCAGCGCCGACGTTCGATTCGTCCCGGATTTTGATTTGACCGGGCTTTGATTTTCATGTTGTTGGAATCATTTATAATATAAGGATAAATAAGAATAAGCAAAAAAACGGATGAAGCCGGACGGGGAAACCCGGTCTTAGTGAGATTGCGAATTAAACAAAATGGATATTTTGTTTAATTCGGGGAAGTAGAAAACGGAGGAAAGGAAGCGAAAACAGCGTGAATCAGCAGGAGCTCGCCCAAATGCCGGCGGTGATGCGGGATTTTCTCGTCTATCACGAGGCCGTCAAAGGAAAATCCGCGCGTTCGATTTCCGAATACCAGCGCGACCTGCGCACCTTTTTCCGATATCTGAAATATGTGCGCGGTCTCGTACCTTCCGATACGGAATTTTCGGAAATTTCCGTGCAGGACGTTTCGCTCGAACTGCTCGCAACGGTTACGACCAACGATATTTACGCCTTTCTGGTTTTCTGCAAAAACGAGCGCGGCAACAACGCGACGACGCGGGCGCGCAAATGTTCGACGCTGCGCATCTTCTTTAAATACCTCTGCGCGCAGACCAAGCAGCTTCCCAACAATCCCGCCGAGCTGCTCGAAACGCCCAAGACGGCGAAAACGCTGCCGAAATTTCTGACGCTCGAAGAAAGCGGCGAACTGCTCGCCGCCGTCGACGGGCCGAACCGGACGCGCGATTACTGTATTCTGACGCTATTCCTGAACTGCGGCATGCGGCTGTCCGAGCTCTGCGGGCTGAACGTAACCGACGTCCGCGGCGACACGCTGCGCGTGGTCGGCAAAGGCAACAAGGAACGCCTGCTGTACCTGAACGACGCCTGCCGTGCCGCGCTTGCCGCTTATCTGCCGAACCGCCCGGTCGACGGACTGCCGGAAAGCGCAAAAGACGCGCTTTTTATCAGCCGCAACCACCGCCGCATCAGCAATCAAATGGTACAGCACATTGTCTATCAAGCCCTCGAAAAGGCCGGGCTCGGCGGTCGAGGCCTTTCGGTGCACAAGCTACGCCACACCGCCGCGACGCTGATGTATCAATACGGCCACACCGACGTCCGGGTTTTGCAGGATGTTCTGGGTCACGAAAACCTGAACACGACCCGCATTTACACCCACGTTTCAGACGACCAGCTTAAGGCCGCCTTCGCCTCGAATCCGCTTTCCGGCGAAAAGCAGAAACCCCCGAAAAAAGCGAAATCCCCCGCCGACGAACCTGCGAATGACAAATAAGTCTTCCCTGCCGCCGAATTTTGAAATTTGTTATTTTGCACAAAATTGTTGTTTTATTTTTGTAAAGCCTCTTCCCTGCTTCCCTATTGTATAAGGTAAGGCACACGCCGGTTCCGCAAATTTTGCGGTCGGCATGTGCCTTTTTCTTATATTGATATAATGCTGTTTATGCTTCGGGCGCGGGTTCGGTGCCGAGGAGCTCGAGGAACGCTTCTTCGGAAAGCACCGGGACGCCGAGCGATTGGGCTTTTGTCAGCTTGCTGCCCGCCTCTTCGCCGGCGACGACGTAGGACGTTTTTTTCGAGACCGACGAGGCGACCTTGCCGCCCGCCTGCTCGATCAGGGCGGCGGCCTGCGCGCGGGTGTAGTGCGGCAGCGTGCCGGTCAGGACGAAGGTCGTGCCGGAGAAGCGGTCGGAGGCGGGCGCGGCGGATTGAAAATTCAGCCCGAGCGCGCGGAAACGCTCGACGAGCTCCCGCGTCTGTGGCAGGGCGAAAAAGGCGACGGCGGCCTCTGCCATCACGCTGCCGAACCCGTCGATGGCTTCGAGTGCGTCGACGTCGGCGGCCAAAATCGCGTCTAAATCGGGGAAATTCGCCTCGAGGAGCTTCGCCGCCTTCTGCCCGATGTGGCGGATGCCGAAAGCGAAAATCAGGCGGTACAGCTCGTTCTGCTTGCTCTTTTCGAGAGCGGCGAGCAGGTTGTCCGCCGATTTTTCGCCCATGCGGTCGAGGCGGCAGAGGGTGTCGCGGTCGAGGGTGTAGAGGTCGGGCGTGTGGCGCACAAGTCCGGCGTCGAGCAGCTGCTCGAGCACTGCGGGGCCGAGGCCTTCGATGTCCATCGCGTCGCTCGAGGCGAAGTGGATCAAATGGCGCAGAATCTGGGCGGGACAGTCGGGATTGTCGCACCGCAGCACGGCTTCGTCTGGCTCGCGGACGACCGGCGCGCCGCAGGACGGGCAGACGTCAGGCATCGAAAATGGCTCGGTCCGCGCCCCCTTGCGCACGAGCGAGACGACCTCCGGGATGATGTCGCCCGCCTTGCGGACGAGGATCGTATCGCCGACGGCGATGGATTTTTCGCGGATAAAGGCCTCGTTGTGCAACACGGCGCGGCTGACCGTCGTTCCGGCGAGTTGAATCGGTTCAAACCGGGCGGTCGGCGTCAAGGCGCCCGTCCTGCCGACGTTGATCTCGATTTCGAGCAGGACGGTCTCCTTTTCCTCGGGCGGATATTTGTAAGCGATCGCCCATTTCGGAAATTTCGAGGTGCTGCCCAGCAGGCGGCGCATAGCAAGGCGGTCGATTTTGATGACGGCGCCGTCGATGTCAAAGGCGAGGCTGCCGCGCGCGTCGCCGATGCGCTCGACCTCGGCGATGGCCTGCGAAATCGTGGCGCAGGGCGTGTAAAACGGCAGCGTGTGAAAGCCGAGAGACGCTAAAAAATCGAGCGATTCGATGTGCCCTTCGATTTGCTTGCCCTCGATCTCCTGAATGTTGAACACGAAAATATCGAGCTCGCGCTCGGCGGTGACGGCGGGATTTTTCTGGCGCAGCGAACCCGCCGCGGCGTTGCGCGGGTTTTTGAAGGGCGTTTCCTCGAGCAGCTCCTGCCGCCGGACGAGCTTCAAAAAGCTCTCGCGCGGCATATAGACCTCGCCGCGGACTTCAAGGTGCCCGGAAAACGGGATTTGTTTCGGAATCGTGGCGATTTGCAGCAGGTTGGCGGTGACGTCCTCGCCCGTCTCGCCGTCGCCCCGCGTCGACCCGCGGACAAACAGGCCGTTTTCGTATTCGAGCGAGACCGAAAGCCCGTCGATTTTCGGCTCGACGGAATAGGTCGCGTCGGGCGAGACCTCCCGCACGCGGCGATCGAAGGCCTCGAGCTCGTCGAACGAAAAGGCGTCCTGTAAGCTCTCCATGCGTACGGCGTGCACGACCGGGCGAAACAGATTGGCAGCGGCGCCCCCGACCGTCTGGGTCGGTGAATCGGGGCGCGCGAGGTCGGGAAAGGCTTCCTCCAGGTCGCGCAGCTCGCGCTGCATCCGGTCGTAAACGTAATCCTCGATTTCGGGCGCGTCGTCGAGATAATATTTCCGGTTGTGGTAACGCAGCGCGCGCGTCAATTCCCGGATACGCGCTTCGGCCTCTTTGTGTTCCATAAATCCTCCTGTTATTCAGCAGCGGCGCCGTAATCGAAAAGGTCGCCGACGATGTCCTCGCGGTCGTCGTCAAAAACGTAGGTGTAGGCGTCGGGCACAGCGCCGACGATGACGGTCTGCGCCACGAGGAAGCTGGTATCGACCTCGCAGCGCTTGCGGTAAAGCGGCATCACGACGTAAGCCTGCGCGCTGACCGTGACGGAAATTTGGTGCAGGGTCTGGTTGATGCCGGCGGTGTGAAAGCCGCTGTTGAAATCGGTGAGCACCGTGCCGGTGATGTCGAGATTGAAGGGAATTTCGGGTCCCCTGCCCCAGAACAGTTCCGAATTAAACAGACTGCCCAGCGGCACCTGTAAGCGCATGCGCTCCCGGTCGCGCAGCAGCGCGGAAATTTCGGTCGAAAGCCGGGTCTTCAGCCGGTTGACGAGCACCGTGTTGACCTCGAGGGCGCTGACGGTCGAATCCTGTCCGCCGCGCAGCTGCACGAGGTCCTCATAGCTGACGCCTTCCTCCTGCAAAATGCGGTAAACCGCCTGATTTGCGGTGTCGGAAAGGATGGTTTTCGCGTCCGAAACCGCGTAAGCCGCCACCATGGAATGCAAAATCCCGCCGGTGTAGCAAAGCAGCAGCAAAACCGCCGCCGAAATGCCGGTGCAAAGCAGGCGCTTCCGGCTGCGCACGCGGCCTTTTTTGGCGCGCAAAGGGCGTTTTTTCCGCATAAAATCCCGCCTCCTGTATTCTATCTTACGGGAAGCGGGGTTTTTTGGTGCAAAGCGCGGGCGCGGTCAGAGCCGTTCCTGCGCGACGGTGCAGATCATGTTGGTGACGAGATCGAGCCCGAGCGAGCTGTTGACGCAGACGTCGTAGGTCGTCGCGACGCCCCACTTGGCGTCGGAAAAATAATTGTGGTAGCTCGCGCGCTTCTTGTCGGCGCGGCGAATGGTCTCGGCGGCGGCGTCATGTGTGATGTTTTCGTATTCGCAGATGCGGCGGATGCGGTAATCGAAATCGGCGTGCACAAAAACCGAAAGCAGGTTGTCATGTCCGCGCAGGATGTTTTCCGCGCAGCGGCCGACGATCACGGCGGGCTCCTTCTCGGCGATCGACTTGATAATGTCGCTCTGGACGGAAAAGACCTTGTCGACGATCGGCATTTCGGGCATGCCGGTGAAGGAGTTGCCGTAGGAATAGGCGCCGAGCGAGAGCGAATACAAAAAGCTGTTGGTCGGCTTTTCATCGTAATCCTGCAAAATGTCCTGGTCGATGCCGCTTTCCTTCGCCGCCATTTCAATGAGCTCTTTATCGTAAAACGCGATGCCGAGCCGTTCGGCGATCGCCTGCCCGATGTGGCGGCCTCCGCTGCCGTACTGCCGTCCGATGGTGATGATGAGGTTGCCTTTTGCCATTCGTTTCTCCGTTCCTTTCCAAATAAACAATTTTTTCGAATGACCGCGGGGCAAAATAAAAAATTTCTAACCCTGCACTTTCCCGGAACTTCGGATTCCGGGTGCCGTGCGGGCTGCCGATTGCCCTTCGGTTTTTATTTCCTCTTTATTATACAACAAAAGCGCCGTAAAGTCAACCGGGAATGCAAAAAATCCGGTAGAAACAGCCAAAAAACCGCCGCCGGAACCCATACGAGGGAATCGGCGGCGGTCGGAATGCGCAACGCGCGGGGTCACTCCCCCACTTTGAGCTTACGATAGGCCTCGGGCGTCATGCCGGTCTCGCGCTTAAAGAGCTTCGAGAAATAGCTCGGGCTGTCGTACCCGCAGCGGGAGGCGACGTCGATGATGCGGATGCTCGGGTCGAGCAGCAGCAGCTTCGCCTTTTGCAGGCGCAGGGCGAATTGATAATGCAGCACGGTGCTTCCGGTGTGCTTTTTGAAGATGTGCTGCAAATAATTCCGGCTGTAATTCATCTGCTTCGCGAGGGTGTCGAGCGGCTGCTCGTCGTCGGGGTGCGCCTGGATATAATAGCGAATTTCCTCGACGATCGCGTTCTCCGACTTCGTGCCGGGCACGCTCTGCACCGACGAGAGCAGGTCGATCATCTCGGAGAGCACGTCGGCGGCGTTTTTCGTGTGCTCGTTGTAGGTTTGGATGAGCGCGTCGAGGCGGTCGGCGCCGACGTTGTGCAGATTGCGGCAGTGCACCGGGTAGGTGTTGAACATTTCCGAAAGCACGTCGTCCGCCCGGCGCAGGAAATCGGTATCCCGCGTGTCGAACGGGAGCGGATCGCCCGTGTAGCCAGCCAGCTTGTTCGCGACGTGTTTCAGATAACTGCCGGATGAGACGAGCTTGCCTGCCAAAATGTCTTCCTCCGTGATCTTCGCGAGCAGAATTTCCCTCGCTTCGCGCAGGGTGTCGTCGAGGGTCTGGCGGTAAGAGCCGCGCTCGCGGTCGTAGGTGATGTAAATGGAGCCGTCGGCGACCTGTTTGGCGTCGGGATAGGAGACGTTATCGCGCTCGTCGAGCAGGAGGCGGTACGGGAAGGTGCGGCCGTCGTCCTCCGAGAGCATCGCCGTCAGGTGATCGCGGCTGTGGAATTGATAATGATTGATGAGTAAAATTCTGCCGGATTGCAGGCGGCGGATGTGGAATCGCGAGCAGGGACCGCCGAGGTCGGTGCGGTGCCCCTGCCCCCACGTTTTGCCCCCGTCGTAGGATTCGGCGGCGCCGATGCCGTAAACCGTCCGGACGTAGGCGCGCAGGCTGCCGTCCTGCAATTCGAGGATCATGTGCTCGTCAAACAGGCGCTCGGGGATCTGCGCCGCGCCGAGCTTTTC